>CAZEEF010000087.1:2191-8501 GCA_964511095.1 uncultured Coxiellaceae bacterium | reverse complement strand
GATAAATAATCGATATAAAGCTTTCCATTCAAATGATCGATTTCATGCTGCAAACAATGACCTAATAATCCATCGCCTTCTATTTCAAAAAAGGCTCCCGTTTCATCCTGGGCACGGACTTTGACTTGGGTTGCGCGCGGTACTTTATCGTAGGTATGCGGGACAGACAGACAGCCGGCTTCCATTAATTCTTCACCGTGTTTTTCAATGATTTCCGGATTGATAATCACGAACGGTTTATTGCGATCATCTGAAACATCCACGACCGCAATGCGTTTTCGGATGGCCACTTGCGGAGCGGCAAGCCCCACACCGTTTTCGGCATACATCGTTTCATACATATCTTGAACCAGTTTTTTGAGATCATCATCAAATTGCGTCACAGGTTCTGCGATGTCAGACAAGGCAGGGTGGGGGTGAAATACAACTTTTAAAAGGGCCATATAACCTCATTTCATGTTCTGATTTTGGGCATTATTCTAGCGTAATCAAATAAACTAATAAACCACTTCCACGCCATTCTCAGCCGTCATTTCCCGAAGCGTCTGCAACAGGGCATCCGTCGGGCGCACACGCCATTGTTCCCCCAAATGCAAATTGGCTTTAGCCGTTTCTGACATATAATCAATCGTAATACGACAATTTCCGCCGCGGTGTTTTTCAAGCACGGTCGCGAGTTTCCCAATGTCATCGGATTTATTGTCGGGTAAAAATATTTTCAAATATTTCGCATACCGTTCACGCGCTTGATCCATGGAAAAAAGATCACGGCAAATGACACGATAATTTCCACTGAATTCATCCAGACTGATTTCACCCTCGACTACGATGAGTTTATCTTTCGTCAATAATTCACGGTATTTATGATAAATATCCGCAAAACACAATACATCGATTTGTGCACTGGCATCATCTATCGTCACAACGGCCATTCGATCACCGCGTTTCGTTTGAATCACACGCAGGCCAATGATAATACCGGCCACAGTCGTTGTTTGATTTTTCCCGGTGGGACGCAACTCGGTAATTCGATTTTTTGCGAAATGCTGCAATTCCTGTAAATAACGGTGAATCGGGTGTCCTGTCACATATAATCCCAGCGTTTCTTTTTCACCGAATAATCGATCGTGCTCACTCCATTCCGGAACATCCAAATAATTGACAGATGTGATGGGAGTCGTCAAAGCGCTGAATAAATCATGCTGTCCATGCGTTTTATCACGTAACGTTTGTTCTGCCTGCTGGAGTGCCATTTCCAAACTTGCCAAGATGCTGGCACGGTGCGGACCGATTTTATCAAAAGCACCTGCTTTGATTAATGCTTCCAAAACACGTCGATTCATTTTTTTTGGATCGACACGCTGGCAGAAATCAAATAAATCCGTAAAAAAACCGCCTTTTTTGCGTGTTTCGACAATTTCCTCAATCGCAGCCTGTCCCGCGCCTTTCACGGCACCCAAGCCATAAGCAATATTTTTTTCATCGATCACTTTAAAGGGATAATCGCTTTGATTGATATCGGGCGGCGCAATTTTTAATTGTAAGGCTTCACAATCGTCAATAAATAAAACCACTTTATCCGTATTATCCATATCAGATGACAACACCGCCGCCATATAGCATGCGGGATAATGTGCTTTCAACCAGGCGGTTTGATAAGCAATCAACGCATAAGAGGCAGAATGCGATTTGTTAAAACCATAGCCGGCAAATTTTTCCATCAAGTCAAAAATGTGCGTGGCGACTTCTAAATTAACCTGATTCTGAACAGCCCCTTTACAAAAAATCTCACGCTGGATCGCCATTTCTTCCGGTTTTTTCTTACCCATCGCGCGCCGTAAAATATCCGCAGCACCCAGCGAATAACCTGCCAGCACTTGCGCAATTTGCATGACTTGTTCCTGATAGACAATAACGCCATACGTCGGCCGCAAAATAGGTTCCAGTTTGGGATGCGGATAACTGACTTTCGCGCGGCCGTGTTTTCGATTAATAAAATCATCCACCATCCCTGATTGCAATGGACCCGGGCGGAACAGTGCAACCAATGCCACGATATCTTCGAAACAATCCGGTTGCAGACGTTTGATCAAATCTTTCATGCCGCGCGATTCCAGCTGAAACACGGCAGTGGTTTTGCAGGATTTTAATAATTGATAAGTGAGTACATCATTGATGGGAATCAAATGGATCGCTAGATTTTTTTCTTTTTCCATGGTTTTAATATGTTTAACAGCCCAATCGATAATCGTTAAGGTACGCAAACCCAAAAAATCGAATTTAACTAATCCAGCGGCTTCCACATCATCTTTATCAAATTGCGTCACAAGATGTTCTGTTTCACCCGGTTCACAATAAAGCGCTGTGAATTCAGTTAATTTGGCCGGTGCAATCACAACGCCGCCGGCGTGTTTGCCGACATTTCGCGTTGTGCCTTCAAGTTTCATGGCTAAATCAATCAACGTGCGCACATCATCTTCTTTTTGATAACGTTCACGTAATAATTCTTCCTCAGCGAGTGCCTTATCGAGCGTCATGCCAATTTCAAATGGAATCAATTTGGCGAGTTTATCGACATGTCCATAACTCATCCCTAACACACGGCCTACATCGCGCAATACCGCACGTGCAGCCATGGTGCCATAAGTAATAATTTGCGAAACACTTTCATGGCCGTGCGTTTGCATGACGTAATCAATGACACGATCCCGTCCTTCCATGCAAAAATCGATATCAAAATCCGGCATGGAAACACGTTCCGGATTTAAAAATCGTTCAAACAGTAATTCATGGGCGAGCGGATCAAGATCGGTAATGTTTAAAGCATAAGCGACTAATGACCCGGGACCGGATCCGCGACCGGGACCGACGGGTACATCATTATTTCGCGCCCAGCGGGTAAAATCGGCCACAATCAAAAAGTAACCGGCAAATCCCATGTTATTAATAACGTCGAGTTCTAATTGTAAACGCTCATCATATGCCTGACGTTTTTCAGGGAGTTCCGTTGTATTAAATAAAATGGCGAGCCGTTCATTTAAGCCCTGTTTGGCAACGTCAATCAGATACGTTTCCGTGGTGAATGTTTCAGGAACAGGATAATTCGGTAAAAAGTTTTTTCCGAGCACCAATGTCACATTGCAACGTTTTGCGATTTCTACGGTATTTTGTAACGCTTCCGGTATATCCGAAAACAAGGCGATCATTTCATCTTGCGTACGAAAATATTGTTGTTCGGTAAATGCTTTGGAACGTTTGGGATCCGCTAAAATAGTGCCTTCATGAATGCAAACGCGCGCTTCGTGTGCTTCGAAATCATCGCGTTCGAGAAAATGCATATCATTGGTTGCGACCACAGGGATGTCACAGGTTTCGGCTAAGGATAAAGCGGATTGTATGTAACGTTCTTCAAAGGGTTTGCCAGTACGACGAAGTTCTAAAAAATATCGATCAGGAAACAGTGTTTTCCATTCCAGAGCGAGCGTTTTAGCCCGTTTGAGATCATTTGCCAATAAGGCTTCACCCAGATCGCCCTCCACAGCACCTGACAGGACAATCAGGCCGGCAGCGCGTTCACGTAACCATTCGTGTTGGATGATGGCTTTATTGTGCGCCTGTCCTTCGATATAACTTTTCGAAATCAGGATGAGTAAATTCTTGTAACCTTCATCGTTCTGGCACAATAACGTTAAACGATAGGGATGCGCGGATTGTTTTGTATTTTCGAGCCAGATATCGGCGCCAATAATCGGTTTAATCCCGGCACTTAACGCCTCTTTGTAAAATTTAATCGCAGCAAACAGGTTACTTTGATCGGTGATGGCAATCGCAGGCATGTGATGATGTGCTGCTTTTTCAATCAATGGTTGAATTTGAATGATTCCATTCACGAGTGAATATTCAGTATGCATCCGTAAATGAATAAATGTTGGGTCCATGTCGTCTGGTCCATAAGCAATCGGCGGTGGTTGTACTTTATCATAGTCGACCATAAAAATTTAGGTACAATTCCCCAATATCAGCTATGATATTGCCACTTTCAACGCATACTGATGAAGCGAGCAGTCGTATGAACTTAAATTTCCTTGATTTTGAACAACCTATCGCAGAACTTGAAGCTAAAATTCAGGAATTGCGGATGGTGGGTAAAGATTCTGATATCAATATTACGGATGAAATTTCGCGCCTGGAAGCAAAAAGCCGGCAGTTAACAAAGGATGTTTTTTCCCGCTTGACGCCCTGGCAAGTGACTCAATTAGCCCGTCACCCGTTGCGTCCGCATACGCTGGATTATATAGAAAGAATTTTTACCGAATTTGATGAATTGCATGGCGATCGTGCTTTATCAAAAGGGCCTACCATTGTCGCAGGCATAGCGCGTTTTAATGGCCAGCCCGTCATGGTCTTTGGACATGAAAAAGGGCGTAAAACGCAGGAAAAGATCGAACGAAACTTTGGCATGCCGAATCCAGAAGATTACCGAAAAGCGTTACGTTTAATGTCGATGGCTGAAAAATTTAAATTACCGATTTTTACCTTTATTGATACACCCGGTGCTTATCCCGGGATTGGTGCCGAAGAGCGCAATCAAAGTGAAGCGATTGCGCGTAATTTATTGGTATTATCCCGGTTAAAAACGCCTATTATTTGCACTGTTATTGGCGAAGGTGGATCGGGTGGGGCGCTGGCGATTGGTGTGGGAGATTGTACGTTGATGCTGCAATATTCCATTTATTCGGTGATTTCGCCGGAAGGTTGCGCGTCTATTTTATGGAAGAGTGCGGATAAAGCGTCTATTGCAGCGGAGGCGATGGGTGTATCGGCCGAGAAGAATTTGCAAGTGGGGTTAATCGATCAAATTGTTTCAGAACCGCTGGGTGGTGCGCATCGTGATTATGATGCAGTGGCTTCGACTTTAAAGGATATTTTGGGCGAAAAGCTGATCGAATTGCAGGGTTATTCGAGCAGTCAATTGCTGGATTTACGTTATCAACGATTGATGTCTTATGGTCTCACTGACTGAACACATTGCGAAATTTATTCGTGATGGGCAAGGTAAAAAATATTTACTGGGTTATAGCGGTGGATTGGATTCGCATGTGCTTTTGCATCTATTTGCGGGATTGCGTGCTGATCATCTGATCGATTTGCGTGCTATTCATATTAATCATAGTGTGAATGCGCGTGCAAATGATTGGGCAATACATTGCGCGGCGATTTGTCATCGATTGAATGTTGAATTGCTTCACCAAACTATTCATCCGGGTATCAACCAAAACCTTGAAGAACAGTTACGTCAATTGCGTTATCAACTCTTTGAAAATCATTTAACGAAAAATGAAATTTTACTGACAGCCCATCACCAAAATGATCAGGCAGAAACGATTTTATTGCAATTATGTCGCGGTGCAGGTCCACAAGGTTTATCTGCTATGCCACGTATCAAAACAATTGGATTGGGATGGCATGCGAGACCGTTATTGGATGTTACGCGGGAAGATTTATTGCACTACGCCAAGCATCATCAATTAAACTGGATTGAAGATGAATCGAATGCCAACTCTCAAATGACACGAAATTTTTTACGGCATGAAGTGATACCGATTTTACAAAAGCGCTGGCCGACTGTGACTAAAACATTCGCGCGTGCGGCCGATCATTGCGCGGATGCGCAGCAATTTATTGAAATGAGTGCAGAAGCTTTATTCAAACAAGTGCAGGGGAGTACACCAGACACGCTTTCAGTGAAAAAATTATTGATACTCAAAGAAATTGAGCAGCGACAAGTATTACGTTACTGGATCGATCAGGCAAAATTTATTTTGCCATCGACCGTGAAAATGCAGCAACTATTAAAAACACTTTTGCAGGCACGAGCGGATAAAATGCCGCATGTTGCATGGGGAAATGTGGAAATTCGACGTTATCGGGATGAATTGTTTTTGATGGAAAAATTAGGACAACATGATCCGAATCAAGTTATTCCTTGGAATAATATGTTGGAGCCTCTCATCCTATCCCATATTGGAGTCTTGAAAGCGGATCCGTCTTGCTCCTCAATCTACGGTAAAATAACGGTGCGCTTTAGAACAGGCGGTGAAATAGTGCGTTTGCCAGGTCGGCAACATCATCATGAATTAAAAAAATTATTTCAAACATGGGGGGTACCGCCATGGATGCGTGACAGGATTCCATTAATCTATGTGGATGAGGTGTTAGTGGGGGTGGTTGGGTTTGTGATGACTGAACATAATGTTTTTGATTAATTATTTTACTTATTGTATACTCTCTAACCATTATTTTTAAAAAA
>CAZEEF010000087.1:0-2091 GCA_964511095.1 uncultured Coxiellaceae bacterium | reverse complement strand
GGGAAAAGCTTTCGCGACTATATGCGGGTCGGACACCCAAACAGTCTGTTTAATCAGGTATACGCGCAAAAACCCGAAGAAGCCACAAGGGTTGCCTCTGCAACGCTAAATACATCAGGGAAAAGACGATAAAACACTGTGTCATGCCAGCTAAGGGCGCGCTGGCATGACATGGTTGAGTGCCACGATGGGTTCGCAGAGGTCAGTGATTATTTTTAATTCTTTCTTCCCGCAATCACCAAAACAATACCCGCGACGACGGCAATGCCGCCTAAATAAGGTGGAAAATAAACCGTTTTTTGCGTGTCAGCTGTCACTTTAACATCACCTATCTGCACAATCGGTTCACGTTTCGTGTAAGTAAAACCTTGATAACCGAGTGCCACTATTCCCGCGATAATCAAAATAATGCCAAACAAAGGGACAATAGATTTCATCAATGCGAGCTCCTTTAGTCAAGATGTCGTTGCTCCAAGTGTAATCATAACATACCAACCTATTCAAGAGATGCTGTAATTTATTGCGGCCAAACGCCGATTTTGCTAGAGTCGCAACAATAAATACAATTCTCGAATAAGAAGCCATGACTCAATATATTTTTATCACCGGTGGTGTCGTTTCCTCGTTGGGGAAGGGCATTGCCTCCGCCTCATTAGGCGCCATTTTAGAAGCACGTGGTTTGAAAGTGACGCTGCTGAAACTCGATCCCTACATTAACCTGGATCCCGGTACCATGAATCCATCCCAGCATGGTGAAGTATTTGTCACGGACGATGGGGGTGAAACGGATTTGGATCTCGGTCATTATGAACGGTTTGTCCGGATTAAAACGTCTAAAGCCAATAATTTTACCAGTGGTCGCATGTATGCCAATGTATTACAAAAAGAACGGCGCGGCGATTATTTGGGTGGGACAGTGCAAGTCATTCCGCATATTACAGATGAAATCAAACGCTGTATTAAAAAAGCTGCTGAAGGCGTGGATATTGCACTGGTCGAAATTGGTGGCACCGTGGGCGATATTGAATCGCTGCCTTTTCTGGAAGCCATTCGTCAAATGCGTGTCGAAGAAGGCCGACAGAATGCTCTGTTTATTCATTTAACGCTCATACCGTATATTAAAACGGCGGGTGAAATTAAAACAAAACCGACGCAGCATTCCGTCAAAGAATTGCGTTCGATTGGTATACAACCCGATATTTTACTCTGCCGTTGTGATCGGCCCTTGCCCGATGGCGCCCGATCGAAAATTGCTTTATTTACCAATGTCGAAAAACGGGCGGTGATTCCATTGCAGGATGTCGATTTTGTTTATCAAATTCCACTCGAATTACATCGGCAAAAATTGGATGAAATTGTGGTCGATATGCTGGGCATTCAGGCAAAAACAGCGGATCTTGGCGAGTGGGAACAAGTGGTCGATTCTTATCGCAATCCAAAGAATGAAGTGACCATTGCCATTGTGGGTAAATATATGGATCTCACGGAATCCTACAAGTCACTGATTGAAGCGATGCTGCATGCGGGTATTCAAACGCATACACGCGTGACTATTTGTTATATACATGCTGAAGATATCGAACGCGAAGGTATTGACATATTAAAAGAGATGGATGGCATTATTGTGCCCGGCGGATTTGGTTCGCGGGGTATTGAAGGTAAAATTGCAGCGGTGCGTTTTGCCCGTGAAAATAAAGTGCCTTATTTGGGCATTTGTTTAGGGATGCAAATTGCTTTGATTGAATTTGCACGAAATAAAGCGGCTATGCCGGATGCCAATAGCACAGAATTTAATCCGGAAACACCGTATCCCGTTGTGGGATTGGTGACAGAGTGGATCGATCAGTCGGGCAAGGTGGAAATGCGTTCTGAAACATCCGACAAAGGCGGTACGATGCGTTTGGGTGGGCAATCCTGTCAATTGGTAGAAGGTTCGTTGACACGTAAAATGTACGGTAAAAATAGTATTATTGAACGTCATCGCCATCGTTATGAAGTGAATAATCAATTATTACCGCCCATTGAAGCGGCGGGTTTGAAAGTGTCGGGACGGTCTCATCAGGGTGAATTGGTTGAAATGATTGAATTACC
>CAZEEF010000086.1:5179-8627 GCA_964511095.1 uncultured Coxiellaceae bacterium | reverse complement strand
TGATACCGATTTACCGGATGATAGTGCGCGAAGGCGGGAATCCATTTGGAATGGTACTAGCGGATAAATAGATTCCCGCCTTCGCGGGAATGACAGTTTAGTTGTGTAGATACCTATGTAAAAGCACGCTGGCATGACACACACGGAGTCAATCATTCGATTTCGCCTCCCAAAAAACAATGTGCTCATGCTTGATGATACCGCTTAAATAATCTAATGCCGTGTCGATTTTATTTTTACTGTCAAAAAATTCGATAGATAACGGTAAATCTAACGAAAGATCCATGAGTGATGCCGTGTGATTTTTGCCGGTGTCACCAAAACCACTGATCGCACGAAATACACTGATGCCGCGAATTTTAGCTTCATTTTTAAGATACTTCACAATCGTATTCAGCAAGTGTGAGGATTCCGTGATATAAATTCTAACGAAAATCACATCGATTGTTTTCATAACTGCCTTCCTCCCATAATGCCAAGCCAGGTTGCAAGAATGCATAAAATCAGGCTGAGAAAAATATTTAACATCGCAGCCAGTGTGGATCCATTTTCAATGAGCAGCAGTGTTTCGATCGAAAAAGAAGAAAAAGTGGTGTAACCGCCTAACAAACCAATCAGTAACAATGAACGCAATGGCGACGCCATGTCATTGAAGCGTTCGAGTAAAATAACAAAGAATAAACCCATTAAAAAACAGCCGCTCACATTGACAATCAACGTGCCATACGGGAATTGACGACCCAATATTCCGTAAAAAAATTGCGAGACAAAGAAGCGCGAAACACCGCCGATACCCGCACCGACAAAAATCAAAAGTATTTCTGTCACACCACGTCTCCTGTCAACCCGTTGTTATTCATTGTATATTGGAATGGCTAACGATGGGAATATTTCATGTTATCATAGAAAATATTGTTATTAAGGAATAGACCATGGATACGCTTTTAAAAGAAGGTGTGTTAGTGATTAACAATATGTTTGATGCGAATACAATAAATGCATTGACCCGCGAAATAAATAAAATCAGAGAAAAGGTGCTGGCCAAAATTAACAATATGGCACGGCCACTCGAGACCTATTCGGATATCGCTGAAAGGCATTTGGGTCGGCTTGATTACCGATGCGGATTCACGTCTGATATTTTTCATGAAGCAGCAAAACCGGTTATTCAAATTATCCAGCAACTGTCACCCGATATTAATTTCAATCATTATTGGGGGGCTATTCCTTCAGACGGTGGCTCCGGTCCTACGAATATGCACAGAGATGTTTATCCCATATCCAATAAAACAATCGGTGTTAATTTAAGTGAGTTAGATCTTCGATTACCGCCGTATTATTTTACGGTGTTAATTCCATTGGTTGAAGTGACGCAAGAAAATGGCCCAACCGAATTTATCAAAGGCAGTCATCTTTTGCCGATAGTTGATGATGCCAAAGCGCCTATTTATTCACCTTTATTATCACCCGGCGATATTGTTATTTTTGATGGCAGAACATTGCATCGTGGAACAGCCAATCAAACAGCGCATGAAAAATTAGTCGCTTATATTACGTTTACGGCTAACTGGTATCATGATCAGACATTTACGATCAATCATTATCTGTTTCCTGAATTAAGTTGAATCGATTTTTTTATTCGATTTTTTTATACAACGTACCATCGTAACACATATAGTGATGATGACTGCGCGCCGTATAAAAACCGACTTTTGCACCGTGCACATGATCTTTGTTGAGTATGCGATAATTATTATTTAAATGGATAATATCATATTCGATTTCATCCGGATTTCGAATCATCATGGAATGATCGGACACCCTGAAAATGTCCGGCAAATTTTTTTCATTAATGTTAACCCGAAGATAATTTCCTTGAAATTCGGGAGGAATGTGTTGAGTGGTATAAGCGGCCTGATAAGTGTTCCGAAAATGGATATAATCTTTTTGTGTGTAGTCAGGAACGGTGTCAAATACCGTATAGCCAGCCTGTCCATACACGGCATCATAAATCGTTTCTTCATCATTGCTGAAAGCAATATAGCCTTGTTTATTTTTCAGTGAATACATCCAGAGATTGCAGCCGCTAAAGGATAAACCTTCATAACCAATCAAGACGTCATCATTTACTAATCTTATTTCGATGGTGAGACCATTTAACAGTCTGTTTGAAGCGGCGCGTGCCTGTGTGATATCAATCATGACATTGAAAACAGGATTGTTTACGATGTTTTCAATTAATAATTTCATGTCGTTTAATGTCGTATAATAGCCATTGCTATAACAAAAATACCCATGATCGACGATCGCAATCGATGGATAATCATATCGATCGGAGAGATCTTGACAATAAACGCCTTCGACCCGCTTTCTCGAAAACACACTGTTTTTGAGTTTAAATGGATCGATCACATACTGTTGGAATAAATCTTCCATTTTTTTGTGATATATTTTTTCGATGAGATAACCTAAAAAAATAATCGATAGTTCTGAATAATGAAATTTGCAACGATTCGCATAGACTGGCGTGATTTTATTTTCACACAAATACAAAAAAGTTTTTTCATCAGGGACTTGATGGTGTTTAAAAGGCTGGCCTTTTTCAACGTTTTCTAATTCTTTTTCTGATAAATCGAAAGTATAAGGCAATCCAGCATAATAAGAACAAATATCACGAAGCGTAAATGGACTCCCAATGTGTTTTTGAAAAAGCCGTAAAAAATCGTTAGCGGATGGATTGTCACATATCTTATCTAAAAATAGATTATCATCCAGTATGTGAGTTAATTCATAGTGTTCTGATAATAATGACAATGAAACAAATGTCGTTAACATTTTGGTGAAGGAACCGGCACAATAGACTTGATCTTTATCAAAAGAGCCGATGAACTGGATTGTCATGGAATTCCTGCCTTAATCAATAAGTTATTCTCTGGCATTATAGCAAAATAATTTATATTTATCATATACTTACGTGATTTCCGCATAATAAAACGCAAAAAGTGTTACACAAAAGTTAAAAAATTAGTGTATATTCATATAGTTAACTCACTTTTCCCAGGGCATGAAGGAATCATACAATGCAGAGAGATCATTTTTTAAGGTACTTTTTATTATTAACTTGCCTATTCTGTTTTTCGAAAATTAATGCAGAAACCGCCCCGATTCCAGCGCAATTATTATTATCAACTTATCAAGAACCTTCTCCCTTGAAAGCGCGCGATCACTATTTTTTAGTTTATGAAATTTACATGACAAATTATATGAAAGATATTGCTACAGTAAATGATTTTCAAATTACCGATGAAAATAATAAAACGTTAATCACATTGAATACGATTCAAAATGCCATTCAGGGACGTAACAAAACAGAAAATAATTTACGCTTTAATCCCGGCGAAACAAAAACAGCATTTATCTGGATTCCTTTTGAAAAAGAATCTGCTAT
>CAZEEF010000086.1:0-5079 GCA_964511095.1 uncultured Coxiellaceae bacterium | reverse complement strand
ATAAAAAATTTAAAACTTATTCAAATCAGTTAGTATTAGAAAATGCATTAATCAATTTTGATTGATTGCATTTTCTAGCTTAAAAAGCGACGCCATGATTGCCATGCAGAATATCAGCCAGCATGAATTCATTTAATTTTTTGGCGATTCTGCCAGGCTTTCCATCACCAATGGTCAAGTCGTCAAATTTGACAACGGGAAGCACATTAAGACTTGTTCCTGTAATGAGAATTTCACGTGCTGATTTTAAATCGTCAAATGAAATGGATTTGATTTCCGTTTTCATTCCATTTTCACGCGCTAATTCGCACACTCGCGTCATGGTAAGGCCTTTCAAAATATTATTGCATGGCGGTTGGATAATATTTTCATGGCTGTCAACGATCATAATATTTTCGGTGGGGCCTTCGGTAATGAGTCCATCTGAATCGATACCGATCACAAAATCAATGCCGCGATCAACGGCTTCTTTTTTCATTAACACATTCGGCAGATAATTACAGGATTTGACCTGATTCATCCAGGATGATTTGATAGGTATTTTGCTTTGACCAATCACGATGCCATTTTGATATTTTTCAATAGAAGGCTCTTTCAGTGAATGAATCATTACATAAAGTTGCGGTTGAATGGAGTCATACGGATTCACAGAAAAATTACCCGGTCCTCTTGAGATAAAAATGCGAATCATTGCATTATTTTTATTGGCAACTCGCAGTGTTTCAATGAGTATGTGTTGTACGTGATTCCTGTCAAAAGGCAAATTTAATGAAATTTTTCTGGCGGAATCAAATAAGCGTTCCAAATGTTCCTGCAGTAAATAAATCGATCTGTTCACGGCTTTTATTCCCTCAAAAATACCGTCACCGCGATGAACCATGTGATCGTCCATGGGTAATAACATGAGATCAGGATCCGTTGTAATGCCGCCTGACCAGGAAGAATAAAAAGCAAAATATTCTTTAAAAAAGGGATTTTTTTGTAATTGGATTTGCTGAATAAAATTTGTTTTGTCTATGATGGGTATTGTCATGAGTGATTCACTTTTCTTATTAAAGAAATCAATGGAATCCATCATCATAACATCAGATTCCCAAGATTTGAACGTCTAACCGGGTCAAGTATAAACTTAATACTTAACATTCTGTCTTTGCAAAAGTATTAAGTTTATACTTGACCCCTTTTCTTTTAGAGAAAAATAGCGATGCAGACAAGATCCAAAACGACTCTTTTTATTGCTTTACAAGCAAGCTGTTTTAATAAAGCAGAGCAGTTGATTTTAAATGAAAAAGCGAACGTCCATCAGATCATTGATGATCAATCAAAAGATAGCTTATTGCATTGGGCCGCACGTACAGGAAATCTAAAAGCAGTTGAGTTACTTTTGGAATATAAAGCCAATGTGAATGTGAAAAATAAAGATAATAAAACACCGCTCGATTTAGTTTTTGATATTACTTTGAAAGCTTATCAAGCTAATAAAAAATATACAGAGATAATTGATAAATATCGAAACATTGCCTATTTGCTTTTTCAGCATCATGATGAACCTCCTCCAAACCAGCATTTGATGTTATTGTTTATTAAGCAACCTGATATCAATCTTATTGAGTTATATGATGATGTCAGGAAAGAATTTAAAAAATATACGCCATCCGATTATCAGTTGGTTCAAGATTCCAAAAAAGATGTCGTTATTTTGTTTTTTGGAAAATATGATTGTACGCCGGCTGATTCATCCAGTTTTGGTGCTATTCGTAAGTATTATGATACATATTATGAACCCGCCAATGAAGCTTATGAATTTCTTTCAAAAGATTTTAAGGTCTTTAGAGTGTTAGTGGATAATGTGCAACAAATTCCTGAGTGTACATTAGTCATAAGAGAATCATTATCTCCACAACAGAAAATAATACATTTGCTGTTAAGCGGACATGCCAATAATAAACTGATGAAATTAGGCGATGATGGTACGACAGCTTCCCATATGAGTGGCGAAGATTGGATAAATCGTTTTGCGATGAAAAAAACATTTTCGTTATTAGGCAAAGAGGCGACGATTGGATTATCTGGATGTGAAACTGCATTAGGAATAGATAACATGACGAAAAAAATATCAGAAATTGCAGAGGGTAGAGTTGTCTTTGGAGCGACTTATGATTTATCTAATGAAAAATACATTTGTTTTCCTCACAAGAAAAAAAGTGTTCCATTGATGTTTTTTAGTCATAAAAGGAAAAATTTTGTGATGGCATACAAAGAGGGTGAAGTCATCGCAAATTGCACTTGGCGGAGAGCCAAGTTATGATTTTTTTTCGGCTCTCGATATCTGGCTTTTATATTTTTCCAGGATTTTTTGATCGTGATGACGGTTCTTTATCAACAGAAGGTGTTGATCTTTCAGGATTCTGAACATTTTTTCTATTTTCAAAAAATCCTGGGCGCAGCTCTCCTGCGGAAAGAGGAGCATGGTCTGACTCTGACACTTTATGCTGTTCTCCTGGATGAGGCTCTTGATAATCATCAGGGTTGTGTTCATCAGGCTCCACAGGATGTATGACAACCGTGTCTTCTGGTTCAATAGGCGCGCTGGGAGGCAAGGCAGCAGGCGGAGGAGGAGCGACGGGATCACTCTTAATATCAATATCAGGAATTACATCACCCCACTTTAGCGGTCGACCTTGAGCGGCGGGTGCTGCATCAGGCGGTGCTATAGCGTCCGGAGCAACAGGCCGTCCTAGCTCTTCACGTTCTTCCTTTTGTCTTTTACGTTCTTGTTCTTCCTGCGTTGATTTAACCTCTTTTACATGATCTGTATACCATTTTTTAATATTAAGTTTGTTTGTCAGTTCTGTTGCAACGGCATGATAAAATTTACCTCTATCTTCCTCGAGATATTTCTTTGCTTCTGGCAACGTATAATCGTAGTGACCGTCAAATTTATATACATCATGTTTTAAAAGTTGTTGTTCTGCTATCTCCAATATTCGAGCCAATTTATCATAAGGTTTAGCTATCTCATTCATTGCTACTAGCATGCGCTTAACTGGCCCAGGCTTTCTACGCTTGAACGTAGCGTCTATACTTCTTTTAACATTCCCAATATCTGTCTCGTAATCTCTGGTATGGCTCATACTTTCCCCGTCTAAAACATAATAATGTTTATTTATTATCTATTATAACATGTTAAGTATAATTTATAGTCATAATTATTCATAAGGGATGATGTCAGTATTCGTTTAACCCGTTGATTAATTAGAGCCAAATACCACAAGGGGGGAAGGGCATATATAGACATTCATCATAAAACTCAGTATCTTCTTCTAGCTTTTTACCTCAAAAAATTATTAATTAATAAGGACAAAAAAAAATGGAAGAATCATCTGAGAAAAACCTATCAAATTTAGCGATAGAAAAAATGGGAAATGCGGCTACTGTTGCAATACCTCTCTTAGTTTTATATCAAGTGTTTCAAACGTATTGTGGAATTGAAAAGCCTCCTCATAAGCATAATTTTCATACCGATTACGAACTTCCCATCACGCTATTAGCGATGACTGCAGTTTGCTGCGTTGCAGAGATTGGCGCTTTATATTTATTATGCCGAGATAAAAATAATAAGGCTGAAAATAATGAACAGAATCAACCCCGCCTTTCTTCCATTCGAGGCACTTTGTTCGGTCGTTGTTTCGATAAAGCAAAAGAACTGTGTCAATCAGTTTCATCACATATGCCATCTACTGCACCAAGAAACAGACAAGGCTAACGTTCCGAAAAACAATAGGGTCAAGTATAAACTTAATACTTTTGCAAAGACAGATTGTTAAGTATTAAGTTTATACTTGACCCCAAAGGCTGCAGGAGAATTAACTGTTTAACATAATGCAACAGTTAAATTATATTATTGGTTTTTCTAGGAGATAAATATGTTAGAAGAGATAATAAGGGCGGCTAGATTTGTAGATCCTGACGCATTTTACAAAATGCCGACAATGGGCCTTGGATTCGTATTTAGATCTGAAAAATAAAAATGTTTTTAGTGATAGCGAGTTTAACACAATCATAAAACCAGATGGATTATTGTTATTGGAATATCCAAACCATCCTAAACTTAATAACAATAAATTTTGGTCTCCGGCTCAAGACAAGGGCGGTGTGATAATTCCTGATGGATACAAAATGAAATGGCATAATATTGGAAATGGCAAAGTTCAATTAAGATTACCAGTAGGAATCATCAATGGCATAGCTTTTTTATGCCAAGCCTATGTTAAGAGCGACGATAAAATTGAAAAGCTTAAATTAGCCAAGTTCAAGGATCATTTAAAACTGATTAGATTAAATCGTCATACCATTAAGGGGAGATTGATATGAAAATGCAAAGACACAATAATCATCATAAACATGATACCTTGCAAGTTAATACTTCTTCTGCGCGAAATATTGCTTCTCTTTTAGCTGAACAAGTCAAATTGTTTTTTATCGCTGTTAAAATGAAAAAAACGGGATTAGCTGATTGTTTTATTGTTGAAGCAGTGCGTACTGCTTTGGAATTTGAAGGGGTTGCTGACCTTATAAATCTATGGATGGAAGAAGAAGATAAAAAAGTTCGAGATGAGATTGTTGCTGATATTCAAGAAATGATTGATGAATGCGTCCCAAAAGAAAAAACTGAAGAAATATACGTTAAATTTAATGATCTGGATGCAATTGCTAGCAATATTAGAGCATTTAAAGATAGTTTATTACACATGGTGGTAGAGCGCGGCGGAATTAGCAAATTATCTGAATTAACAGGTATACCACAACCTTCATTATCTAGATTTTTTAACTCTAATGCAATGCCACAAAGATCTACTGTTTTGAAGATAGCGAAGGCTTTAGATTTGGGTGAGATTAAAATGGATATTTTGTGGAGCAAATAATTTAATCTTATTTCAATAAGGCACCAGCATAAATTTTGACAAATCAACCAAAGGAGATTTCTATAACCTTACTGTAAAAAGATTTTTTTGCCGAATTCTAAATATGGATTGGGTATTGGAATTGCTACTAGCCAAAAGACTGGGGAAATAATTT
>CAZEEF010000085.1:0-8641 GCA_964511095.1 uncultured Coxiellaceae bacterium | reverse complement strand
TCGAGATAGAACGTCGCTGACGCGAACTTAAAACGAGCGTGCTTTTACTTCTCCCCTTGTGGGAGAAGTCGCAACGAAGTTGCGGATGAGGGGTGTTTTTGGCTTAAAATCACCCCTCACCCGTCGCTTCGCGCCGACCTCTCCCACAAGGGGAGAGGTGAATGGCATTTCAGACGTCGTCGTCTGAAGAATCAGGCAAAGAGGTGGGGTCACCTGGGATTGAGCGTGATTCATCAGCCCAAGCGCCTAAATCAATTAATTTGCATCGTTCAGAACAAAAGGGCCGGGAAGGATTGTCTTGCCGGAAGGTGCCTTTTTTGCCGCAGTGAGGACAAGAGATATCTTCTTTTTTCATTTTACTCAAATTGGGTTCAGTCATGATGTGCAATACGAGAGCCAGAAGGATAGATTATGTTGATATTGTGCAGAGCGTTCCAAAATAGTCGGTATATAAAAACGAATACTCAAAAAATGCCGTCCAAGACTAATTTCAGGATACGTTTCGATTTCTTTGGGGACCATGACACGAATCAAACGCAGGTTAATTTGCGGATCCAATAACTCTTGATGAAATCCATTAGAAGCGGTTTTTTGATGCGTTTTACTTTCTTCACGTACCAGTTTTAAAATGAGGTCATTCGCCAAACGAATTTTAGTGAACTCATTGAGCCATGATTTGATCGTTTCAGTCCGCTTTTCAGAAGGTTGTTGCAGCCAATAATGGTAAACTGGCACATCAAAACTGCAGCCGCCACCTGGAGTCGCCAGATGTAAACGCAGTGTATTTAATAATTCAATATCGCGTAAATTTTGACCTATTCTGCCGCTGCTTTCAATAAGCCATCGGCCAAGCTCATCGAGTTGTTTAAGGAGTTCATTTAATTTCACATGGTCGATTTCAGGGGTTTTTTTTAACTTGGCAAGCAATTGCATTTGATGGCTTAATTCTTTTGCTAATTTAGCTTTTAAATCAGGTCGTTCCAATAATTGAAGGATATTAATAATCAAAACAATCATGTCGCGAGTGCCGAAAACAGAGGTATCACGAATTTGATGATCGACCTGAAAAAATAACCTTTCTAATCGGAGGCAGACCCGGATTAATTCATTAAGTGGCTGTTCGTAAGTAATGACGTTTTCAATCATGTCTGTTCAGAAAAGTAGGTTAACTTGCTGGAATAATAACATGATTTTTAAAGTCTGCCTAACTTCATTTTTGCTCTTTGGTTTCCGCAGCCAGTGATAGATAAAACGCATGCAGTTTATCAACCTGTGGAATTAAATCTTCAAGAAGACCGTCATTTATAATGATGTCATCCGTCAAATTTAGACGTTTAGCGCGGTTAATTTGCGTATTTAAAATCGCTTGAACTGCTTCACGAGAGAGTTTGTCACGTAGCATTGAGCGGGAAATTTGTAAATCTTCGCTGGTATCGACAATCAATATACGTTTGATGAGAGGGTTTGGATGTGTTTCAAGCAGTAAGGGTATCATGACAATACAGTAGGCGGTTTTGAGTGTATTGATACGCGATTTCATTTCAGCACGAATTAAAGGATGAAGTAACTTTTCGAGTTTTTTGCGTTGTATTTCATTCGAAAAAACAATATCACGGAGTTTTGCCCGATCTAATTGTCCGTCGGGCAGGAATATATCCGAGCCAAAAAGGCTGAGAATGTCTTTTAATACGGGTTCACCACGCTGCGTGATGCTTCGGGCTATTTCATCAGCATCAATAATAGGCACCCCTTTTTTGTCAAATAAAGCGGCTACTGTTGATTTACCGCTCCCGATGCCGCCTGTTAAACCGACCACAAGCATATATTATCCCCAAAATTTATTGATATACAGATTCAGGATTTGCGGGCCCCATATTAAACTGATCCAACCCGCAAAAGCCAGATAGGGGCCAAAGGGAATGGGTATGCTCTTAAATTGATTGCGAATCACCATTTGTACTAATCCAAAAATCAAACCGACAATAGAGGCCAATAAAATGATAACAGGTAACTGTTGCCAGCCTAACAGGGCGCCTAACCCAGCCAGAAATTTAAAGTCGCCTTGCCCCATTCCAATTTTTCCTGTAGCCATTTTAAAAAGCCATTGAACGATCGCAAAAATGAGATAGCCCGCAATAGCGCCAAGGATGGCATCATGGCTATTGGCAAAAACAGAAAATAGACTCAGAAACAAGCCTACCCATACTAACAATAAAGTGAGTTGGTCAGGTAATAAGTGGTAATCGAGATCAATAAAAATTAAGCTGATGGCAATCCACGTAAAAATCAGGCCGCCCGCTGTCTGCCAGCTAATACCGAATCGCCACGCAACATAAACAGAAGCAATGCAGCAAAGTAATTCGACAAATGGATAACGCATCGATATTTTTGTACTACAAAAAGCACATTTACCGCGGAGAATTAAATAACTAATGACAGGAATATTGTGCCAGGGTTTCAACGATTTTTTACAGTGGATGCAATGAGAAAAGGGCAGGTACAAATTTAATGGATCACTATCAGTTGAATGAGCCTTCAGACCTAAATATTCACGGCATTCTTCGCTCCATTCATTTTTCATCATCAAAGGTAATCGGTAAATCACAACATTTAAAAAACTGCCAATGAGGAGCGAAAGAGCCGCAATGAGAAAAAGAAAAAAATTCGGATGTTCTACAATAAAGTTGATCATATCCATTAGATGACAGCCCCTAATTTAAAAATAGGTAAATACATTGCAATAACCAGACCTCCGATTACAACACCAAGAATAATCATAATCAAGGGTTCTAATAATCGACTCAAATGCCCAATCATCTGGTCCAAATCAGATTCATAGAAATCTGCTATTTTAGTCAGCATTTTTTCAAGCGTTCCTGATTCTTCACCAATTTGAACCATTTGTATCATCATTGGAGGGAATAGTTTACAGCTTTGCATGGAAAAATGCATTTGCTTGCCAGCAAAAATATCCAGATAAAGTGCATGAATGGCATTTTTATAAAGCGAATTCCCGACGGATTGGCCTAGCATTTTCAGGGCATCCGTGATTGGAATGCCAGCAGCGAATAGTGTTGTGAGACTGCGAGACCAACGTGCGAGAATAAATTTTTTGAGGGCAATACCTATGATAGGTAACTTCAATAGTGTAGAGTCTATGAATGATTGAACGGGGGTGAATCGTTTTGCAAAATAAATGCCGGTCATGGTGATCACAAGTATGATAAAAATAGCCAACCAATCATTTTTTAAAAAATTAGCAAGATAAATCACATATAAAGTAAATTTGGGTAATTCCGCATGCATATTGTTAAACAGATCTGTAAAACGAGGTACAACAAAAATCAGCATAAGCAGCGTCACAATGATGGCAACGAATAAAATCATTGTGGGATAAAATAAGGCTTGTTTAATTTTGCTTTTCAACAAAAATATCTGTTCTTTATGTTGAGCAATTTGTTCAAGCATGGTATCAAGTGTTCCCGATTTCTCTCCCGCTGAAATGAGATGAAAAGTCATTTCATCAAAATACGAAGGAAATTTTTGTATGGCGTAAGCCAAACCATTTCCTGTCGCAATGTCTTCTTTGATTGAAGAAGTCATTTTTAATAATCGGATATGTTCAGACTGTTGACCTAGAATTTGTATGGCAGATGAAATAGAAATGCCCGCTAAAATAAGGGTAGAAAGCTGACGAAAAAATAAAATGATATCATGTTGAGTGACTTTTTTATTAAATAAAGCGCTACGCTTTTTGTGTATTGAAATAACGTGTATCTCTTTTTTTTGTAAACTGGACATGGCTAAGTTAATACTGAGTGCTGTCAATTCACCTGATACAATTTGTCCTGTTTTATTTTTACCATGCCAATGATATAAGGTATTTTTGAGATGTTTCATAATTGAATGACTCTATTTATTTCAGCCAAACTCGTGATTCCACGCAATAAATAATCAATTGCACTCTCTTTTAATGTGATAATTTCATCTTGCATGACATACGAATCATTCAAAATCGCTCGACTCATTTTTTCAGTGACAGGTAATAATTCATAAATGGCAATGCGATTTGTGTAACCTTGCGTACATTGAACGCAGCCTTTAGCGCGATAGATATAGTCAGGAATCTGATTATTTTTACAATTTAAATTAGCATGATAAATAAATTTTTCTGGCATTTTACATAAGTCACATAATTTTCGAATCAGTCGTTGCGCAATCACAAGGGAGACGGATTCTGCGATATGGTAAGAAGGAATTCCGAGCGCTCGCAGACGAGTCATTGTTTCAATAGCGCTATTTGTATGAAGTGTTGATAATACTAAATGTCCTGTTTGTGATGCTTTAACTGCGATTTGTGCAGTTTCAGTATCACGTATTTCACCAATCATGATAATATCTGGATCTTGCCGCATAAAAGCGCGTAAGACAGTTGAAAAATCTAATCCAATTTTAGTATTGATATTAACCTGATTAATTCCGCTTAATCTGATTTCAATAGGATCTTCAACAGTCGAGATATTTTTTTCTGAATTATTGAGATAATTTAAGGCAGAATATAGTGTGACAGTTTTTCCACTGCCTGTCGGTCCTGTCACTAAAATCATACCTTGCGGACGTGAAATCGTATTAATAAATAGCGCTTTTTGATTTTGAGTAAAACCCAATTGATCGATTTCGAGTGAGATATGATTGAGATTCAGTAAGCGCAATACAATTTTTTCACCAAATAAAGTCGGACATATATTGATACGAATATCGATAGAGTCAAGTTGAAAACGACCATCTTGAGGTAAACGTTTTTCTGCTATATTAAGTTTTGCCATCACTTTTAAGCGTGTAGCAATACGTGCCGCCAATTGGGGTGGAATTTCATTGGCTAGCAATAAAATACCGTGCTTTCGATAACGGATGCGGCAAATGGTTTCGTAGGATTCGATATGAATGTCCGAAATACTCTGTTGAAAGGCATGCATGATAATATTATCGACAAATTGAATGAGAGGTTCATCGTATGAAATGTTATTATCATGAATGGCATTTTGTTTATCGTCGAGTGTAATTTGTCTTAACAAATTTTTTTGTAAATCGTTATTTGCTTCAATATTTCCATAAGCCGTATCAATAAATCTCGACAACTGAATTTCATCAATTAAAAAAAGTTTGGTGCTCAATCGTGTATGAAAGGCAACCGCTTCAATAGCATATTGATCGGTAGGATCTGCAACGCCGATATGCAATATATTATTTTTTTTTCCTAAAGGAATCACACGGTATTGATGTATTAGTTCCGCACTTAACAAGGTCGAGGATGATTTGTCATAATCATTCAAATCAAACAGGGGTAATGAAAATATTTTTTGACAGGCATAAAGAATTTCCTGGCTTGTTAATAGATTGTTTTGAACCAGATAACTGATTAGTGGAATTTCCTGTGATTTTGCATGATGAGCTGCATTAATAATACTGTTTTTATCGATGATACCGGCATTCACTAAGTGTATTCCAAGATGCGGTATAGCTGTGTCATGCAAAATCATTTCATTGACTCCTAGGATTCACATAACCCTGCTTTCATACAGGTTCCATCCACTATCCAGACACTTCCATCCGAATTAGGTTTCAGAATATAAGTGCTGCCACTGGCTGTTTGTGTCGCCGTAGCGGTAATGATTCCATTATCCACTTTGATGCTGGCTAAATTTTTTGTAGCAGCAGGTTCCGCAGGAATACCGTGATTATTATTACTGAGTTCCGATGGGGGCGATCCTTGTTGCAATGCCAGCGAAATAGCTGTTTTGAAAGGTGCGGTCGCTGCGATGACTTCTGAAAATCGCGCACGCTGCGTATAATTTTGATAAGAAGGAATGGCAATGGTTGCTAAAATTCCAATGATAGCAACGACTATCATTAATTCAATTAATGAAAATCCTTGAGTTTTCATATGATTTCTCCAGTAATGATTTAAATCAATTTAAAAATTTTTTAGAAATGAGGTTTTAGGCGTGAAGAAAAGGGGGTTGTAAAAAAATGCCAAATACGAAAGAGGGGATGAATCATTATGAGCGTTATCAAAGAGTGATTGCAATCTATTTTTTATAAATATTTTTAATAGTTGACTTGATCAAATGAATTTATTTTCGTAATTTGGACAGTATGGAAATCACCCTGACGAGATCATATTTATGGCAGAAAATCATGCTTTATCTTTAAATCACTTTATAATAAACCTGATAAAGCCCTATAAAAAATTGTTTTTGATGATGGCACTCATCGGATTATCCTGGGCATTTACAAGCACATTTACGCCGTATGTGTTGAAATTGATTATCGATCATGCCATCGCGTTTTCGGATAATAAGCTTGATTTGCTTAAGGCGATACAACCTTATTTTTTTGTTTATATTGGTCTCTGGATTTTTTTTAGTATTAATATGCGTATTTTAGATTGGGTGAAGTTAAAATTATTTCCCAATCTTCGTGAAGACGCGATGTCACAGATGTTCAGTTATTTGAATCAGCATTCTCATCATTATTTTCAAAATAATTTTTCCGGCAGTTTAATCAATAAAATTACCGACATGCAAGGTGGTATTATTAATATTTTTACGACACTGGATGATTTGTATGCGCAAGTATTGGGTATAACAGTTGCTACCATCACACTATTATTTATTCATCCCATTTTTGCATGGATTTTATTGGGCTGGACTGTGGCATTTCTTTCTATCACATTTATTTTTTTAAAGCCTATTCAGCGGCTGTCGTTTATTTTTGCGGAAAATAAAACGTCTGTTGTGGGAAAGATGGTAGACAGTATTGGTAACATTGTGAATGTCAGATTATTTGCAAGACACAAAGATGAAAATCGATATGTTGATCAAAGTATTCGATTGGCTGTACAAAAAGACAGGGAAATGCAAGCTAAAATTATTCATATGCGGATTTGGTGGGATATGAGCATCATTGTATTGCTCAGTTTGAATCTTTTTATTTTGATTCACATGTACAGTCAAAATCTTGTGACGATTGGCGATTTTACGTTTGTAATTTCTTTATCGATTAGTATACTTTGGAATTTATGGTTTTTGGCGAGCCAGTTTGTTTCTTTTTCAGAGCAAATAGGATTATGCAAACAAGCGCTTTCTATTATTTCAAAACCGCATGACATTATAGATTCGGCTGATGCAAAACCCTTGGTTGTTTCAAAAGGAAAAATTCAATTTCGCGATGTGACTTTTCATTATGCGGAGGGGGCTCGTTTATTTCAAAATAAAAATATTGTCATTGAAGGCGGTCAAAAAGTAGGATTAGTGGGTTTTACGGGCAGTGGAAAAAGTAGTTTTGTCAATTTAATATTGCGTCTTTTTGAAGTGGAATCGGGTGAAATTACAATTGATGGTCAACGGATCAATCAAGTCACACAAGCGTCTTTAAGAGAGCAAATTGCTTTAATTCCGCAAGACATTTCTCTATTTCACCGTACATTAATGGAGAATATCCGTTTTGGAAATATGAAAGCGACGGATGAAGAAATTATTGAAATTGCCAAAAAAGCGCATTGTCATGAATTTATCAGTCAATTGCCAAACGGTTATCAATCGTTAGTAGGCGAGCGAGGTATTAAATTATCTGGCGGACAACGACAACGTATAGCGATAGCGCGAGCGATGCTCAAAAACGCACCTATCCTGATTTTAGATGAGGCAACCTCATCATTGGATTCTATTACAGAAAACTATATTCAGGATGCGATTAATCTGATTATGGAAAATAAGACCACGATTGTAATTGCCCATCGATTGTCGACGCTTTCCCGAATGGATAAAATTTTGGTATTTGACCAGGGTCAAATTATTGAAGCGGGTACGCACGATGAATTGTTGGCCAGAGCGGGGCATTACGCAAGGATGTGGAAAATGCAGGCTGGCGGTTTTTTACCTGATAAAGAGGAGAGGGATGACTGATCGCTGGTATTTCAAAAAAGATACGACCTCTGGTTAAATAGTTATTGATTTAACGGGTTCTTTATCCTAAGATTCTGCGCTCTATTTAAGCTTTTTGCAGGAAAGCCGACGTAGCTCAGTTGGTAGAGCAACTGATTCGTAATCAGTAGGTCGCGTGTTCGATTCACGCCGTCGGCAGAAAAAAATAGTTAATAATCAATATGATACAGAACATTGA
The DNA here is from genome assembly GCA_964511095.1 of uncultured Coxiellaceae bacterium. Lineage (GTDB taxonomy): Bacteria > Pseudomonadota > Gammaproteobacteria > DSM-16500 > DSM-16500 > DATIJJ01. The sequence continues at coordinate 457 of CAZEEF010000085.1, read as the reverse complement.
GAAGGTCAAAAATCAATCAAAACCTTTTCGTGCTACCGCGGTGCTACCTTTCAAAAACATTTTTTTCTTTTTTTTTGTCATATTTGAATTTAAAACCCTTTTAAAAATGTAGCCGGTTTGTAACCATATTCACCAATTGAGAACCTCTGCGTTCCCATGCTTTCTCCATTCATTGATATTTTTACTCTATCTGGATTACTCCTAGAACAGCAAAAGTATTAAACACCATGGAAATGTGATTATTAATAACATAACTAAAAAAATAGTCCAAATTATTGCTAGCGCAAAAGATAAAATATATACAAAGAAACCCACAAAAAACTGAGTGGACATTAAAACCCAATTGCCTGGAAAATCTTCTAAAAAATCTCGTTTTACATTTTTTGGACACCACTTTTTTCTAATAAATTCATAGAGTAAGGCTAACAGAATAACAGCTAGCACTGCTTTTAAAAAA
>CAZEEF010000084.1:0-8641 GCA_964511095.1 uncultured Coxiellaceae bacterium | reverse complement strand
CACTCAACGCAGCAAGGTCTTGGAATTGCGGTGGGATATACTGTGGAGGAACTACAATACCTTCATCTACCAAATCGCTGATAATATGAATATCTTCAAGCGTCGCTTTTCCTGCAAAAAGCAACGGAATATTTGACACCAATCCCCGTTGCACGGCAAGACGCACATAGTTATAGATTAAAATAAAGCCTTTACTGTAAGACAAATCTTTCGTAAAGGGACCGCCATCCGGAATACTGCCGCGAAACACGCGTGTGGTGGAATGGTAACAATCTACATCTTCAAGACCTTGATCACGATAAAAATGAAAAACATCCAGAAAATCCGCGCCTTCCTCTGCCATGTTGACCGCCGTAATCCGGTTAGTCAGACGTTTCACCCGTTTGGGATAGGAAGAAAACGTAAATACTTCCGTAATAATAGCCAAACCTTCTTGTGTAATGGTAGAAGAAGGAGGTCCTTTGCTGAGAAAAGTACAAACCGGCTGCGACATGCCATTCAAAGTCGTACCTAAATGTACCCACCCTTCATGAATTTCAAATGTCCGAATTTCGCGTTCACTAAACATATAACCCGTATGAATTTTGATACGATCAGCCCCGGCTGCCGCATCAGCCAGAATACCATCGCTTAATTCCACACGAGGCGTTCGCGTGGCGCCGATAAAATAGCCTGCCAATCGTTCGCCTAAAATCGCGACTGTTTCTTCACTCGTATAAATTTTATCGTCTGCTTGCGTCACAACACGATCTTTAATTTTGCTTAATGTTTTGGTCACCAGTGTCGCTAAATCTTTTAACGTCGGTGCACCGATATGAAAAGCATCTTCCGAACTGCCATATAATTCCTGGGAAATTTCAGTAAATTTTTTTGTGCCGCGCGCCATTAACATATGCACAACCCGTGCATATTCACGGCACATGCGCTGCATAATACTGCCCACGCCGCTATACTGACCTAATTGACGGCGAATACTGCGTTCGATTTCGTGGAATTCTTCTATTTTTTTTTGCGGATCAAATGAAAGTGGATTTTTTTCTTCGTAATACAGGGGAGTCACATGCGGAAGTTTTTTGCATTTATGTTTGAAAAATTTTTGCTGAATTTCGCCGTTCCATTTGATCGCATCCAGAACGCGAATCGGTTTTTGTGCCGCAACGATCAATTCAGACAATTCGTAGATAACTTTTTGATACTCATCATCACCTGGCATAAATAATCCATATTGCGTATTAAATCATAGTAGCAAGATGATGATATCGTAGCAACTTTAAGTACAATGTCATACCAGTACACTGGCATGACAGTGGACTACAATAATCCATATTTTTTCAATTTTGCGCGCAACGTGCCTCGGGATAATCCCAAAATGCGCGCTGTTTCGGATTGATTGTTATCCGTAAATTTCATGACTGCCAAAATGAGTGGTTCCTCTATTTCATCCAGAAAAAAATCATAAACCTGCGAAGGTTCTTCACCTTGCAGATTGGCAAAATAATGCTTCATGACTTCCGTCACATTTTCGCGCAACGTAATAACGGCGGCATTCGCATAGGGATCGTTTTGATGATTATCCATAGATACATCCTTGATAATTAATAAAAATTAACCGGCAAACAGGGATTGACGGCGCTCGGACTGTTCGGCACATTCTTTACAGAGTTTAAAACCCATTTGACGACGTTCTAACGGGTTATTTTCTCCACATTCCACGCACTTTTTGGGACCCATTTTCACTTCTTTACTCTGACGCATTTTATTGAGTGCGCTCAACACTTCATTTGCAATAAAATCATTTGCCAAATCCGCTTCATCAGCCATAAGAAAATACTCTCGTAAAAAAGGACAGGGATTATACGCAAATTGACTCGAATGTCAAAACGACTATCCCATATCCCCAAACAGGCTTTGCAAAGCGCTAATCGCAGCAAGAGCGGCTGTTTCAGTACGCAGTATTCTCGGGCCTAAATTCACTGATCGAAAATGATGCTGTTCTGCCAGTTGAATTTCTTTATCACTTAAACCGCCTTCAGGACCGATTAACAGGATGATCGGCTTTGAAACAAGAAGAGGCTCTGTTTTCAATGAATGGGCAGCATAAGGCGATAAAACCAGACAACAATCGGCCACAACATGAGGCAGCCAGCTTTCCAGTGATTGTGGCCCCTGTATAGCAGGAATATGATTTCGTCCCGATTGCTCGCACGCACTGATAATAATCGATTGCCAATGCTGCAGCCGTTTTTCACTGCGATCTTTATCCAGTTTGACATTACAACGTTCTGTGTATAAAGGAATAATCTGTTTAACGCCCAGTTCAACCGCTTTTTGAATGGTATAATCCATTTTCTCGCCGCGCGAAATGCCCTGCGCAAGCCAGATATCCAGCGCACTTTCCGCTTCCCGATCCAGAAATTCATTCAGCGTCACCGTCACCGTTTTTTTATTGATTTCTGTAATGACGCCCGCATATTCGCCGCCTTGTCCATTAAATAAAACAACGGGTTCACCGACTTTCGCGCGTAAAACGCGGGCGACATGATGGCTGGCACATTCATCTAAGGTGACTATGGCGTGTTCAGTCAACTGACTGGCTTGATAAATGCGTGTCATAAGTCATTCATCATGTAATCTCTGACGGGCACACCGCCGATCAAATGTTCCTGTATGATACGTTCCAACACATCAGGATGACAGGAGTGATACCAAATGCCTTCCGGATAAACAACGGCGATAGGACCTTGTCGACAAACGCGTAAACAATTGGCTTTGGAGCGATAAATACCCATTTGATCCAGACCCAATTCAGTCAATCGTGATTTCAAATAATCCCACGCCAACAGACCTGATGCCAAATCACAACATTTAGGCTTGGTCTGGTCACAACATAAAAAAATATGTCGTTTGATATGATTAATCCCCAATTTTTCGATACGTTGTTTTAGTTCGTCATTTATCATCGGTCAATTTTAACGTATTTTTAAACCTCGATAAATTGATTTAAGTTCGCCGTTCTGCAAAACCTCCTGATGCGGAAGGAGGCTAGAAGGGTCTTTTCCCTTAAATCTGACATCGATCAAAGCATTTGTTGCCTCTTTTTCTTCTCTGCCTGAATAGCCATATTGATAAGTGCGGTTGAAAAGAGTGAAAGAGCGATAGTCATCATCCGCTTTTCTGGCGATTTTTTTTGAATGAACCAGTAATTGCAGTTCATACGCATACGCTGTTTTCTTGATAGCCACATCCGCTGCGGTACGCCCACGATGATCGGTTAATTCAATATCTGTTTTGTCTAATAAAAATTGAATGGTTTTAGTATGCCCTTGCAGGGAAGCCCAATGCAAAGCCGTATAACCGGCCGTTTGATCATGGCCAGTACTTTGATGGTTAAGATCAGCGCCTTTTGCAGCCAAATAACTGACAACCGCCAAATGCCCCTCGGATGCAGCCCAGAGAAGCGGTGTTTGACCAAAAATATCTCTTTGCTCCAACAAGTCCGGTTGTTTTTCCAATAATAATTGGACAATATCCAATCGTCCATCCATACAAGCCAGGTGAATCGGCTGTGGGTGGGCTCTTTTCGTGGCAGTCAAATGCAATTTGGCTTCATTGTCGATGAGTTGTTTTGCGACTTCTGTATGACCCATGTGACAGGCCCAATGCAAAGCCGTATAGCCGCTCGTATTGCCGACATGCTGACTACTTTGCAAATCACAGTCGGCGCCTTGTTCTATCAAATAAGCAACGACTGCAGTCTGACCCCGAGAAGCAGCCCACATGAGAGGCGTTTGACCGCATCCATCGGTTTGATTGAGAAAATCTGGCTGTTTTTCGATTAACAATTTAACAATCGCCAAGCATCCTTCCCTGCAGGCAAAATGAAAGGCTCCCAGCCTTGATTCCCTCGCACTCTGTAGAGTCAAGTTCGCGCCTTGTTTGACCAAATAATCCACTGTTTCGAAATGACCGCGCGATGCAGCCCACATGAGAGGCGTTTGATTACCGGGATCGGGATGATCCAACAGTGTGGGGGATCGTTCTATTAACCACTGCACGATCGCCAACTGGCCTTCTTTACTGGCAATATGAATGGCTGTTCCGTGAATTCGTTTGGTGTAGACCAAAGCGTTAATATCTGCGCCTGCGAGAATTAACAACTCAACCGTCTGCACAGGTTGATGGCAAAAAATCGCCCAGTGCAGAAGCGTCCTTTTTTGTCGATCGGTTCTTTGTAAATCATAGGTATGTGGATTTAATACATAGCTTTTACAAATCATGCGATAAAAGCAATCAAGCACCGGTTGATTATTTTTTTTGGCTGCCCAGTCAAACAGTGTAAAACCGTTGGCATCCATTTGTTCTAAATCTTCCAATTTAAAAATCCATTCTCTCTCGAGACGACGAATATCACCTTCTTTGACAAGCGAAAATAATTTTCGGATAGTCCCAGGCAGTGGTTTTTTATCATGCAATTTATATTCTTTGACATAAGCGATACGAAATTCGACAACCCAATCGACAGAATTGTCTTTTTTCATGTTGCTGAAATAGATTGGAAAATGTTGTTTCAGCTTCCATTTCCAGTAATAATTGTCCTTGGCTACCCTCTGAAAGAGTTTGCTAATAACAGCTGTTTTTGCGATAGATACAGGAGGAAAATAAGATAATATTTCAGCTAAAATATCTTCATCACCTAAAACATCCGCGCGAGCCTGCATATACACCTCATTTATGAATGCACACAGATTAACAACTTGCCTTTCCTCTGGCAAATAATCCGACAATCGCCTATCATATGCCCTTCAAAAACAGAGGCTTAACCTGATGAGTAAGGTATATATACAAACGCACGGTTGTCAGATGAATGAATATGATTCGTCTAAAATGCTGGACGTGCTTTTTGCTTCGCATCAACTGGAAAAAACAGTGAATCCCGATGAAGCGGCTGTTTTACTCTTAAATACCTGTTCCATCCGCGAAAAAGCCCAGGAAAAAGTTTTTTCCGAACTCGGTCGTTTTCGTGCCTTAAAAGAATTAAATCCCGATATTATCATCGGTGTTGGAGGGTGTGTAGCCAGTCAGGAAGGGGCTGCCATTATCAAGCGGGCACCTTTTGTCGATCTTGTTTTCGGCCCGCAAACCTTACACCGGTTAGGCGATATGTTGTCAGAAGCCAAAGCAAAACGTCAACCGGTTGTCGATATCAGTTTTCCGGAAATTGAAAAATTTGACCGCTTGCCAGAACCGCGCGCCGAAGGACCCAGTGCTTATGTTTCTATCATGGAAGGATGCAGCAAATACTGCAGTTTTTGTGTAGTGCCTTATACACGCGGTGAAGAAATTAGCCGACCGTTTGATGATGTACTGGCTGAAATTGTCGCGTTGACAAAACAGGGCGTACGAGAAATTCATCTGTTAGGACAAAACGTGAATGACTATCGCGGCGCCTTACATGAAGGCGGCACGGCCGATTTAGCGTTATTGATTCAATACACAGCAGCCATCGATGAAGTGACTCGCATTCGTTTTACCACATCGCATCCGCTGGCATTTTCGAATAGTTTAATTCAGGCTTATGCAGAAGTGCCGAAATTGGCCAACCATTTGCATTTACCCGTACAAAGCGGTTCCGATCGTATTTTAGCGGCGATGAAACGCAGCTACACGGTTCTCGAATTTAAATCCAAAATCAGACGATTACGAAAAGTTCGTCCAGACGTCAGTGTTTCTTCCGATTTTATTATTGGTTTTCCAGGTGAAACAGACGCCGATTTTGAAGACACCCTGAATTTGATTCATGAAGTCGGTTTCGATACATCATTCAGTTTTATTTACAGCCCACGTCCTGGCACACCGGCTGCGCAATTACCCGATACCGTTTCCATGGATGTCAAAAAAGAGCGTTTAGCTATTTTACAAAATCGGATCCTTTTAAATGCCAAACGTATCAGTGACAGCATGATTGGAACCACTCAAACCCTATTGGTCTCAGGACCTTCCAAAAAAAATCCGGCTCAAATGGCGGGACGTACGGAAAACAATCGTGTCGTGAATTTCACCGGTGGTAAAGAGTTAATCGGTCAAATGGTGAAGGTTCATATTACGGACAGCTTGCCGAATTCACTGCGCGGTGAACGGGTTGATCCGTAGGGCAGCTCTTATGGATCCAGGTGTGCATTCACCATCATTTAGGATATAATTAAATTATCTTGATACCTAAAGAGGGTCAATTAAACCTTGGAAACGACACTATTTTCGAAAGTGGTAGTTTTAAGTCCTGAAGACAATCGACGATTACTTAACCTTTGCGGCCGGTGTGATGAGCATATACGCTTAATCGAAGACCGTCTGGAAGTTGAAATTAAACAACGGGGTTACGCATTTTCAATCCGGGGTAACCCAGAAGCCGTTGAAAAAGCGGGCAACACGTTAACCGATCTCTATCATGAAGCACGCAAACAGGCCCATCTCGCCGCTCACGAAGTGCATCTCTATCTGCAAGCCATTCAACAATCCTTAAAAAACCAGACATCGGATCCCAGCTTCCGTTTTGATATTCGGATAAAACGTGAAACCATTACCGCGCGCGGTGAAAACCAGGTGCGTTATATCAAAAATATTTTCAATCACGATATCAATTTTGGTGTGGGACCTGCCGGGACTGGAAAAACGTATCTGGCAGTGGCCTGTGCTGTCAATGCACTTGAAACAGAACGCATCAGTCGAATTATTTTAGTGCGGCCTATCGTTGAAGCAGGCGAAAAATTAGGATTTTTACCCGGCGATCTCGCACAAAAAGTGCATCCTTACTTGCGCCCCCTCTACGATGGATTATATGAAATGCTCGGCTTCGAACAAGTGAGTCAATTAATCGAACGCAATATCATTGAATTGGCACCGCTCGCTTATATGCGCGGTCGTTCGTTAAACGATTCATTCATTATTCTGGATGAAGGTCAAAACACCACATCGGAACAAATGAAAATGTTTTTAACCCGCATTGGATTTAATTCAAAAGCGGTCATCACGGGTGATTCCACACAAATCGATTTAAGCAATCGGCGTGATTCCGGTCTGATTCATGCCATTGATGTTTTAAAAGACGTGAGCGGCATCAGTGTCACGCACTTTGAAGCCAGCGATGTCGTACGTCATCCGATCGTACAGCGCATTGTAGAAGCGTATGAGAATCATACTAAAGGCAAATAGCGAATGTATGAAATAACAATTCAGCGCATTGTCAAAGAAAAGTCATTGCCCTCCAATATCAAATTTAAAAAATGGGTCACTGCTGTTCTCAAAAATAAATTATTTTCCGCAGAAATCACGCTTCGTATTGTCGATAAAAATGAAATCACTGAATTGAACACAACGTATCGTCATAAAAAAAAACCGACGAATGTTCTGTCATTTCCGTTTGATATGCCGGAAGAATGTGACGACGATTTACCGATTTTAGGTGATATTGTGATTTGCGCTGATGTGATTCTTGAAGAAGCGATTGCACAGGAAAAAACAGTAGAGGCACATTGGGCGCATATGGTCGTGCATGGCACATTGCATTTATTGGGATATGATCATGAAAAAGAAACCGATGCAGACATCATGGAAGCCGAAGAAATAAAAATATTGGCTTCTCTCGGTTTTAGTAATCCTTATTTTATCGAAACGAAAGGTGAAAAAGAATGAATTCAAATACCGAACAGGAAAAGCAGCGTTCGTGGTTTGAACGATTAAGTGATTTATTGACGCGTGAACCGAAAGATCGTGAACAATTAATGGAAGTTTTACGCGATGCGGAAGATCGCGATATTTTAAGTGCTGACATGCTTGGCATGATTGAAAGCGTTCTTTTAGTCTCTGAAATGCAAGTGCGTGAAGTCATGATTCCTCAATCACAAATGATCACCGTCAAAAAAAGCAGCGCCTTAAAGGAAATTTTACCCATCGTCATTGAATCAGCGCATTCACGATTTCCGGTGGTGGAAAATGAAGATGTGATCGGCATCCTACTTGCCAAAGATTTATTAAAATATGTTTTTGCGGAAGACAAACGTGAATTTAAAATCACCGAAAATTTACGTCCCGCGGTTTTTGTGCCAGGCAGCAAACGGCTCGATATTTTATTACGCGAATTTCGTGCCAACCGTAATCACATTGCCATTGTGATTGATGAATACGGTCAAGTCGTAGGACTCGTCACGATTGAAGATGTCTTAGAACAAATTGTCGGTGACATTGAAGATGAATATGATATCGATGAAGATGATGATATCAAAAAACAGGAAGATGACTTTTACACCGTCAAAGCATCGACGACCCTGGATGACTTCAACGAATATTTTGATACGCATTTTAACGATGAAGAATCGGGTACGATTGGCGGTGTGTTATTGAAAGAATTTGGCCATTTACCGAAACGCGGTGAAACGATCAATCTTGATCATTACCGATTTAAAATCCTGCATAGCGATAATCGTCGGATTCATCTGTTAGAAGTGCGAAAAGAATAGGGTAAAATCCGAAAAAATTGTTATTAATCATCAAGTTACGTGATTTTTGCGTGAAAAAATGCGAAAACTGTTGCACAAAATATAAAAATGTTTAATAAAATCATAAAGTTAACTCACTTTTCCCAGGG
>CAZEEF010000083.1:0-8676 GCA_964511095.1 uncultured Coxiellaceae bacterium | reverse complement strand
GGCAATGTCCAGAATGTGGCGCAACGAAGGATGATTTTGAGATGGTGACGATTTAACGATCGTCACTGTTGCTTTGGCATTTTTTTCAATTTATTCAAGAAAATACCTGTAATTCGTCCCAAAAATCTTTTCAATTCTCTTCGCAATAATTTTTCCTATAGGTCTTTTTCCACTTTCCATCTTTGAAAGATTGGCTTGAGATACATTAATTTTTTTTGCAAATTCGACTTGCGATAAATCTTCACGGACTCTCAAACCTTTTAATAAAACGCCAGCCTTAGTAAATTTTTTATCCAGTTTCTCAAAAATGCTATTTGCTGGAATTGAATTTTTGGTTTTCACTTTGGGCTTTTTATCAAGAATATATTGTTCAGCAATGGTTTTGGGAATTGCATAAGTAGTCTTATGATGCGTCACATATAACGTTGTGCCATGGCTACTAACGCTAATACGGTGCTTTTTCATGTGTTCCGACATAAATATACCTCGATTATTTTTCGTCTTTTATCTGCGACTTCCCAACAACAAACATATGTAGGCTTGCCCTTTTTGATATGGCAATGATATTTTTCTTTGCCTCTCATGCCTTGTAATTTTCCGTAATTAGGCCACTCATGAAGAATCGGGCCATTTACAGCCAGATCCTCGAACAAGTAGCGTAACGCTGCCGAAATATTCATACTTAACTTAGCCAATTGCTTAATGACTGCTCGCTTTACTCTAACATCCCATTGAATATTCATAATTATAATTTCTTATATCATATATGTCAAATAATGACATAATCAGTCCCGTTATTTAACCCCAAACCGATCAAACGCTTCCCACACAGCCTCTTCGCGCACGACTTCCAACACCTTCGCCAATTCCGGTCCTTGCTTCAACCATTCATGTAACTCATTAATTTTACTCAATTCTCCACACGCCAATACTTCCACCCGCCCATCCGTCAGATTGCGCGCCCAGCCCGTTAAACCGAGTTCATTGGCTTTTTCCTGGGTCGTGGCTCGAAACCAGACACCTTGCACTTTACCCGAAATCAAAAAACGTATAGCTATTTTTTCTTGCATAAATAATCCTTATACTACGCTACTCTTTATTGAATAAATGAACTTATGTCAACTTTCAAAAAACGACTCGCTTTGGTAAATCCACTCTATTGGCCGGCATGGTTATGTATTGGGATCCTATGGCTCATCACCCGATTACCCCCACGCTTCCGTCTAAAACTTGGCAAAGGCATTGGGAAATTGATTTATCTCCTCCCCGGCAAATTAAAACATATTACGGAAGTGAATATCAAAATGTGTTTTCCGGAGCTCTCCCCCGAACAACAAAAGAAATTGGCAAAAGATAATTTTGAATCCCTCGGCATTGGCTTGATTGAAGCCGCCATGGGATGGTGGCTGCCGGATGAAAAACTCAAACATTTATTTACCATACACGGGTTAGAACATGCAGAAAAAGCGTTTGCGAAAGGAAAAGGTATCATTTTACTCGGTCCTCATTTCACTTGTCTTGAAATGGTAGGCCGATTGCTGAGTACCCAATATTCTTTTTCTGTCATGTATCGTCCACACAAAAAGAAGTTAATTGCATTTATTCAGGAACGTTTTCGACAAAAACATTACCTACAGGCGATTCCCCGTAATCGTGTCAGAGAATTAATTCGCGCACTGAATAATAATATCGCCATCTGGTATGCGTATGATGTGGATGGTGGCAAAAAAGGCACGGTTTTTGCACCCTTTTTTGGCGTACCCGCCGCGTCGCTCACCTCTGTCTCACGCCTGGTGCGCATGAGCGATGCAGCGATTGTTCCCATCAGTTTTTTTCGACGCGACGATCATTTTAATTATGATGTGATTTTATATCCGCCCATTGAAAATGTACCGACCGGTGATTTACAAAAAGACGCGACGATATTAAATCAAGCCATTGAAACAGCCATTCGCGAAAAACCGGAACAATATGTCTGGCAATATAAACGTTTCAAGACGCGCCCGATGGGTGAGCCGCGGATTTATTAGACATCACAAATACAATCACTTTATCATGACCAATTTTTCCCGATGCAATGACGTGCACTGATTTTCGATGATCGTCTGACATCGCATTAAAATTTTCTTCGGATGCGACAATAAACAAAGGCAGCGAAGGAATAGCCAGCCAATTGGCAATAAACAATGGCTTTTCTTCCCGCTGCATATTCGCCAAATATTTTATCGCCAATCCGTCCCGACCTTCGCGATAAAAAGCCAGTCTGGCATGCTGTTTTTCGCGAAGATTTTCAATGTGCTGCACAAACGCTTTTGTTTGATTTGAATTTAAATTAATAGGCTCAATGATAAAAACATTCGCCACAAAAAAGCTTAAAACGGCCAGAAAAAAAATCGTTTCCTTTTTTCGGGTTGCCACCATGAAGACTTGCACGAGCGCAAAAAATAACGATAAAACACCATAACTCAAATTGATGTGTTGTTGATAAAGCAGCGATAAAACACCCAGACATAACAGAGGAAAAATCCAGCAAAGCAAAGTAAAACTTTTCTGCAGCCAGTGAATCCATCCTTTCTGCGTTGTCATAAAAAGATAAGAACAGATTAATGCCAAAGCAGGTGCAATCGATATAATATATCGAATTTTTTTATCCGCCGGAATACTTAAACCGAGCAGGATAATCAATACCCAGCCCGCTAATACACGCAAAAATCGATTTCGAAACAGTGTTCCCGCTAACACAAAAATCGCCAGAGGATAAGTCACGGCATAGGCACCGAAACTTTCCACAAAATAAAAATAAAACGGCGGCGTACGATTGACTTCCATACGACTCGCCATTTCCATCTGAAAAACATGTTGCACAAAATGACTACCGCCCACATGCCAAGCGATACTTAATAATATTCCCGTGCAAAGAAGTAATAGTGACACACTCAAGATGCAAAGATAAAAACAGGCTTTCCAGTTTCTTTCCAGCAGATACAAACTAGCTAAAACACCTGTTGGAATAATAATACCGATAGGACCACGAATGGCAAAACTGATCACCCACAAACAACTGAGGATGAGCCAGGAAGCTTGTTTTGCCTGCCGTTCTGCCGACCAGGCAAAATAAAAACCCCACGTCGTCACGGCAGCGACATACATATCGAGTGAAATCGTACGCGCTTCCGTTAAAAACGCCAGCGTAAAAAACAAAAATCCGACACCATACCAACCCCATCGCCGTTCTTCGAGGGCACCTATCAAATAAGTGGCTGATAAAGTCAATGCAGCCGCGATGGCACTCGGAAGCACAGCAATCCATTTGTTCAGAGTGCCAAACAGTTTGGCCGTCAAATAAATAAAGACAGTGGAAGTGACCGGATAATCCGGATAGGGTTCCTGATACGTCGTTGGAAACCAGGTCAATCCATGTCGCCACATTTCAAGCGCGAACAGGTAAAAACGGGATTCAAAGCCAATGATTTCCTGATGACGCAATCCTAATGTAAAAAAAATCAGTCCGCAGAAAAAAATAAATAGGGCATCTCGTTTGCAAGGCGTACTGTCTGTCATTGGATTTTTCCTGAAAAAATAGGACGTCATTATCCTGCTAAATTTTGAATATGTTAATGATTTTTTCTAGGCGACTATTTCACCTCTATGTTAAAATTACGCAATTTTATTAATTAAGCCAAAATTAAATGAAAAATCAATTACCTGACTTTAGCAAGGCCTCTGTTTTAGTGATCGGCGATTTAATGCTGGACCGTTACTGGTTTGGCGATGCAGCACGCATTTCGCCGGAAGCACCGGTCCCCATTGTGACAATTAAACACATCGATGAACGGCCGGGCGGTGCGGGTAATGTGGCAATTAATATGGCAGCGCTGGGTGTGAATACCACCTTGATTGGCATTACCGGTAAAGATGACGCCAGCCGGATTTTGACAGAACAATTGGCAGCGGCGAGCGTGAGTCATGACATTCATTGCATTGCCAGTGTTCCGACGATTACCAAACATCGCGTCATCAGCCAGCATCAACAGTTAATCCGCATGGATTTCGAAGAAAAATTCCCGGCTTTTGATCCCGCCAGTCTTATCAAATATTACACCCGAAATTTAAATGATACGAAATTCGTTATTTTGTCTGACTATGGCAAAGGAACACTGACTTGTGCGCAAGAACTGATTAAGCTGGCGAAAGAGGCCGGCGTGACGGTATTAGTCGATCCCAAAGGCACTGATTATAGTCTGTATCGTGGCGCCGATATTATTACACCCAACTATAAAGAATTCGAAGCCATTGTCGGTGTCTGTCACAACGAACAGGACATTGTGAATAAAGGTCAACAATTATTAAAGCAATATGACATCAAAGCACTGTTGCTGACGCGCGGTGAACGCGGCATGACACTCATCCAATCGCACAAAGAAGAATTGCATTTGCCGGCACATGCACGCGAAGTGTTTGATGTGACAGGCGCGGGTGATACCGTGATTGCTGTTTTAGGGGCAGCGCTGGCGGCGGGGACGACACTGCCAGAAGCCATGACGCTTTCCAATTTGGCAGCGAGTCTTGTCGTCGCCAAACTCGGTGCGGCAACCGTCAGTATTCCTGAATTAAACGCTGCATTGGGAAATATGACCGCAACAGGCGGCATGATGAATGACGAACAATTAGCACTCGCTGTCAGTGAAGCGCGCTTACAAGGCAAAAAAATTGTTTTTACGAATGGCTGTTTTGATATTTTACATGCCGGTCATGTGACTTATTTGCAGCAGGCAAAACAATTGGGCGACATTTTGATTGTTGCACTCAATGACGATGCGTCTGTCAAACGATTAAAAGGATCAGGCCGCCCTATCAATACGATTGAGCAACGCATGGCGGTACTTGCAGGATTAAGCGTGGTCGATTGGGTCGTTTCGTTTCACGATGACACGCCGGAACGTTTATTGAAATTATTGCAACCGGATATTCTGGTCAAAGGCGGCGATTATACGGTCGATCAAGTGGTCGGTGCGGATGTGGTTCGAACTTACGGGGGCGATATCCGTGTGTTAGGTATCATCAAAAATCTTTCGACAACAGCCATCATTGATCGGGCAGCCCAACAATCTAAATAGACAGGATACAAAACACATGTCTGAGTCAGGAAGTCTTTATGTTATTTCTGCACCCTCTGGTACAGGCAAAACCACGCTGGTAAAAACACTGGTTGATTCACTACCCAATATCACTGTATCCATTTCTCATACGACACGCACAAAACGCCCTGCTGAGACACATGGCGTTAACTATTACTTCATCACGGAGCCTGAGTTTCAGGCGATGATTACACAAACTGATTTTCTGGAATATGCAAACGTATTTAATCATCTGTATGGTACTTCCCGTGCATGGGTAGAGGAAACGTTACGGCGTGGTATTGATGTTATTTTAGAAATTGACTGGCAAGGTGCCGAACAAATTCAGCGACTCATTCCTTCCTGCATTAGCATTTTCATTTTACCGCCATCTCTTGAAGCGTTGTCACACCGTTTGAAATTACGTAATCAGGATAATCCCGATATTATTCGTAAACGAATAGCGGATGCAGAGGAAACGATTTCGCATGTTTCGGAATACGATTATGTGGTATTGAATGATGATTTTGATGTTGCATTCAATGATTTGAAAACGATTGTGCTGGCGGGACGACTGGCACGAGAGCGGCAGATCAAAAAACTGGCGGGGTTATTGAAAGAATTCGAGGCGCGTTAAACGATGGATTCACCCATTTTAGGTCGTCCTTTACCTTTAAAAGAAACCCTTTTCAGGGTATAATCCCGCCTCTAAACATTTCGTTAGTCCGATTTATTAAGCTCGAGGTACCTTTAAATGGCACGTATCACCGTGGAAGATTGCTTGGAAAACGTAGATAACCGATTTGAACTCGTCATGCTCGCTTCAAAAAGAGCTCGCCAGCTCATGCGTGGCACCGCTGATCCTACTGTGCCGTGGGAAAATGACAAGGCAACCGTGGTCGCACTGCGTGAAATCGCTGCCGGTCATACGAATTTCAGTGATACGCATGAAATGGATGTGATGCCAACCTTTCCTGCCCTGGAAATTCATCAGCAAACATCTATTACGATCATCAATGAGGATGATTCTTCCCATCCTGCTTCTGAATAATTGACACTGAGGGCACCTGACGTGCCCTTTTTCTCACCTCATTATCCTCTAAATGATCATTTTACTTCTCACATTCACCCAAAATGATACATAATTAATAAAAGAAGACTCATCATTTCATTGTTAAAAAAAACCACAGAATCAAAAGGATACAATTTACGTGCAAGAATTTGACGAACTTCGGCAAGAGTTACAACATTATCTCGACGATGGCCAAATCCAAACGATCGAGAAAGCCTACGTTCTTGCCAAAAAAGCACACGAAGGACAAAAACGTCATACGGGCGAACCCTACATTACCCACCCCGTCGCCGTTGCCCTGATTCTTGCGCAAATGCGCATGGATCCTGCAACGATCATGGCGGCTATTTTGCATGATGTCATTGAAGATACGTCCGTTGAGAAAAAAGATTTGATTGATCAATTTGGGAAAGAAGTTGCTGATTTGGTCGATGGCGTCACCAAATTAACACAAATTGAATTTGAAAGCCGCGCTCAGGCACAAGCTGAAAATTTTCGCAAAATGGTCATGGCCATGGCGCGCGATATTCGCGTCATTCTGGTTAAAATCGCGGACCGTTTACATAACATGCAAACCATTGGCTGTCTGCCACCGGAAAAACGTCGTCGCATTGCCAAAGAAACACTGGAAATTTTTGCACCCATTGCAAATCGTTTAGGTATGCATGCTTTTCGTATCGAATTTGAAGATTTGGGATTTGCCGCCTTATATCCCATGCGATACCGCATTTTAAAATCGGCTGTTTCAAAAGCATTGGGCAGTCGTCATGAAATCATGGAATTGATCGATCAGGAAATTCGTAACAGTTTAAAGAAAGCCAATATTCCGATTCGTTCGCTCACAGGCCGTGAAAAGCATATTTACAGCATTTATAAAAAAATGCATGAAAAGCATTTATCCTTTTCTGAAGTGATGGATGTGTATGGTTTTCGTGTGATCGTTGATAAATTAGATACCTGTTATCGCGTATTGGGTATTTTACATAATCTTTACAAACCACTGACACAACGTTTTAAAGACTACATTGCTATTACAAAAGCCAATGGTTACCAATCCCTGCACACCGTCTTATTTGGACCGTATGGTGTTCCCATTGAAGTTCAGATTCGCACGGAAGAAATGCACAAGATGGCTGAATATGGCATTTCAGCGCATTGGTTGTATAAAACAGAAAAAGCCGTATTCAGTGATGCACAGCATCGGGCTAAAGAATGGTTAAAAGGTGTTTTGGAAATGCATAGAAGCTCCAAAAATTCATTGGAGTTTATTGAAAATGTCAAAATTGATTTATTTCCTGATGAAGTGTACGTGTTTACGCCCAAAGGCGGCATCATGGAATTGCCGGCGGGTGCGACCGCAGTCGATTTTGCGTATGCGATTCACTCCGACATTGGCAATACATGTGTCGCTGCCAAATTAGATCGAAAGCTCGCTCCCTTGAGCACTGCATTAACGAATGGCCAACAAGTTGAAATCATTACCGCCCCCGGCGCACGTCCTAATCCAGCCTGGTTAAATTTCGTGGTCACGGGAAAAGCGCGCAGTAACATTAAACATTTTCTAAAAAAACAGCATCACGAAGAAGCGATCGAATTAGGCAAACGTCTGGTTGAAAAATCCTTGCGAAGTTTAGGTTTAAATTTCTCGCAAATTCCTGACCATCATTTGCAACATGTGATCCACTCAGCAAAACTGGAATCGATTCAACACCTGTTTGAAGAAGTGGGTTTAGGTAATCGCATCGCCTTATTGGCTGCCAAACAATTAGCAAAATTTGAAGAAAATGCTAACACGATAGAATTGCTGGAATTGACTGCAACACATCCTCTCGCCATTAAAGGCACCGAAGGCATCGCGGTGACTTATGCAAAATGTTGTCGTCCGATTCCGGGTGATCTGATTTGCGGTTACATTGAACCGGGTCAAGGTGTAGTCGTGCACATTGAACAATGTCCCGCATTAGAAAACTACCATCAATTACCCGATAAACTCATTCCACTGCGTTGGGAAGAAAAAGTGCACGGCGATTTTCCGGTCGATTTGCGCGTGGATATTTTAAATCAACGCGGCAGTTTAGCCAGCCTCGCGTTAGTCATTTCAGAATCCGAATCGAATATCGAACAAATCAATGCCGAAGAATTTGATGGCCGTTATTTTTCTGTGAATATCACGCTGACTGTTTATGATCGCAAACATTTGGCGCGCGTATTGCGCAATATCCGTAAAATTAAAAACGTGATTCGCGTGACCCGATTAAAACCGCAATTTCGTCGGAAAAATAAAATTTTTCATGTGATTTGACTAGGGTGATAGAAGATCAGATGCACTCCCATTAAGTTAAGGACTTACTGTGTCGTGCCTCTTACGTCCAAACAAAAGAAAACCGCCCCCTCTCCACCCGCGTTTTTTGCGGGAGGAGAGGGTTGGGGAGGGTACAAACCGGGTTGATTGGTGACAGTTGAAACCGGGATGATAGGTGACACTTT
>CAZEEF010000082.1:0-8687 GCA_964511095.1 uncultured Coxiellaceae bacterium | reverse complement strand
CTGCCGATAAAGGAACGGCCAGTTTTTCTGACATTGCCAATAGTATTTCAAAAGAATATGACTTTTGGTTAGGTGATGCTTTCGCATCCGGTGGTTCTGCGGGTTACGATCACAAAAAAATGGGCATTACTGCGCGTGGCGCATGGGAATCTGTCAAACGGCATTTTCGCGAACTGGATATCAACATTGAAGAACACGATTTTACGGTTGTCGGAATTGGGGATATGAGCGGTGATGTGTTTGGTAATGGCATGCTCTATACGCCTCATATCCAATTACTGGCTGCATTTGATCATCGCAATATTTTTATTGATCCAAATCCCCATCCCAAAAAATCATTTGATGAACGCGTGCGTATTTTTAATCTTCCGACGTCTTCCTGGGAAGATTATAATCCACAATTAATTTCGAGCGGCGGCGGTGTTTTTAAACGCTCAAGTAAATCCATCACACTTTCCTCTGAAATAAAAAAAATATTGGCCACTCAGGAAAATGCGTTGACGCCGAATGAATTGATTCGCGCTATTTTAAAAGCCCCCGTGGATTTATTATTTAATGGCGGCATTGGCACGTATGTAAAATCTTCCACTGAATCGCATGCGGATGCAGGCGACAAAACCAATGAATTTTGTCGTATCAATGGCGATGAATTGCGTTGTAAAGTGGTGGGTGAAGGCGGTAATTTGGGTTTCACACAATTAGGTCGTATTGAATATGCATTAAATGGCGGTTTAATTAACACGGATTTTATCGATAATTCCGCCGGCGTTGATTGTTCCGACCATGAAGTAAATATTAAAATTTTGTTAAACAATGAAATGAAAAAAGGCCGCTTAACAGAACAAAAGCGTAATACACTGCTGACCAAAATGACTTCCGATGTGGCGAAACTGGTTTTACATGATAATTATGCTCAAGCGTTAGTGATGAGTTTTTCATCGGTACATGCGGCACACTATACTGGACTCTATCTGACTTACATGAAGGAACTGGAAACCTCTGTCCATTTGGATCGTGCTGTGGAATTTCTTCCCGATGAAAAAAAATTATTAGAACGCAAAACGATGGATAAAGGATTAACGCGACCTGAAATTGCCGTATTATTGGCTTACACCAAAATTCATATTAAAAATGACTTATTAAAATCGGATTTACCGGATGATCCCTATTTTATTACTGCGCTCGAATCGGCTTTTCCATCACTGCTCACAAAATTATATTTAACTTCCATGGAAGAACACCGATTACGCCGCGAAATCATTGCAACGCAGCTCAGCAATCAATTAGTGAATTCAGTGGGGATTACGTTTGTTTATCGCTTACAAACGGAAACAGGTGCAAGTATTGCTGACATTGTTCGTGCGTATACTGTCGCTGCAGAAGCCTATGGAACTTTGCGTTTACAGAAACTCATTGATTCACTCAATTTTAAAATTTCTATCAAGATGCAATATGAATTACTCCATCATATCAGACAATTATTGAATCTTGCGGCACGCTGGTTTTTACGCGGAAAACGCTTGCAGGGAAATATCAGTGATATTATCGATCATTACGCCAAATCGATTTCACATCTTGAAGAAATTGTTTCGACCTTAATGGTGGGTGTGACAAAAGACTATCTGGATAAAATTGTTGGTCAATTTGTTGAAGCAGGTCTTCAGCAAAAAATCGCAAAAAAAATTGCGATTGCGAGAGGCATGTATACTGCATTGAATGTCATTGAAGTGGCTACAAAAAATAAATTTGACTTGGTGAAGACCGCACAAATTTATTTTGAAATCGGCGGCAAATTCAATTTAGTCTGGTTTCGCGATCAAATTGCCAGTGATTCACGTGAAGGTCACTGGAATACGATGGCACGTTTGGCGTTGCGCGATGAACTCGATAGCTTGCAAAAAAAATTATCCATTGTGATTTTGCAAGACAACAAAAAAGAAAACCACCCACACAAAATGATTACGCAATGGCTATCCAAAAATCAGATCATTTCGGAACGCTGGGAAACCTTATTAGAATTGCTGCACGCCAGTACGAATGTGGATTACACGATATTTTTTATTGTGTTGCGGGAATTGTCGGATATGGTGCAGGTTTAAAGATTATACATTATTAAGTGCATTGACGCTTGTAGCTTAACTAGTTACTATATGGCATGATTAAATCATGGAAACATAAAGGCCTAAAAAATTTTATTCTATAACAGTAAGAGCCAACTGGAGAATAACATTCCAGTTTAATGACCAAGATGCGATCTTGGTTGATTATATTGATTATCATTAAGAGGTATCATGTCATGCCCATACATAACCCATTACATCCAGGTGAAATTATTTATGAGATTCTCATTGAAGGCGCTAGACTATCAATTACAGATGCCGCTAAACAATTAGATATTAATCGTATAACACTATCCAGATTATTAAACGGACATACAGGAATCAGCGCAGAAATGGCATTAAGATTATCAAAACTCTTACCCAATACTGACATGACTTTCTGGATGAACATCCAACGTGATTATGATATTGCTTTAACTAAAAAACGAGCTATCAAAATTCGTGTTAAACCACTGAAAGCCGCGTAATAATTTTAACAAGTTATCATTAAATCCCTATCATCGCCTGTTCCAAATCCCGCTTCATATCATCAATATGTTCAATGCCCACTGAAATGCGAATCAAACTGTCTTTGATTCCCAATATTTCCCGCTGTGCTTTAGGCACACTCGCATGCGTCATAATCGCAGGATGCTCAATTAAACTTTCGACACCCCCAAGACTTTCCGCTAACGAAAATAATCGACATCGCTCCAGCATCTTGACGGTTTCTGCTAAATGATATTTTAATTCGACTGTGATCATTCCACCAAAATGTGCCATTTGTTCTGCGGCGAGTGCGTGCTGTGGATGACTTTTTAATCCAGGATAAATCACTCGCAGAACGTTTGGATGTGCTTCCAGCCAGTTAGCTAATGCCAGTGCATTGCTGCAATGCCGTTCCATACGCAATGCCAGTGTTTTAACGCCGCGCAGTGCTAAAAAACTATCAAACGGGCTTGCAATAGCGCCGACAGCGTTTTGCAAAAATCCCACTTTTTCTCTGAGTTCCGCATGATCACCCACAATCACAAGACCACCGACAATATCCGAATGCCCATTAATATATTTCGTTGCAGAATGCGTCACAATATCAAATCCCAATGTCAGGGGACGCTGTAAAATCGGTGTCGCAAATGTATTATCTGCTACTGCAATTAAATGGTGTTTTTTTGCAATCGTCGCAAGCTGTTTGAGATCAACAAGTTTCAGCATAGGATTGGAGGGCGTTTCAACCCAAATCATGCGGGTTTCGGGACGAATGGCTGCCTCCACTTTTTGAAGATCGCACATATCCACAAACGAAATGTGTAAACCCGCCGAACGTTTACGCACATGTTCCATCAATCGATAGGTACCGCCATATAAATCATCCATCGCAACAATATGATCGCCCGGCTGTAATAATTCTAAAATCGTCGCAATGGCAGCCATGCCCGATGCAAACGCAAATCCCTGTTTGCCCGATTCTAAATCGGCGACGCATTTTTCATACGCTTCACGCGTTGGATTGCGTGTGCGGGAATATTCATAACCTTTATGTTTTCCGGGGCTTTCCTGAACATACGTTGAAGTCGCATAAATCGGTGTCATCACAGCACCTGTCGTTGGATCAGGGCTCTGACCCGCATGAATCACGCGTGTTTCCATGTGTTGATTATTTTTCATGACATCTCTTCCAGAAAACCGTTCGTTTGCATCCACTTGTCATCCACAAATTTAGTCAAATAATTCCGAATACCGTCTGCTAATATCACAACGCATTTTTCACCTTTTTTGAGTTTTGTGGCCGCTTGCAAAGCACCCCACACCGTCGCACCGCTTGAACCACCTACCAATAATCCTTCTTCACGAATGAGACGACGCGCCATTAAAAAAGAATCTTTATCTTTTGTTTTGATATAAGCATCCACCAATGAATTATCCAGCACATCCGGAATAAAATCATAACCAATGCCTTCAATCAGATACGGACAAATTTCCGTGCCGCCTCCCAAAATAGAACCATAAGGATCGACACCGATAATTTTAATGTTACGATTTACTTCTTTTAATTTTTTTGCCACACCGGTAATCGTGCCGCCTGTCCCCGCAGCAATTACCACCATGGCAAGATTGTCACCCGCATCATCGAGAATTTCCTGTGCCGTGCTTTGGTAATGAATATGTGGATTGGCAGGATTACTGTATTGGTCAAGAATATGCGAATGGGGAATTTCTTTATTTAATTTTCTTGCTACTGAAATATGGCTATCCGGATCATTCCAGGCTGCGGCCGTCGGTGTGCGATAAATTTTTGCGCCTAAGGCTTCCAGAACGACTTGTTTCTCATGGCTCATTTTTTCCGGCATTGTAATAATGACTTTATAACCTTTGACAGCGCCGGCGAGCGCCAGTCCAATACCTGTGTTACCGGAAGTCGCTTCGATTAAGGTATCCCCTGGTTTAATTTTTCCTGCTTTTTCGGCTTCTTCAATCATGGAACGTGCGATGCGATCTTTCAGTGAGCCGCCTGGATTTAAAAATTCACATTTGCCATATATTTCACACGGCAGATCACGGCCAATACGATTAAAACGGACGAGCGGTGTTTTACCAATCGCTTCGAGTATATTATTCAATTTCATAAATTTCCTTGGTTTAGGGGGTTGTTGCGATCGAAAATGCACTATCATTATATTTAACTACATTGCATTTGAATGTCACTGGCACAGGCGTCAAATCGCCGCTTAAGGTAATAATCATTGATTTTCCTCGAAGCACGCCGCTTTCCAGATGACAAAAATTAGGGATCACTGCAAAAGGTCCAAATTTTAAATTGGATACTGTCACAATGTAATTACGTCCATAACTGAACGCAAGCCAAAAATTGTCGTTATTCTGAATATCAAACAGATAAGGAACCACAACGCCGGTGTCGGCATCACGTAAAATCAGCAACCAGACAGGGTTGCCGGCGATAGAACGAAAATGCGTATTAATCTGGAGTGTTTGCCCCATCGGATTGGCTGCACTGGCAGACGTTATCCAGCCTGAAAGACTGATGCTGAACCAGAGTAAAGCGCATAATTTCCTTATAGCCATAGGATGAGTACCTGGTGATTTATTCTATTGCATTTTAGCGTGACATTGAGAGCCTGTTCAATTCAAACTGTGAATTACTTACGAAATCGGGATATTTTTGCAACCTTTTCGTTTGTCATTTTTTGTTTGCGTGCTTTAGGATCATGCATCACTTTTTTAGCCATTTATTTTCCTAAGGAATTGGCTTATGTTTCATTTTGTTATCTTTAATTTAAATTATTTCTACTCCCACGCGTTTTGCAGCATGAATTAATGCCGAATCCTTTGTGGCTAATGGTAATCCATATCGCATTGCGAGCTCGAGATAAGCCGCGTCATAAGTCGTTAATTTTTCAGCATGGGCGAGAAAGATAATATCGCTGAAACCTCTCGAGCTCGTCTCCGTGTCTACTTCAATAGGGAGATTTTCCAATAATGCTAAATATTCTTTAATATTTGCATAACTTATCCGTTTATGTTTTTCAGCTGAGATAAGTATATTACCCACTTCCAGAGACCATAATTCCGGGACGATTGCAGATTCAATTTCTAATCGTTCAAGCAATGCCATTGTCGCAGGTGTAGCCTCATCTGAAAAACACCAGGCAAGTGCAATAGATGCATCAAGAACAAAATTCATTAACGCCGACCCTCATCACGTAAAACTTTCCAATCTATTTTGCCTAGCGTATGTTTCAGACTAAAGACTTTAATCCGTTCTATCGCCTGCTTTGATTGTTCGCGATCCGAACCACCCGTTGGCATCAATTTCGCAACAGGATGTCCGTGTTTTGTAATGATGACATGTTCACCTTTTTCAACTTTTTCGAGTAATGCAGAAAAATGCGTTTTTGCTTCAAATGCACCCACTGTTCGCATAACGTTACTCCTTTATTTAGACTAGTCTTAAACTAGTATAGCTAAGTCGTTTAGAAAAACAAACTAAAAGTAACTAAATCGTCGAAAAAAACACTGGGAAAATTCACTTAACTTCATGAATCTACTAAATATTTTTCAAAATTGTGTTACAGTTTTCGATTTTTTCTCGCCAAAAATAACGTAACTTTATGATTATAAAAGATTTTTTTCGTGTTTTTGCTTTAAAAACGAACGCTTAAACTGCCTTAAACAAAACACAAAAAATCCAATAAAACAAATCAGCGACCATCCAGCCAAACTGATATGTAAAAACGTCCAGCCTTTTTGAGTACACTCCGCCGTGCCTTGTAATATTCTGGAAATGAGTTGATCGAAGGGTAAAACATGCATCAAATATTGCAAACTGGCGCCGCAATCCGCATTTTTATCGGGAGGCAAGTGTTGCAGCCAAACTTGGCGGCCGGAGAGAAAAGTGCCTAAGAGGGCAATCAGGGCGGCCAATAGACTTAACAAACTATTTCCGATTTTTTTAACATTTAAAATCGCACCGATCAAAAACATCGCGCCCAGAAGGCCTAATGTCATGCGTTGTAAAATACAAAGCGGACAGGGAATAAAACCTTCGAATTGTTGTAAATAAAAAGTCACACTTAACAAAATGGCGGTGACAATAAAACCGATCAGATAGGATTTACGCTGTGAAGATGTATTCATTATTTTTTACTCGTTAACCAATTTTGCAGAATCAATTGTGCAGCGACACGATCGACTTGTCCATTTTTTAATGCTTTATAACCGCCTTTTTCGAACAATCGTTCTCTGGCATCTTTTGTACTTAACCGTTCGTCCATTTCATAAACCGGCAGATGAAATCGTTCTTGCAATTGTTGTTTGAATCGACGGGCAAGCCGCGTTAAGGGTTGTTCGCTGCCATCCATGTTGAATGGAATACCAATCACCATGGCATCCGGTTGCCAGGTTTTAACAAGCTTCGTTAAAACATCCCATTCTGGTTCACCTTCCATTGCTTTGAGTGTGGTCAGAGGACGCGCCGTTTCCGTGACGGTTTGACCGACGGCAACGCCGATACGTTTCAAACCGAAATCAAAACCAAGCAATGTGGCATCTGACGTTTTATTCATAGTTTGGCCATTATACTATTTATAGATAAATTTATATTTACTTTTTTTGTTAATCGGCTACTATTTGCGCCTCATTTTTGTAATAAAAATAAAGGATATATTTTATGACATTATTTTTCAAAGCACCTTCTATTATTCCAACTGCTAAACTTGGATTACAATTTTTATTAGGTGCAGCTGCTGTGAATGCTGCGATTGTTTATCAACCTTTTTCAGATGCTGCCCGTCGGGAAGCGGCCCGCAGAGAAAAAGAAAATCAAAGTAACACGTCAGAATTAGAAGCCCCTTCTCACAATCAAGCGCCCCGTTCAAATCGACCTTAAAAAAAGAGGATTTTTTATGCCCTTCAGCGCTCCAGTACAAGAAAAAAAAGATGAGCAAGCTTCTTCGCCGTTACGTCCACTTTGGCAAACAGCGCTTGCTGCGGGCCTGGGAGGAGCCGCCGCTGGATTACTGTTTTTTTTCAGTGAAGGCACAAAAAAGAAACTTCAAACAGGACAGGTATTAAGCTTTAGTCCCAGAGAAATACTAAGAGGTGCTCCGGCCTTTGCAACCTCGGTGGGAACGTCTTCCGTAGCGCAGCTTACTGCTAATGCATACATCCAATCGATAGAAGGATTTGATCCCCATTCTAATCTACATAATGGTGCCGCTGCCCTAGTCAGTGGAACCATTGGTGGTGTTGCTTCTACTTTCATTGAAAACAATATTTTATATCAGCAATTACATAAATGCGGTCCGATTTCTGCCATGCAAGGCCTGTTAAAAGAAGGCATTTCACGTCCGTGTGTTGGAATGGCGCCACTCATGCTGCGCGAACAGGGATTTGGATTGACGATGTTATTTATCGCACCGCTTGCTGCAAAATATGCTTCTGAAAAATGGGGTACTTCATGGGAAAACCCGGCCAAAATTGTGTTTGGAATGTGTGGCGGTGTCTTGACGCATGGGCCTGATACAATCGCAAGCCGGATGCAGCTTAAACAAGTTTCCATGCTCCAAGCGATTCGATCCATTTATCAAGAAAACGGCGTGAAAGGATTTTTTAAAGGTGTTGCCTGGCGGGCCGGTATTTTATTCCCGGGTTGCGCAATTGCTATTCCTGCATTCACTGAAGCCGCTAAAAAAGGTATCGATAAAATACGTGACGCGTTCTCTCAATCGGATTTTGTATTATTTGCCTTCCCGAAAAAAACGGTGATGTCACAACCGGCTGAAGCCGCCAATCAGACATTAACGTATGAACCGAGACGGCCTTGAAATCTGAAACAGAAAGAGGGTCTGCCAGGGTGTGTTGACATTTGCTAATATCAAATTAACGTTGCAATCGAAACCGGAGCCTGTCATTCCCGCGCAGGCGCACTAGCATCCGGTAAATCAGTATCATAACTGCACAAAAAAACCTGCCCAATCAAAAAAACCCTGTCACCCCGCAAAATTTTTGCCCACTGCCCAATACAAGAAAAGCAAACCCATCAGCAAAAATTTGTGCGGGGCCTGGTTG
>CAZEEF010000081.1:0-8691 GCA_964511095.1 uncultured Coxiellaceae bacterium | reverse complement strand
ACATTAATTATCAATAAAGTAAAAGTCGCTGGGTCCCGCGCCAGGAGCCGCGCGGGATGACGTGAAATTTAAACAGGTTCTTAAACCAAATAAAAATCCAGCGTTTTCCTGAGACCTGCATCAAAATTCACAACCGGTTTCCAACCTAATTTTTCTTCTGCGCGCTGAATAGACGGAACACGCAATGAAACATCCTGATAACCCGCACCATAATACGTTTTCGCATCGACATCCATCAACTTGGCCTTGTTCGCTGCTTCTGCATACTTGGGATATTGCTTGATATAACTCACCAGCGTTTCAGCCAGTTGACGAATCGAAATATTTTCTAATGGATTACCCAAGTTGAAAATTTCATTTTGTGCAGTCGTATTTTTATTTTCAATCATTGAAATCAACGCGCGCAACCCATCATCGATATACATAAAACAGCGCTGTTGTGCGCCGCCATCCACCAGCATGATATTTTCACCCCGCAAAATGTTGCCGATAAATTGTGTTAAAACACGCGAGCCGCCCGGTTTCGGATTGAATACATTATCCAATTTCGGACCATACCAGTTAAAGGGCCGAAACAGTGTGTACGATAATCCATGATGCTTGCCATAAGCATAAATCACACGATCCAATAACTGTTTCGAAGTCGAATAAATCCAGCGTTCTTTGTGAATAGGACCTGTTACTAAATTACTGGTTTCTTCATCAAACGCCCTATCAGGACACATACCATACACTTCGGAAGTGGATGGAAATATAATGTGTTTTTTAAATTCTACGCATTGACGAACCACAGCCAAATTGGCTTCAAAATCCAACTCAAAGACACGCAATGGATTTTGCACATAAATCGCAGGCGTTGCGATGGCGACGAGCGGTAAAATCACATCACATTTTTTAATCTGTTCGGTAACCCACTCTTTTTTAACAGTCATGTCACCGAGCGTAAAATGAAAATTTTTATGGTTCAAACAGTTTTCCAATTTATCTTGCGCCATATCTAACGCATAAATTTGCCAATCCGTATTTTTTAAAATCGCTTCACTTAAATTGCTGCCGATAAAACCGTTTGCACCTAAAATTAAAATATTCATTAAACTACCCCATGAAATACACTATACATCACATCAATCACACGATCATGTTCGGCATCTGTCATGCCAGAAAATAACGGCAAACTGACAATACGCGAACAACTATTTTCAGCGATGGGAAAATCGCCTTCTTTGAAACCAAATACATTCCGATAATACGGATATAAATGTGCGGCACGATAATGCAAACCGGTGCCAATATTTTTTTCTTTCATGCGCGACATAAATTCATCACGATTCATGCCTGCCGCCTCTTCATTAATCAATGGCGTATAAAGATGCCAGGCATGACGATGTGAAAAAGACGGTTCTTCCGGTAAAATCCATTCTGACCAATCGGCCAGGACTTCCTGATAACGATTCACTAATTCCGTACGACGCTCAATAAATCCTTCCAATTCACTCAATTGATGTAAGCCCAGAGCGGCTTGAATGTCCATCATGTTATATTTAAAACCGGGCAATACGATTTCATAATCTTGTGAACCACCTTTGCCAAAACGATTCCATGCTTCCCGATCGATGCCATGAAAGCGCAGTAAACTGATTTTTTTTGCCAATTCTTCATCCCGCGTTGCAACACAACCGCCTTCACCCGTCGTCATATTTTTATTGGGATGAAAACTGAAAACTTGGGTATCGCCAAAACTTCCGACTTTTTTGCCTTTATATTCCGTACCCATCGCATGTGCAGCATCTTCCAGTATCCGTAAGTCGTGCCGATCAGCCACTTGATATAATACATCCAGATCAATCGGTAATCCGGCATAATGAACGGGCATGATCACACGTGTCTTTTCGGTAATGGCACTTTCAAGCTGATTGAGATCCATATTGAATGTCTTTGCATCGATGTCGACAAGCACGGGTTTCGCGCCCGATAATATAATGACATTGAGAGAAGCGGCAAAAGTCAGCGGTGTCGTTATCACTTCATCGCCTGGCTGTAAATCCATGGCCAGTAAGGCAAGATGCAATCCGGCCGTTGCCGAAGACAGCGGCAACACGAAGGGCGCATCTAAATATTGTTGTAATTTTTCAGTAAATTGCGCGACGCGGGGACCCGTTGTAATCCAGCCGGATTCCAGACAGGCTACCACCTCATCAATCGCTCTACGGCTAATCAGCGGCCGTGAAAAAGGTAAGAATTCATCGCTCATAGCATTTCACCATTCCAGGGTTATAAAAAGCCAGATTCATGCGAGCGATATCATACCTCAAACCATCTGTTGCAACCAGTAGTTACGAACCGCTGGCCCTACTCTAACCCCTATTTTAGGTATATAATGTACGACTCTTTGAGAACATCTTATTTTTACTGGAGATTACACTATAATGAGTACATTAGTTGGTAAAAAAGCCCCCGATTTTACCGCTGCTGCCGTGCTGGCTAGCGGCGAAATCGTCAATCAGTTTAATTTGACTGACACAATAAAAAATAAATATGGAATTATTTTTTTCTATCCGCTCGATTTTACTTTTGTTTGCCCCTCAGAATTAATTGCGCTACATAATCGTATCGCTGAATTTGAACAACGCAATACGGTTGTCATCGGCGTTTCGATTGATTCACAATTTACGCACAACGCCTGGCGAAAAACACCGGTCAATGACGGTGGAATTGGTCAAGTGTGTTATCCATTAGTCGCTGACGTGAATCACCAGATCTGTCAAGCTTACGGTGTGGAACATCCGACTGCCCATGTCGCATTGCGCGGCACGTTCCTGATCGATAAACAAGGCAATGTTCGATCACAGATCGTGAATGATTTACCACTGGGTCGTAATATTGACGAATTACTCCGTTTAATTGACGCATTACAATTCCATGAAAAACACGGCGATGTTTGTCCTGCTGGCTGGGTGAAAGGTGAAACAGGAATCAAACCCACTGCGGAAGGTATTGCAAATTTTCTGACAGATAAAGCCACTGAACTTTAAATTTTTTTGATTAAAAAAGAACCCGCTCACTGGCGGGTTTTTTTTAACTTTATTTTTTTGAACTTTATTTTTTAAAAATTATTTTATTATTTTTTAATTTTTCACTTTAATTTTCCAAATGATTTATTTAGAATTGCGCTGCAAAAAATAGTTTAGAAAAATGGTAACAATAATTTTATTCAATTTTAGTTTAAATTAGCTTGCAATATTAAAAAATTATATGTAGTTTTGAACCCCGTCCGGATCCAAATCAAAATATCAAGGAGATACACAAACATGAAATTAAAACTCGTTGTTGCATCAATGAGCGTATTAGGGTTGATCAGCATTCAAGCTGATGCAGCAACTCAACATAAACACAAACATCACGTAGTGAAACAGCCTGAAGCCACTGAAGTCGCTTACAAAGGTTTGCCAGTCGAAATTTGTCCTTTATCCGATCCATACATTTCAATCATGGATGCAATGGGACAAAATTTAGGCCGTGCTAAACCAACGCAAGATTGCAACAAGCTTCTTTCTTTAGCAGGCGGCGTTAACTTTGATGCGAAATGGGGCAATCGTTCCATGGGTTATCAAGGCGAAAACACTCAGCGCGTTTCTCTGAACGATGTTTACTTGAACTTGTTTGGTAACGTTAACGATTGGACAAAAGCGTTTGCGAGCATCAGTTACAACAATGCAAGCGGCGTTTCACTGTTCGCTACCAAAGCTGGCCAATACAGCAATGTTTATCCAGTCAACACATTAACATTGGAACAAGGTTATGCTCAAATTTCTAACTTTGATCAAACACCTTTCTTCCTGAAATTAGGTAAGTTCTATCAAGATTTCGGTCGTTATACCATCCATCCGATTACACGTTCTTTAACACAAGTATTGAGTGAATCACTCCAAACAGCTGCTCAAGTGGGTTTTGTCACACGCATGGGTTTCCATGGTGACATTGCTGCATTCGATACCCCATTAAATCAACGTCGTGCTTATCCGCTTGGAATACCACAAGGTCATAAAACAACGGATTATACCGCTGCCATCGGTTTTGATCAGATGAATGATCAATTGGGCTTTGGTATTAACCTCGGCTACATCTATGACATGGTGGGTGTCAATGATATTGCTCAAGTGATTTCGCAATATCAAAATACAGCAATCTTTGGTCCTGGCGGTGCATTATTAGTCAACGGTGGCACCTATCGAAATCGTGTCAGCGGCGGCACAATTGATGCTTACGTCAGCAGCGGTCCATTCTCATTGATTGGTGACTATGTTACTGCAATGCAGAACTTCAGCAACAATGACTTGAACAGCAAACTGCCACCAGCGAATGCGTTTGGAACACATGGCGGTGCTAAGCCGTGGGCTGGAAATCTTCAAGCCGGTTATGGTTTCAATGCATGGAGCAAGAACCAAAACGTTTACTTAGGTTACCAAGCTTCTGGCGATGCCGTGGCGGTATTCTTACCTAAGAACCGTTGGGTTGCTGGCTACAACATTGATATGTGGAAAAACACCAACCTCGGTTTAGAACTTGACCATGACACAGACTACAACGTCAGCCAAGGCGGTACTGGTAACTCCAGCAACCTCATTAGCTTCCGTGCAGGTGTTAAATTCGGTTAATCTCTCATCATCGTTAAATACAAAAAGCCCGTGTATGCGGGCTTTTTTTTACTACCCATGAAGGTTGATATGGCAGCAAGTAAAGCAATTGATCGAGTGGTTGAACAAATTCATTCTCTTAGAAACGAAATGCATGAATTGCGAAATGAAATGCATAATGGTTTCGCCTCTTTGGATAAACGTGTCGTCGCCATTGAAACCAAATTAGGCATGGTAAGTGAAAAACAAAAAGAAATTCGAAACAAATTGATTGATTATTCATTTAAAGCAGGATGGCTAGTGTTAAGTGTTGTTATTTCTTATTCACTCGTTCAGTTACATGCTTCAATTCAATAAATTTCTCACTGTATTTATTTATATTCCCGAATACCGATTCACAATATAACAAAACAATTCTGCTGTTTTCACCGCATCATATTCGGCACAATGGGCTTGACTCACATCAAATGGAATTCTTGCTGCTCGTAATGCTTTCGCTAATACGGTTTCACCCAATGTTAATGCAGACAATGTCGCCGTATCCAATGTCGTAAATGAATGAAAAGGTGAACGATGAAAATGACAGCGCTTGATGGCCGCCTGTAAAAAAGCCAAATCAAACCAGGCATTATGCCCAACCAACACAGCGCGTTGACAGCCTGTTTCAGCCAATAACGCATTGATTCGTAAAAAAATACGATGCAAAACCTGCTGTTCCGGCAGGGCAAATCGCAAAGGATTCAGAGGATCAATACCGGTGATAGCGAGTGATTCTGGATCTAATCTGGCTCCGATAAATGGCTCCACATGATAAAAATATGTCTCATTGGGTTGAAATTTGTTATTAGCATCAAGGACTAACGTCACAAGCCCCACTTCCAGCAAACCATCCGTCAGAGGATTCAAGCCAGACGTTTCCACATCCACTACAATCGGCAATAATCCACGAAACCGCGATGCAATATTCAACTTTTTTTGTTTAATTGACAAACTTATATTCCCAAATGTGTTATATAATAGGCGCTGCTTAGTATACCGAAAAAGAATAGGTTACGGATACAAAATAGTCGGAAAACATATATATGATCTTTGCTAATGCTACACCCGCGCGTTCCCTGTTACAGAATGCGATCACGAGCGCCTATCGCCGAGATGAAACCGCCTGCCTGGAATCACTCTTATCACAAGCCCCATTTTCAGAAGATGCATTAAAACGAATCACTATCACTGCATCCCAGTTAGTCGAGAGCACACGCAAGAATCGAAAAAAACAAGGCGGACTGGATGCTTTTTTGCATGCATATGATCTGTCGAGTGAAGAAGGGATCGCACTCATGTGTCTCGCGGAAGCGTTATTACGCATCCCTGACAATGCGACGCGAGACCAATTAATCAGTGATAAAATTTCTACCGCAAAATGGGCACGGCATCTTGATAAAAAAAATTCGCTTTTTGTCAATGCAGCGACCTTATCTTTACTCATGACAGGAAAAATATATTCTCCTTTGTTAAGCCACCAACAATCATTCAGCAAGACATTACAACGTTTTTTAAGCCGAACCAGTAGTCACCTCATTCGTCCCATCATCATGCAAGGCATGAAAATAATGGGTAAACAATTTGTGATGGGTACGACGATCGAAGAAGCGTTAACACGTGCGAAATCGTCTGAAGCATTAGGCTATCGCTATTCATACGATATGTTAGGCGAAGCGGCGAGAACACGTGAAGATGCTGCACAGTACTTTAAATCGTATCAAAATGCTATTGAAGCCATTGGAACGGTTTCTCGCCATTTAACACACATTACAGGCCCCGGTATTTCAGTTAAATTATCCGCGCTTCATCCACGCTATGAATTAGCCAAACGCGATCAGGTATTTAACGAATTGGTACCGCCCTTATTAACGCTTGCCCAAGCCGCCAAAGCTTACAATATCGGGTTCACGATCGATGCAGAAGAAGCTGATCGTTTAGAATTGTCACTCGATATTATCGAAAAAGTTTTCAGTGATCCGTCACTGGATGGCTGGGAAGGATTCGGTCTTGCCGTACAATCCTATCAAAAACGCGCGCCTTATGTTATCGATTGGCTGGCTGATCTTTCCAAACGCTATCGCCGACGTTTAATGGTGCGTTTAATTAAAGGCGCTTACTGGGATGCCGAAATTAAATTAAGTCAATTACTCGGTCTTGAAGGCTACCCTGTTTTTACGCGAAAACATTCAACCGATGTTTCTTTCATTGCCTGTGCAAAAAAATTATTAGCACAACCCGACTGTTTTTATCCGCAATTTGGCACACACAATGCCTATTCGGTTGCAGCGATTTTAGAAATGGCTGGCAGCGATCGTCATTTTGAATTTCAATGTCTGCATGGCATGGGACAAACTTTATATGATCAAGTAGTCGGCGAAACGCATTTAAATATTCCTTGCCGCATTTACGCACCTGTTGGTACGCATAAAGATTTATTGGGTTACCTGGTTCGACGTCTGTTGGAAAATGGCGCCAATTCTTCCTTCATAAACCATATCGCAGACGATCAAATTCCCATTGAAAAAATCATTGAAAATCCCGTCCAGCGAATAGCCAGACTTGTCAACAAACCGCACCCTTCTATTCCCTTACCCAAGCATTTATTTGGTAAAGAACGTTTAAATTCATCAGGAGTTGATTTTTCGAATATGCAAACACTTGAACAGTTAAAAAAAGCGATGGATGCGCTGAATCATCATCAATGGATGGCGGGTCCTGTGATTGACGGAAAAATGTTGACAGATTCCCCTGCACAATCTGTCAAATCACCGACGAATGACGAAATCGTTGGAACAATACATGAAGCGACTGCAGAGCATGTCAAAACGGCGATCGATATCGCTTTTAAGGCAACAGAACATTGGGGAAACACATCCGTCGATGAACGTGCTGCCTGTCTTGAACGCGCAGCGGATTTATTCGAGCAAAATAGACCGATGTTAATGACAATACTCTGTCAAGAAGCGGGAAAACAATTGGTAGATTGCGTGTCTGAAATTCGTGAAACAGTGGATTTTTGTCGTTATTATGCCGCGCACGCAAAGAGCGATTTACAAACCAGAACATTGCAGGGTCCAACCGGTGAACTCAATCAGTTATCTCTCCATCCCCGCGGTGTGATTGCCTGTATCAGTCCCTGGAATTTTCCGATGGCTATTTTTGCGGGTCAAATTGTCGCTGCATTGGCTGCAGGCAATACTGTCATTGCAAAACCGGCTGAACAAACGCCACTCATTGCTGTTGAAACCGTTCGACTCTTGCATCAGGCGGGTATTCCAACCGATGCATTACAACTCTTACCCGGGCGCGGTGAAATAGTTGGCGCTGAATTAGTGGCCGATACACGAATTGCGGGTGTCATGTTTACAGGTTCAACGGAAACAGCTCGCCTCATTAATCAATCTCTCGCGAAACGGCCAGGCGCCATTGTTCCATTCATTGCAGAAACAGGCGGTCAAAATGCCATGATTGTTGATTCTTCTGCATTGCCCGAACAAGTAGTGGCTGATGTGATTCAATCTGCATTTAACAGTGCCGGACAGCGTTGTTCTGCATTACGCGTTTTATTTCTGCAAGAAGAAATGGCACCGCGTGTCATTGAAATGTTAAAAGGTGCGATGCGTGAAATTACCGTTGGCGATCCGGCATTACTTTCAACCGATGTGGGACCTGTCATCGATCAAGATGCCTTAACAATGCTCAATAAACACGTTGAAGAAATGCAGAAAGAAGCAACCTTGATTTATCGGGTTGAAACCAAAGAACTTCCCCAGGGCCATTTTTTTGCGCCATGTGCATTTGAATTAAAAAATTTAAGTGTGTTAAAACGCGAAGTATTTGGACCGATACTGCATGTGATTCGTTATAAAGAAAAAGAATTAGATAACGTATTGGATCAAATTATTCAGACAGGTTATGGATTAACATTAGGCGTACACAGTCGTATTGATGCAACGATCAAATACATTCAAGATCGAATGCCTGTTGGAAATATGTATGTGAATCGTAATATCATTGG
>CAZEEF010000080.1:5757-8718 GCA_964511095.1 uncultured Coxiellaceae bacterium | reverse complement strand
CTTTTTCAAAGGGGGAAGCTTTCTCAGATGCTGTAGACGGCGGCTACCTGGGAAAAATGAGTTAACTATATGATTATACTAATAAAATTTATTTTTTGTGTAACAGTTTTGCGTTTTATTGCACCAAAAATATCGTAACTTCATGATTTAAAAAGGAATTTTAAATTCCAGCTGGTGAAATAATCTGTTGCTTCCCAAATAATTTCTTTTCCTGTGTCAATCGAGTAATAAACGGAACGAGCATTAACAATATAATACCTGTAGCGATTGCCGCCCAACCCAATAAACCAAACGTATGACCAAAACTGAAATTCGTCAGCAAGGGGTCTTTTGAATGACTTGTACCCAATGCCATCGTTGAAAAATAACCCGATAATGTCGCTGCCACACCCGTAATCATCAACCAAGTGCCCATCATTAATCCCTGCAAATGGATCGGCGCCAGCTGTCCGACCATGGCATAACCAATCGGTGAAATAAATAATTCACCAATACTCTGCAAAATATAACTGATTAAAATCCAGTTGAAATTCACATAGCCTTCTGCATTAGCGAAATGTATTCCGATGGGTAAAATAATCATGGAAATTCCAATGAGCAATAAAGCAAAGCCAAATTGCACGGGAATCGTAAATTGAATGCCGCGATTTCGCATGGCGGTAAAGAGTACACTCAAGAGCGGTGCACCGAGAATGATAACAACCGTATTAATATTTTGGACCCATTGCGGAGCGATTAACATGCCGAGGTAATGACGATCGACATTTCGTTCAATAAATAAAGTGAGACCCATAGGCGCCAACTGATAAAGTGTCCAAAAGACCAAAGACATGATCGCGAGAATCAGATAGGCCCAAACTTTTTTACTTTCTTCGGCGGTCGGTTGTTTTATCGCAAGATAAGCAATGACAAACGCCATTAAAATGCCTACTAACATAATCAAATTATTGCTGATATGCGCATTCTTCAAGAGAACACGAAGCAGTAGTACCAGAAAAAAAATCATCGCAAGACCTTTCAAACTGGCGGCATATCTTTTCGGTTGGATTAATTGGATAAAACTGGTATGCGTATCAGCGAGCGTTTTCCACTTGAATGCCGTTAATATCAGTGCAATCAAATTACCGAGACCCGCAAAAAGAAAGAGTTCGTGATACGCATTTTGTAACTGTAGATAACCACTGACAGAAAAACCGATGAAAAAGCCAATATTCATGCCACTGTAATTCCATAAAAACGCCGCTTCACGACGTTTATCATCGGGTTTGAATAACTGCGTCAACATGCAGTTAATACAGGTGACATTGAGACCCGCTCCCGTTAAAAAAGCCGCTAAACCCCAATAAAGTGATGTCGTTGAGGGGAGTGATATTAACGCGCAACCCATCACTTGAAGACACATGCCAATGGAAAATAAACTGCGATAACTAAAAAAACGACCGCCGATATAGCCACCTAATAAATGCAGCGCGTAGTTAAATGCGACGAATGAAGCAGTGATACCAGTTGCAACAGAATCACTCAGGTGTAAACGATTCGTTGTATATAAAACAAGTGTAGAATACAGCACGCTGAAAGCCAGCGTTGCAAATATTTGAATGAAGAATAGTGAGCCGGCGCCTGTTGGCATCACGTCAGAAAATTTATCGGATAGACTTTTTTTTACGGGTTGAGTCATGATGATCTTCCATTTTAATTGTAACTTGTTATTGTTAACTCAAAGTCAAATGAAACGCAATATGTTAGGCTACAAACCTATGGTCTGAATCAATAAATTAGATTCCATCTCAAATTGATCTAAAAGGCTTGAATAGTTGTCAATCTCATGACGTTTTAAAGCATGTTCAAAAGTCGAAATGATTTTTTTTAATCGAGGTGTGCCGCAATAACAAACCGCGCCGTGTAATTTATGAATGCGTTGATGTAATTCTGCAAAATTTTTATTCTGCCAGGCGCTGCGAATTTGTTTCACTTCATTCTCTAAACTGGCTGCAAGCCTATTCAACAATTCTTCAGCCACTTCGCGTTTATTTCCGGCGAGTTTTAATCCAAGATTCCAGTCAATCACTGCCATGTCTTCCATTATTCACTCACTCGTTTGATATCAATTACTTTAGGTAATTGTTGAATTTGGTTGATAATATTTTTTAATTGCGTGAGATCCTGTATTTGTATCGTCATCACGACATAGATCATATTATTTTTTTTGCTCACGGTCGAATTCAATGTCATTAAATCAATTTTTGCATTCGCCAATAATGCAGTCACTTCTTTTAATGATTCTTGTTGCCCGTTCGCACGAATTTTTAAATCGACATAATAATTTCCCAATTTTTTTGTATCCCATGCCACTTGAATCATGCGATTGGCATCGCGCGAACAATTCGTTGCGATATTGTTACAATCTTGCCGATGAATGGAAATGCCGCGTCCTTGTGTGATGTAGCCTATGACATGATCACCCGGAATGGGTTTGCAACATTTGGCAATACGCGTTAACAAATCATGGATGCCGGCAATTTCCAAACCCCCTTTGGGTTCAGTGACGGGTTTTGTTGACAGAAAAATGTGTCTGTCTTTTTTTTCTAAATCAGCGTGAGATACGCCAGCACGAGAAGGCTCACGTTCCGGATGATTTTTTCCGGTTTCAACCATTTCCTGTTGTTTAAACCACTGAGCGACCTTGGAACGTGCACGAGCGGTACGTAAATAACCTGAATCTTTGCTTAACCAGTCGCGGCTCGGTTTGCCATGCGGCGTGGTGATAATATCAACTTGATCACCTGTTTTTAATGGATAAGTCAATGGAACGATGTGTCCTTTAATTTTAGCGCCACGACAACGATGACCTAATTCACTGTGAATGTGGTAAGCAAAATCGAGTGGTGTGGATCCGGTGGGTAAATCAATAATATCGCCGAGCGGCGTGAACACATAAATGGTATCATCCAAAAATTCATC
>CAZEEF010000080.1:0-5657 GCA_964511095.1 uncultured Coxiellaceae bacterium | reverse complement strand
TGCCACATCTTTATGCCATGACAATAATTGACGAAGGTAAGTGATTTTTGCTTCATAACCCGATTCAGGTGTGTGATGTTCTTTGTAAATCCAGTGCGCTGCGACACCGTGTTCAGCTTCTTCATGCATGTCATTTGTTCGAATTTGAATTTCAAGATGTTTTCCATCCGATCCGATAACGGCTGTATGAATAGAACGGTAACCGTTGGGTTTTGGATTTCCAATATAATCATCAAATTCTTCTGGAATATGTTCAAATAAAGCATGCACAACACTCAATGCCGTATAACAATCTTCGATTTTCGGCACCAAAATGCGTACTGCACTGTAATCATAAATCGATTTATAATCGAGATGCTTTTTTAATGTTTTTAAATAAACACTGTAAATATGTTTTGCACGACCACTCATTTTCGCTTTGATATGTGCTTTACTGAGTGCATCGTCCAATTTTTTTATGATTTCTGCAATTCGGTGTTCACGATCAATGCGACGCTCTGCAATAAAATGGGCGATTGTTTTATACGTGTCAGGTTCAATGTAATGAAAGGCAGAATCCTCGAGTTCCCATTTTAATTGTCCAATTCCCAGTCTGTTTGCGAGCGGGGCATAAATATCCATGGTTTCTTTGGCAATTCGTTTACGTTCGACAGGATTAATATTTTTAATGCCACGCATCATGCAAGTGCGTTCCGCCAATTTAATCAAGACAACGCGAATATCAGAAACCATGGCAAGAAATATTTTACGAAAACGATCCAGTTGTGTTTGACTGCGTGTGTTGCCAGACTGTAAATTGTTTAACACATTTATTTTTAAAACACTAGTTACTAATTTTGCGACAGGTTCACCTAATTTTTCCTCGACAGTTTCAATAGAGATCATCGTATGCTGTACACTACTTGTGATAATGGCTGCAGCAATGGATTCTTGATCGAGGCGCATATCCAGTAAAATGTCAGCCATACTTAAACCCTGTTCAATGTACGGCTGTCCATAAAAAGTGGTTAATCCTTTGCTGGAGACGAGAGCCAAATGCGCCGCACGAGTGATCAGGCTCACATCTTTCAAATGAGTTTGCTGACTTTTTTGAGTTAGCCAGGACTCAAGATCAATTGAGTGGTCAGGTAAGTACTGAAATGTCTGTTT
Organism: uncultured Coxiellaceae bacterium; assembly: GCA_964511095.1. Taxonomy (GTDB): domain Bacteria; phylum Pseudomonadota; class Gammaproteobacteria; order DSM-16500; family DSM-16500; genus DATIJJ01. The sequence goes on along the minus strand of CAZEEF010000080.1, from coordinate 4,508 downwards.
TAAAGTCACCATTTTATTTCTCGAAAAGTGCAATCGCCTCAATGTGACTGGTATGCGGAAACATATTAATCACACCCACTTTTTTAAGTTTATACTGATAATTATAGACCAAATCACCCGCATCTCTTGCGAGTGTCGCTGGATTACAGGAGACATAAACAATGCGTTTTAACGATTGATTGGCAATAAAAGGTATTATTTCTTTTGCGCCAGTACGCGGTGGATCTAACAAAATTTTATCATAGGCTATTTTGAGCCAAGCGGCACTTTCTGAAGGCTGCATCAGGTTGGCGGCATAAAATTCTGCGTTGGTGATTTGATTCAATTGCGCATTTTCCGCTGCACGGGCGACCATTTGTGTACTGCCTTCCACGCCAACCACTCGTTTTGCAAAACGCGCGATAGGCAGTGTGAAATTGCCCAAACCACAAAAAAGATCGAGTACGCTATCAGACGATTGCAGGTCAAGTAAGCGGATTGCCGTTCTGATCATTTCGCGATTCATTTCCGCATTCACTTGTGTAAAATCTAATGGATGAAATTGCAATGCCAGCTGGTAATCAGGCAACGCATAACGGAGTCGTTCATCGTGATTTTTCGGCCAGATTTGATGAACGGATTCAGGTGAATCCGGTTGCAAATACAGATGAAACTGTGTTTCGTGACCAAAATGACACAGTGCGGCTAAATCGCTATCGGTTAAAGGTTTCATATGACGAATAATCAGTGCTGTGACTTGATCGCTGACAGCGACTTCAATTTGGGGGATTTGATCATATTGGGAAAGCTGACGAATCACTTCACTCAGTGCAGTGAGATGTTTGCCAATACTCGGATGTAATACTTCACATTCGTGAATATCCGCCAGATAGTTACTGAATTTTTCGCGAAATCCAATCAAAAGTTTTTCTTTTTTGATGACATAACGCACCCCTAATCGTGCCTTGCGGCGATATCCCCAGGGATGGCCCATCATCGGCGGCAAAATGTCTTCTGGAACCACTTTTCCAAAATGGTTTAATTGATCCAGTAGGGTTTTTTGTTTTAGCTTAACTTGTGCTTCTATTTCAATGTGTTGCATGCTGCAGCCGCCGCATATCCCATAATGGACGCATTTGGGTGGGATCCGTTCGGGAGCTTTGGTAATAATATCAATGGCTTCTGCTTCGTTATAGCGCCTATGTTTGCGAATAATCCTACACAGGACTTTTTCGCTGGGTAAGGCGCCACTGATGAATGTGGTTTTACCGTGGATGGTGGCGACGCCTCGTCCATCGTGACTTAATGATTCAATAACCGTTTCAATGTGTTCAGGCGAAATAGGCATAGTATTTTCTTCAAGGTTGTATTTTTTAAGAGCGCTATATTACCATGAAAAGACAGGCAAGTTAGGTTTTCGTTGTTTTTAAAGTTGAAAATAGATAAATCTCACCTATACTTGAATTGAGCGTTTTCGTCAGGAATTTTGTCCAGAACCATTCAATTAAACATCGACGGAAACCCACTTGTGACGCGGTGAGCCATTCCCGAAAAACGAGGAAAAGCCTGAAACGTCCCAGAGGTTTCCAAATTAGGGTAAGCAAAGGGTTTCTGTGAGACAATGCTTGCAAAAACGCTCATTTATTATCTGAATTTTTTCTTCATTTTATTCTTGCCCCGTTTCGCGACGCACTATACTCTAATTCATGACAATGCTTTTATTTTTGAAAGGAATGAGTATTTATGCATCCTGTGATAGAACGTGAAAAATTGTATGGCGCTTATAATTATGAACCCTTACCTGTTGTCTTGACACGCGGCGAAGGCGTCTATGTTTGGGATGATCAGGGTAATCGTTATATCGACATGATGAGTGCTTATTCTGCCGTGAGTCATGGACACTGTCATCCTCTGCTGGTTAAAACGTTAACGGATCAGGCTAAAAAATTGGCTGTGGTATCGAGAGCCTATTACACAGACAGACTTGGACCTTTTCTGGAAAAAATATGTGAAGCAACGGGGCAGGATAAAGCTTTACCGATGAATACCGGTGCAGAGGCAGTGGAAACGGCTTTGAAGGCGGCGCGCAAATGGGCTTATACGGTCAAACAGATACCGGAAAATAAAGCGGAGATTATTGTTTGTGAAGGTAACTTTCATGGCCGAACCATTGCCATTGTAGGCATGTCTTCAGAAGCGCAATATCGTCATGGTTTTGGTCCATTTCCCGACGGTTTTAAATTAATACCTTATGCAGATGCAGAAGCCTTGCGTCGAGCTATTACACCCCATACAGCCGCCTTTTTAGTCGAACCGATTCAAGGTGAAAATGGCATTATCGTACCGCCCGAGGGTTATTTAAAACAGTGTGCGGAAATATGCCGGGAAAATAATGTCTTATTGATATGCGATGAAATTCAGACGGGTATGGGTAGAACAGGAAAATTTTTAGCGTGCCAACATGAAAATGTGCAACCCGATGGCCTTGTTTTAGGTAAAGCATTAGGTGGTGGGTTGTTACCGGTTTCAGTCTTTCTGAGTCGTCGCGATGTGATGAATGTATTTTCGCCAGGTGATCATGGCAGTACCTTTGGTGGAAATCCATTGGCTGCGGCCGTCGGTGAAAAAGCGCTGGACATTTTGTTCAAGGAAAAGTTAATTGAACGTGCAGAAGAATCAGGTCATTATTTTCAAAACAAGCTCAAAAAAATTAAATCACCCTTAATCAGGGAAGTGCGTGGTAAAGGATTATTGATCGGTGTCGAAATCAATCCGCGCTATTCTGCAAGAGAAATTTGTTTGCGCTTATTGAAGCAGGGTATATTAAGTAAAGAAACGCATCATACGGTGATTCGCTTTGCGCCACCTTTGATGATTACTCAAAAACAGATTGATGAAGTCGTTGAAAAAGTTGCCCAGGTGTTAGATCAGTGTATATTGATGACAGATATAAAATAATTTCCCTCATTCGAAAATAAGGAATGGTAATGAAAAAATGGATTAAATTTTTTTGTATTGTGCTTGGTTTGGGATTGACTGTTGACGTGACAGCGGCAGAAACACCCTTACAATATTTTCAAAACAAAGCAGCTGCTTTGCAATTACCTACAGCCGATATCGCTCTCAAAAGTAAAGACTATCAAAAAGCATTCGATATTTATAAACCATTGGCCGAAGGTGGACAGCCTGTAGCGGAATATCAGTTGGCCTATCTTTATTTGAATGGCTTTGGTGTTGAAAAAAATCCAGCGCTTGCAGCGGCCTGGTTCATGAAAGCAGGCAGTCTCGCACTGAGAGAAGCACAGTTCGCCCTGGCGACGCTTTATTATTACGGGGTGGGAATTGATCAAGGATTAACACAGGCCATTACTTTATATACACAAGCGGCCGATCACAATAATCCTTTGGCGCAATACATGTTGGGTTATTTATCTGAAAATGGTTTTGGCGTGACACAAGATTTCAGCACAGTGCTGAATTGGTATAACAAAGCCGCTGCACAAGGTGTTCCACAAGCGGAATATAATCTCGGCTTGTTATATTACAAAGGGATGAACGTACCAAAAGATTCGACTAAAGCATTTAACTGGTTCAATTTGGCGGCACAACAAAATCTTGCCAAGGCTCAATTCATGTTAGGTGTGATGTATAGTGCTGAGCGCGCAGACAAAAATCAGGCATTTTATTGGTATACGCGTGCGGCAGAAAATGGGTTGCCAGAAGCGCAATATAATTTGGGTGTCATGTATTTTAATGGGTATGGGACAGCACCCAATCTCAATACGGCGCTAGGCTGGATTAAAAAAGCAACTGATCAGGGATTAGCGCGTGCGCAATATGTGACGGGCTATCTTGTATTTAACGGTATCGGTTATACCAAAAATGCAACGCAGGCCATCGACTGGTATGAAAAGGCAGCGGCAGGAAATTCAGTTGATGCAGAGTTTGCGTTAGGTTTTCTCTATCACAATGGATTAGGTGTGGCGAAAAATGATCGTCAGGCATTTGCTTGGTTAATGTCAGCCGCAAAACAGGGCTTGGCGAATGCACAATACATGGTCGGATTATTTTATCAGCAGGGTATGGGCGTTCCGAGTGATCCTAAAGCGGCAATTAATTGGTACACTCAGGCAGCAGAACAAGGCATGGATAATGCTCAATTGCTATTAGGTGTTATGTATGCGGAAGGTCAGGGAATTCCTCGTGACTATCGTACAGCGTATGCGTGGTTGAATTTAGCTTCCACGTCAAGTAATGCCGACATTCGTGATTCCGCTTTAAAAATGCGTGATGAAATTGCTAAAAGCATGACGCCTGCGGACATTGGAACAGCGAAACAAATGTCGCAGAGTTTTTATAGCAAGTATGCGCCGGCGGGGTAAAAAATCAGGTGGGGTTGGTTGTTGTTATTTTTTGTGTGTGTGCTGCCACTTTCTGTCCCGCGGGTGTCGCCTTCAACAAAAAAGATGCCCTTTCAACTATCATGAAAGGGCTTATTTTATAAGAATGCTGCAATCAAGTCTGGCGAT
>CAZEEF010000079.1:0-8741 GCA_964511095.1 uncultured Coxiellaceae bacterium | reverse complement strand
ATGTAAGTTTCAACCCACATACCGGCTAAAGCAATATACATGCGTTGATTGCTTCTCAGTGACCAACTTAATGTGGTATCTGTATAGAAAACGGGAAAAAACACGAGCAGTGCAACACCCAACGTTGGAACAGGAATACCATACCGTCGACACATATAGGCATGACCCAATTCATGGAATAACTTACAAACGATAAACACTAATCCATATAAAAGCAGTGCCTGCCAGGATATAATGGATGTAAAGGTATGAGTAAATTCTTCCCATCGGAGATCAATTTGATACAAAGCGATGACAGCAAGAAGACACATTATAATAAATAAAATTTTGCTAAATAAGATTTCCCCAATCACACGTGTACGTACTAAAAATTTATCTGGATGAACCAAAGGGATTCGGAAAAATAAATAATACGTCACAAGCCAATGAAAAAAATTATCATTCTTAAAAAGCAGTTGTTCAGTTGCTTTATGATGTATTTGATAGCCACTTTCTTTAAATAGAAAGTGATTGGCTAAAAACTTTATCAAATTATCGATATCATTCGTATCGACATTCAGAGTCGTTTTTTTATTGACATCTTCAATTATTTTTTCAGGATCACCTAACTCCCATCGACTTATAATTTCATACTCAGGCCAACCAATAATGAAAAATTTATTTCTACCCGGATCATGGATGGTCCATTGTGGTTTGCCTTCCAAATCATAATCATTAAAAGAAATTTTTAAGCCTTTTCTCAGTTTTGGTAATATTGGTGAAGAATCCGTCATATTATAAACCTAATGTAATACGCATTGTTTGTAATGGACGTCTCAATAAGTAGTAAATAAAAGGTACATGTTTTCCATACAGCTTGACTGTTCCCTGTGTACCAATTTGTGGGGCTTCTGATAAATCAACAAATTTTGCCTTTAATTGATAAGATAAAATTTTATTTGGCATAAAAATGGCATTGTAACCAAGAATTGTAATTTTGACAGGTATGGGATTCAATGCGCCATATGTAAAAAATTCGCCATTATCACCTTTTTCCAGGAGTATATTTTCACTCACGGGGATTGTAATTTTTAATGCAACGTACTTCGGATCTGCAACAACTAAAATTCGCTCACCTGTACGTACAGGTTGTCCCAGCCAATCTTCTTTATTATCAAATATCACAATACCATCGATAGGACTTTTTACATCCGCTCGTTGCAGAAGATTATTTGTATAATCTATATTTGCCTGATCAATAGCGACTTGAGATTGCAAAATAGGTTCATCTTCGTGACTTCCCTTATTGGTAAATGTTTCATTGATCACAGCGCGTAATTTCGTTTTTGTGAGTAACAGATTTTTTTCATCAACATCAACATTTGCTTGTAAATCGGATTTATCCATACTTAAAAGCACTTGACCTTTTGTAATTTTATCACCTGGATTAACCCAGATTGTTTTTATGATACCTTGCATCGGAGCATTAATTAATACAGGATTCAGTGGTATTACGGTTGCGGTTCCAAGCACGGTGAGATGAACAGGAAATAATATAATGATTAATAAGATAAAACCCAAACCGATTAAATAAGGTTTACTTTTTAATTTTTGTAAAGTAGAAATGTGTCCTGGCCTATTAAGAGATGTCCAGGCATATTGGTAACTTGAAATCAGCCACGACAGCATTTTAATTTCGGGTGGCGTAAAATTTTCTTCTCTAAAAAAAATGAGGCCACCCGTGATTTTTTTATTTTTATCCAGAAAAGGACACCACAAAAGATGCGTAGGAAGATTCTCTGGCCAATCAGATTTTAATTCATCAATTTCATTTTTTGTGGGATCAATGGCATGAATTTTGTTTTTTTCGGACGATTTTTCTAAGGTAAAACTAATGAGTTCTTTAATCCAAAGATTGGCAGGCGCATTGATATCCAATTCTGCGGCACCTGATTGCATAATTAAATGCGTGCCAATAAACTCTTTCTTTTGCCAAAGATATGCCGTGTGATAGGGAATTAAACGATGTGTTTCATTTACGCTAAAAAAAGCAAATTCACGCAGATTAGTTAATCTTCTAATTTCATCATCTAAAACTAAAAGAGTCGCTAAACCCTCGACTTGTGCCTGAACATCATTTTTTTCTTCTATCATGGCATTTTATCCGGAAATATTGCCTGCCCACTCATTCCTGGTAATAAAGAGGGGTCTGTTCCAATGACTTCTCCTGTAATTTTAACGGTCTGACTGACACTTTCGATTTCTGGATTAATTCGCGTGACTTCGGCTTCTACTTTTTTATTTATTTCATTTAAATTAATATAAAATTTTGTACCCACTCTCAACCAGCGCAACCATTGGGAAGGTACTTCAATCACGACTTCCAGATTGTCCAAATCGACAATTTTTAATAAGGGATCACCGGGTTTGACTGTCTCTAACGGATGTACCATCACTTCTGCAACAGCGCCATTAAACGGGGCTTTTATGACGCATTTATCAACGACGGCGGATAGTTTATCTACATCAGCTCGAGTTACTTTGGCTTGTGATTCTGCCTTGGTTAATTCAAGTTCGCTAATTGAACCATAAGATTTTAATCGTTCTGCACCTTGTTCTGCCATATTGGCAGCAGCGGCTTCTGCTTTGGCTTTATCAAGCTCAGCGCGTTGTATTCGACAATCCAGTTTTAACAAAACATCGTTTACTTTAAAGCGGCTGCCTTCTTTGATATTGAGTTCTGAAATACTGGCTGCTGTTTCGCTAGAATAGGTAATGGGCGCATTGGATTTAATGACAACGTATTCCGGAAGCTGATTTTTTTCTATTCCAGGCGTTGTTAAGCTATCCGGTAAATCGTTTGGCTTAGGATTCACTGCATGACAGGTTGAAGAGGCTAAAAATAAACAACTAAATAGACTCAATTTCAAAAATTGCTCAGAAAACACACTATTTACAAATAATCTGGTATATCTGAGTAAACACATAGAGATATCCTGTCTTTATGCTTACATCAGATTATATCACATGAGCCTGTTTCTTGACACACGGATGAGCCGCCACAGGTAATAGGCAAGGAAAAATGTGTGCGTAGGTTTCATTAATATAATTATTAAAGTTATATGTTTTAGATAAAATAAAATTTTCTTTAATGCGAAGGGTCAGTTCTGGAACGGATTCATTTCCCACATCCATTGGCAAAATATCTGTTCCTATGGAAAGAAATAATTCTCCCAGCGCTTTTGACAAATCGGATACGATTAATTGTTCATCCATTTCGGTAGCCAATAAATGGAGCTTGGCCAAAATAACTTTTTGTGTACTTCCCAGCGAAGCCATTCGTCTTGTTCTGTTGTATTGATAAAGTGCTCTTGCATTGATCGTTTGTTTATGTGCTAAATCATATTCATCATTGAGCGTTTTATAATGCCAAAAGGCATAACGTGTTTCGGTGAGCACGCCCATTGTTAATGCCATACGTTTCAGTTTTTCATAATTAACTTGCAGTTTGGCGGCGGATAGGGTTGAGGGTAATGATGCCAAATTTATTAAATTCCAGGCTAAATCGATAGAACGATCCATCCATCTATCATTAATTAAAAATTGATTACTATTGTAATTCCAACCATCATTTAATGTGATGCCTGGTAAAGCTTGAAGAATAGCGGCAGATATACCGAATTCGGCGATCCGTCTTTGATATTCCTGCCCGCGTAATTCAGGACGGCTGACTAACGTAATGGCATCCAATTTTTGGAAATTGAGTGTTTTTATATTTTTAATATTATTTGGGACGACGGGCGGACGTTCTAAAATAAATTGCTGATCGGGTGGAAGATTCATCAAATGAGCAAGATCAATCATCGTTTTGTGATATCGAAATTCCAATTCAGAAATTTTTTTCTCGCCTTCCAGTAATGCACCTTGATACTCCAAAATTTCTTCTTTCGGAATGATGGGGTCTTTCAAGGCACGCGTTAAGCGTTTTTTTGCCTGATTTAATAAGAGTTGAAATTCTTTTGTTTCAATCATAAGTTGTTGCGCATTGTAAGCTTCCCAATACGCTGTTAATACATTTTGTGCGAGGGTTTGTTCCTGTTTGCGTGCTTCTTCTTGAGCGATTAACAAGCGTTCACCTTGTTGTTTGGCTTTGACATAACTCAAACCAAAATCGAGAAGATTCCAGGTAAATGCAACTCGCGCTGAACGCAATGTTCTGGGTGTTGCATTTAATACGTCGGTTGGTTGACCTGTACTTGTTATTCCAAAACTGGAAAGTTGATTGTCACGTGTATAAAGTGATCCTGAAACATTCAATTGAGGAAACATTGTAAAAGCCGCGACCTCAAGCTGTCCTGCCTGTAGTGCTGTATTGGCTAATTTAATTCGATAATCAAGGTTGTATTTTAGACTTCTGGCCAGTGCTGTATAATAATCTATTCTTGTGGGTACATCTTGTTGTGGGGCAATTAATAGCTGTATATCACTTTGCGCTATTTGATATCGTTGATTTAACGTGAGTGGTTCGGGCTTCATCACACTACATGAGGTTAGCCCGACAATAAAACTAAAAATTAAAATCCTTTTAACCATCTAATATCCTAAGTTCTTCAAAATATTGACAATAAGAAAATAATTTTTAATTTCAATCAGCTATAAAATAAGAGTGTCTAATTAGGAGCTTAACATTGTGAGTCAGACCCGACAAGATGTCTTTTGTTTCATAACCTGCTCATTTTTATATTTTTTATTAACAAAAATAGCCTTTTATCAGCCGAATTAGAGCTATAATAGTAGGACTGTAGTGTGCTTTTTTCTATTAATAGCGAGCAGAGTGTTATACCAGCAGGTATTGACTGTGAGCAAAAAATCGGAAATTGATAGTAAGAAATTAAAAAAGAAAAGACAGGGCAAGTTTCATTCTTTGAAACAGGCTTTAGAGCCTCGTATGGTCTATGATGCCAGTATTGTGGCTGCCTTGCATGCAAGGGATATGACGCATACGGATGTTCACTCTAAAACGGATGTTAATCATCCGGGTTATTCCAAAAGCGATCATCAATCTCATCTTAATAGCGATCCTAATAAAACGAATGAAGCATTTACGAATGCTGCAAAACAAGCGTCTGTTGGTCAACATCCTGATCAAACTCAAAATACTCAGACTGAGAGCAGCGCGAATCTTCCGAAATTACAAGATTTGTCTCATTTTAGTCAACCGCCCGTTCAGCTCGTTTTTATCGATTCCCGAGTTCAAGATGCACAGTCGTTATTAAAAGGGATTTCGCCCAATGCACAAGTTTTTTTTCTTAATCCAAACCAAAATGGAATTGCGCAAATCAGTTCGATTATCGCATCTGAAAAAGCGCCTATTTCGGGTATTTATATTTTATCGCATGGATCCAGTGGTTCATTGGAATTGGGAAATACTGAACTGAATGAAGCCGATATTCAATCGTATGCGAAACAGATTGGCAGTTGGGATTCTCATTTGACACAAAACGCGAATATTTTGTTGTTCGGATGTGATGTCGCACAAGGTCAAGTGGGTCAGGAATTTGTGACTGATTTAAGCAAAATCACGGGAGTGGGTGTTGCAGCTGCTACCGGTGAAGTAGGAGGCGCAGCGGTAGGTGGGAGTTGGGATCTTGAATATGACAGTGGGAAGGTTACCTTAACGGCATCGGATGTGTTTGATGGTACGGCGTTGAGTAATTATAATTTTGTGCTGGGTCAGCCTACACTGGATTTAAATGGGGTAGGGACGGGTGGTAATTATGAAACTTCATTCTCAGAGCAAACACATACAGCTGTCGCAATAGTGGATTCTCACATGACTATTACTGATCCTAATAGTCAACTGATCACGAGTGCATCTGTGACCATTTCGAATTTTCAAAGTGGTGACACGTTTGCAGTAGGTACGCTTCCTTCGACGGTGAGCGCTACTATTAACAATACAACCGGCGTTTTAACATTGAATAGTGTTTCCTCAAATGGTGCAAGCACTGCTGATTTTCAAACGGCATTGGAAGCGGTTACTTATAGCAGCACAGCCACAAATTCAACTTTTACTCGAAGTGTTCTTGCCAATATCACAGTCACTGATAAATCGGGTATTACAAGCAATACGGCGACTTCCCAGATTGATGTTCTTCCCTATAATACATCGACCAATGCACCCATAGTGACTTCGCCTTCTTATGTGACAGTCACTGAAGGGACTCCTATCAGTACGCCAGTCTTCACGATTGCTGCAACAGATAAACCCGGTAAAACAATCAGCTATTCATTATCAGGTACAGATGCCAGTAAATTTACTGTTAACGCTTCAACGGGTGTTGTAGCGTTAAAATCAGTGGCTAATTTTCAAACGAAATCCAGTTATAGCATTAATGTAGTCGCATCGGAATCTCAGGGTACCACTACACAAGCTGTCACCGTTGCAGTGACCGATGTCGCACCGACGGTGACTTCTTCCACGAGTGTCACAGTCGTTGAAGGAACGCCGATTAATACACCGGTCTTTACAGCCACTGCAACGGATGTGGCTGGAACTTCAGTCACTTATTCATTATCGGGCACGGATGCCAGTGCCTTTAATATTAATGCATCAACGGGTGTGGTGACGTTAAAAGCGATTTCCAATTATCAAACGAAACCGAGTTACAGTATCAATGTGACTGCTTCAGATGGGACATTGAGTACGACACAAGCGGTATCCGTTGCAGTGACCGATGTCGCACCGACCATCACATCTTCTGCCAGTGTCACCCTCGTTGAAGGAACACCGATTTCAACGCCCGTCTATACAGCCACCGCAACGGATGTCGTTGGAAGTGCCGTGACTTATTCATTATCAGGCACGGATGCGAGTGCATTTAATATCGATGCATCAACGGGTGTGGTGACGTTGAAAGCTATTTCTAATTATCAAACGAAACCGAGTTACAGTATTAATGTGATTGCTTCAGATGGGACATTAAGTTCGACAAAAGCGATCTCAATTACTGTAACGGATGTTGCACCGACAAACACTTCTTCTGCGAGTGTCACTGTCGTTGAAGGAACACCTATCTCAACGCCTGTCTTTACAGCCACCGCAACGGATGTGGTTGGAACTGCAGTGACTTATTCATTATCAGGCGGCGATGCCAATGCTTTTAATATCAATGCCTCAACGGGTGTGGTGACGTTAAAAGCGATTTCCAATTATCATACAAAATCGAGTTACAATATTAATGTGATTGCTTCAGATGGGACATTAAGTTCGACAAAAGCGGTTAATATTGCAGTAACGGATGTCGCACCGACAATCACATCATCCGCCAGTGTTACAGTCGTTGAAGGAACACCTATCTCAACGCCTGTCTTTACAGCGACTGCAACGGATGTGGTTGGAAGTGCAGTGACTTATTCATTATCGGGCACGGATGCGAGTGCTTTTAATATCAATGCATCAACGGGTGTGGTGACCTTAAAAGCGATTTCTAATTATCAAACAAAATCGAGTTACAATATCAATGTGATTGCTTCGGATGGGACATTAAGTTCAACGCAAGCAGTATCCGTTGCAGTGACAGATGTCGCACCGACAATTACATCATCAGCCAGTGTCACAGTCGTTGAAGGAACACCGATTTCAACTCCCGTCTTTACGGCGACCGCAACCGATGTCGTTGGAAGTGCAGTGACTTATTCATTGTCAGGTACGGATGCCAATGCATTTAATATCAATGCATCAACCGGTGTTGTAACCTTAAAAGCGATTTCCAATTATCAAACGAAACCAAGTTATAGTATTAATGTGATTGCTTCAGATGGGACATTAAGTACAACACAAGCGATTAATATTGCAGTAACGGATGTTGCACCGACAATCACATCATCCGCCAGTGTCACTCTCGTTGAAGGAACACCGATTAGTACGCCGGTTTTTACTGCCACTGCAACGGATGTGGTTGGAAGTGCTGTCACGTATTCATTATCGGGCACCGATGCGAGTGCCTTTAATATCGATGCATCAACGGGTGTGGTGACCTTAAAAGCGATTTCCAATTATCAAACAAAACCGAGTTACAGTATTAATGTGATTGCTTCAGATGGGACATTAAGTTCGACAAAAGCGATCTCAATTACTGTAACGGATGTTGCACCGACAAACACTTCTTCTGCGAGTGTCACTGTCGTTGAAGGAACACCTATCTCAACGCCTGTCTTTACAGCCACCGCAACGGATGTGGTTGGAACTGCAGTGACTTATTCATTATCAGGTACGGATGCCAATGCATTTAATATCAATGCATCAACCGGTGTGGTGACGTTAAAAGCGATTTCCAATTATCAAACGAAACCGAGTTACAATATTAATGTGATTGCAAGTGATGGTACATTAAGTTCGACACAAGCAGTATCTGTTGCGGTAACGGATCTGGCACCGACAATCACATCATCAGCCAGTGTCACAGTTGTTGAAGGAACACCTACTTCAACACCCGTCTTTACAGCCACTGCAACCGATTATGATGGAAGGACTGTGACTTATTCATTATCGGGCACCGATGCGAATGCATTTAATATTAATGCATCAACAGGTGTGGTGACATTAAAAGCCATTTCCAATTATCAAACGAAACCAAGCTACAGCATCAATGTGATTGCAAATGATAGCATATTAAGTACAACACAAGCGGTATCTGTTGCAGTGACGGATGTCGCACCGACAATCACATCATCCGCCAGTGTTACAGTCGTTGAAGGAA
>CAZEEF010000078.1:0-8780 GCA_964511095.1 uncultured Coxiellaceae bacterium | reverse complement strand
GCGAGCCTCCGAAGGAGGCGTGGCGATCCAGAGTGTAGCCAATTTCAAAAATAATAGTCGCATTCTGGATTGCCACGTCGCACAAAACGCTCCTCGCAATGACGATGTTGCATAAAAAGTGATTTACGCAACAACGCCGCGTGAATCAATCAACTCATTGCTTTTTTAAGACTTATTTTTTTCTGTGTTGCAATTACAGGTGCAGGTTCCGCAACCTTTTTTGCAGCAACCGCAGCCGCAATGTCCGCGTGAGCAGCAGCATAAGCAAAGATTATAAATCCAGCCTAAAATCAGACCGAAGAAAAATCCCTTTACAAATCCCCAAGCGCCCGCAACAAGACTTCCCTTGATCGAAAGATCCACGCCAGGTAATTGTGCAGACCAACGCGCCATGATATCGGCACCAAACACACCATGGGTTGCCAGGAGACCCACCACCAACATAACAACACCACAGATAACACCTAATGCGATGCCCAGAGCACATGCGCTCAATCGTGCTTTCTTCATATCTTTCCCCCTTATCCTAATTAAGAATAAATCATCCTTTTCACAGATTATTATATACATCTTGTCAATGATTTGTAGTATTTTTATTAACTCTATCAACAGGAGAAAAAATCCATGGCGTATAATAAAACACATTTAATTTGTCTCGCGACATTCAGCATCCTGGCGTTTGGCACAGTTTATGCAAAAGAACCTAAAAACCTGGATCTCACCAAAGCATCTCTCGTTAAATACCATGACGTCGGCGAATATCAAAAAGACCAGGCGATGGTCATCGATAAAGCCATGCAATATTTGAAAACACGGCTCGACAGTAAAAAAGAAACCGGCAAATCGAAAAAATTCGCTATTGTGTTGGATATTGATGAAACTGCGCTCTCGAATTATCCTGATATGGTCAAAATGAGCTTTGGCGGTACACTGCGTCAAATTATGGATGCGGAAGGTACGGGTACGGATCTTGCCATTGCGCCGACTTTACGTCTTTTTCATTATGCCAAAGCGAATAATGTCGCTGTCTTTTTTGTCACGGGCCGCACTGAACCTTATCGACTTGCAACAGAGAAAAATCTGATCAAAGCCGGGTATAAAAACTGGGATGGTTTATCGCTCAAGGAAGAAAATTATAAAGAAAAATCAGTTTCAACGTATAAAACTCGTGCACGCAGTCTGATTGAACAGCAAGGCTATGATATCGTGTTGAATGTGGGCGATCAGCAAAGTGATTTGACCGGTGGACATGCGGATAAAGGGTTTAAATTACCGAATCCTTATTATTTGATTCCGTAAATGGGAATGACCGTGTCATGCCAGCGTGCTTCAAGCTGGCATGACACGGTTTTAATTCCGACAGGTTCTTGTCAAAATTAGATGGAAAGAGTACTAATTTCTGACATTTAGCATCGACGCTGAAGCACTAGGCTCCTCATCCCCTATTTGATGGTAGTCAGCTGTATATGTAGTATCCATTTCAAAAAAGAAGTTTTTTGGAAGAGAGAAATGTGTATTTTTTGCTTCTACTGATTCTTTATCATCCAATTCAATGGGAAAAGCGTTGAAAATTTTTCTTAAATGATCTGCAACCATTTTTCCAGTACATCTCGCAACAACCCCTCTGGGTAATATGACCTCTTTCTCAATTTCCTGACAGTCGAATGCGTCCATAAAAAGCGCATCTATGTCACTCACTAATTTTCCTGATGGAAATTCGAGAGATTCATAAATTTCGAATAAAAAATTCCACCGTTCTACAAAATTTTTTCCTTTCGATTGCAATAACTTCTTTGCCAGCTCTTGATGATGGTGTCCTCTCGTTCCCTCAGGATAACGGGTCAGATAGTTCACCCCAATTTGCTTAATCATTTCATTTGTTAATTCTTGTGGTTTCATTACATCACTCCCCATGGATGGCAACTAGAGACACATTTTATACAGTTTTGATTAAATTATGCAAATAAATATCCACTTGTTCGTACAAATGACTTGCTTCACTATCAAACCATTTTACATTTGGCCAACTTCTGAGCCATGTCAATTGTCTTTTCGCCAACTGTCGGGTTGCAATAATGCCACGTTCCTGCATGGCTTCATAAGTGTACTGACCTGACAAATATTCCCACACTTGCCGATATCCCACCGCACGCATGGCTGGCATGTCCAACGTTAAATCACCTCGTGCACGTAATTTTTCAACTTCATCGATCAACCCTTCTTTTAGCATTTGCACAAAACGCGCTGCAATTCGCTCATGCAAAATAGCCCGATCATTCGGTGCCACGGCTAAATTATGAAATTGATAAGACATCCCATTGACTGCATTTTCCTGCTGCCAGGTAGTTAAATTTTTCCCCGTGAGTTCGTAGACTTCCAATGCGCGTTGAATACGTTGACTATCATGCGGATGAATACGGGCAGCCGCTGCTGGGTCGATTTTTTTTAAATCATCATGCAATGCTGGCCAGCCCCGTTCTCTCGCCTGTTCTGTGATTTTTTTTCTTATCGCTTTATCCGCCGACGGCAAATCAGACAGCCCCTGTTGCAATGCACGAAAATATAACATCGTACCACCCACCAACAAGGGAATTTTATTTCTGAGAAAAATAGATTGAATCACCTCTAACGCATCCTGACGAAACTCGGCTGCCGAATAAGCATCGGCTGGATCCCGAATATCGATTAAATGATGCGGCGCTATGGTCAATGTCGCCAAATCCGGTTTTGCCGTACCAATATCCATCGTACGATAAACCATCGCCGAATCCACACTCACAATTTCCATCGGAAACTGTTGAACCAGTTTAACCGCTAAATGTGTTTTTCCCGATGCAGTCGGTCCCATCAGACAAATAACAGGTAAAGAAGATAATGTCACATCAGCGTCCGCGCAAAAATAATTTATCTAATTCAGCTAACGAAAATGTTGTCCACGTCGGTCTGCCATGATTACATTGACCACTGTGATGCGTCGTTTCCATTGCACGCAACAGTGCATTCATTTCAGGAAGCGTTAATTTACGCTGTGCACGCACGGCAGCATGACACGCCATCGTTCCCAATAATGCATAAACCGCTTCTTGTAACCGTGACGATTTTTGATTTTCCAGCAAATCCGCTGCGATATCACGCACCAACTGTTCGATATTGCCATCGCGTAACAAGTCAGGCATGGCTCTGACCACCATCGTTTCATGACTCATGCGCTCAATGATCATGCCCACTCGAGAAAATAGTGTTTGATTTTCTTCAATCGCATTGACTTCACGTTCACTGAATTGAATCGTTAACGGAATCAGTAAAGGCTGCGAAATGATTTTGTGTTCTGACAATTGTTTTTTTAATTTTTCATACATGACACGCTCATGCGCTGCATGCATATCTACCAACACAAGACCTTCTTCATTTTCTGCCAAAATATAAATATTTTTTAATTGCGCTAAAGCATAACCCAATGCAGGCACGTGATCTTCCGCACAGTGTAATAATTTTTCCTGCTGAGGCTCTGAATAAACGGGCGGCTCAATCACTGCCACATCCTGGTCAGACAGTGCGTGTAATTGATTATAAATCGCCATTTTTTCCTGGATTTTTTGGATAGGCGCTGGCGCATGATAAATGGGTGCGTATTCCATTTCTTTCTTCGGTCGTATATTCGCTAAAGCATCTTGCACAGAACGCAAAATAAATCCGTGCACTAAACGACTGTCACGAAAACGCACTTCCTGTTTTGAAGGATGCACATTCACGTCCACTTGTTCTGATGGAATTTCTAAAAATAACACAAAAGCAGGATGACGATCGCCATACATCACATCATGATACGCTTGACGCACGGCATGATTCACCAACTTATCCCGAATCATCCGGCCATTCACATAAAAATATTGCAAATCCGCCTGAGAACGCGAAAAAGTGGGTTTGGCAATCCAGCCCGATAATGTCAAATCAGTGGCTTCTACTTCCAGGTGTAATGCATTCTCAACAAAACCGCCACCGCATAAACTTTCCACGCGTTGCACACGTTCTTTATCCGAATGCGCTGCACGATAGTGTCGCACTATTTTATGATTGTGTTTTAAAATAAAACTGACATTAAAACAACTTAATGCGATACGCTTGATCAATTCATCAATATGATCAAATTCGGTTTTTTCTGTACGTAAAAATTTTTTTCGTGCCGGTGTATTAAAAAATAAATCACGCACTTCAATCGTCGTCCCGTGGGGATGTGCAACGGGATGCCGATCAGGTTCGACTGCTGTGCCTTGCGTGACAACTTGCCAACCGGTATTGTGTTCTGCGGTGCCTGATGAAAGCGTTAAACGCGACACAGAACTGATACTGGCCAGTGCTTCACCGCGAAATCCCAGAGTGGCAATATTTTCCAAATCATCCAAATTTTTTATTTTGCTCGTGGCATGACGACTCAATGCTAAAATTAAATCATCGGGATGAATACCGCGGCCATCATCTCGTATACGAATCAAACGACTTCCGCCGTTTTCAATATCCAACTCAATTTTAGTGGCACCGGCATCCAAACTGTTTTCCACTAATTCCTTGACGACTGACGCAGGGCGCTCAATGACTTCACCGGCTGCGATCTGATTCGAAAGAATAGAACTTAATTTTTGAATTCTTGACATGTTACACACCTGCCATGGGATATTTTTTTAAATAAGTGCGAATGCCATTAAACAATGCCAATGCCATTTTGTTTTGATAATTTTCATCGCGCAGATGACTTTCTTCATTCACATTGGAAATAAAACCCATCTCCACTAACACAGAAGGAATATCCGGCGATTTCAATACCATAAAAGGTGCCTGTTCCACGTGCGAATAATGCAAGCGAGTGACATGATTCAAATGGGTTAACATCATGTTCCCCAGATGCAAACTATCTGTGATTGTCGCCGTCTGCGCCAAATCAATCAGAACAGAACGCAACAAATAACTCTGATCACTCAATTCACGCAAATCCACACCGCCCAATTCAGAATAATTATCCCGTTTTGCGAGCCAACGTGCCGCTTCATTGGTAGCCCCGTGCTGTGATAATGCATAAATGGAAGCACCTGACGCGTGATTATTAAAATATGAATCCGCATGCAAGGCGATAAATAAATCGGCTTTTCCTTTGCGCGCCAATTTTAACCTGCCGCGTAATCCCACATAATAATCACCCTCACGTGTGAGAACCGCGCGCATACCAGGTTCCTGATTAATTAAATCAGCGAGCCGTTTTGAAATCGCTAATGTCACATTTTTTTCTTTTGTGCCCTGTAAACCGATGGCACCCGGATCATTGCCACCGTGTCCTGGATCAATGACAATCACAACAGGATGCAGCCTGGGCATTTTAGCCATGGAAAGCGGTGTGGGTTTGAAAACGCTGATCAGGGAAGGCTGCCTACTGATCGAATGGAGATTAATCACCACTTGATTCGTATTTTGCTGTGACAGTATTGTAAATTGCATAGGCCCTTTCAAATCAAAAACCACGCGCGTCAATTCACGTCCGGGATAACCAATGCGAATGTTTTTGATATGAGCTGCATTTAAATCGAGAGTGTCAAGCGATGTGGCAAGCCGTGTATCAGTCAAATCCACTACCAGACGCGGTGGATTCGATAAAGCAAAAACGCGCGAATGAGTGGCCTGACTCAATGATAATGTAATACGAATCGTGTTGTTTTCAGCAAGAATTCGGACGTCATTTAATTTTGCATTCGTTGCAAAACAAATGACTGGGCAGAGCAAAAGTCCGATCAATAATAAATACTGTTTTATTTTTTTATTCATCATTTTCCAACCGATGCAAAATTGAAATGCCATTTTCTGAATGCGGTATGAATTGAATATCCCGACCGGTTGCATTTAATTCAATACCACACAGCAAATCAGGTTCCGGCAAAAAACCCATTCCATATTCCGGCCACTCAACCAAACAAATGGCCTTTGAATCAAAATAATCCTGAATCCCCATAAAATCCAGTTCATGCGGATCCCGTAAGCGATAAAAATCAAAATGATGCACTGTCGTTTGATCCAACTGATACGATTCCACTAATGTATAAGTTGGACTTTTTACATGCCCCTCATAATGCAAACCGCGTAAAAAACCCCGTGTCAGTGTCGTCTTACCGGCTCCTAATTGGCCTTGTAAAAAAATGACCGCCCCCAGACGGCAGGCTTCTGCCAGTTTTGCCCCTAATTTCAGCATGGCATGTTCATCTGGCAGGTTGAGTTTTATATAAAAATCCTTCATACGGGCGAAATGCCTGCCTTTGTGACCACATTTTTCATGCGTTGTCTGACTTTAACCGGTACCACTTTGGGATTCGCGGAATACACAATGGAGTATTGACCGTCTGCCATATTAAATACTTTGAACACTTGTGAAATAGGCCGGCCATTCATGCATTGATCTGCAGATGCCGTAAAAGTCAGTGTTGTTTGCGTTAATTTTTCAACTTTTGACCCTGTACGCTGACAACCCGTGCCGGCCAGGGCAGACACCACTTCATGCATCGAATCCACTAAGGGTGTTTTAATATTGTGCCCATAATTAATATAAAAACTTTGATCGGCGGACAAGCCTCTGGCTGTCAGTGAACGATAGGATTTTGCGTAACCGTTGGCATCCTGTTCAACACTCACCAATGCCCAATGTTCGGAAGCCGGTAATCGAAAATGGATTTTATATCTAGCCTTGGCAGGATTCGGCGAATGGGATCCCTGCTCCAGATTATTATTGCTGCAAGCTGTTAATAGGAAGGAGGCTGCGGTTAAAAACAGTATTATCATTTTTTTCATTTCATTTAACTCCGTGCGTTCATCATTCAGATGATGGGTTGACCAATTGATGCAAATAAGGCATCAAATCAGATGCCATCATACCACGCTCGCCTGTTTTTGCAGCTAAATCACCGGCTGTGGCATGCACGATGACGCCCAGTCGGGCAACGATCGCCAACGGAATCATTTGAGCCGCCAGACCGCCTAAAACACCGCTCAAGACATCGCCCATTCCACCGCTCGCCATCCCTGGATTACCCGCCGCACACAGGTCAGGTGTTAACTCAGGTCCCATCACCAAGGTACCGGCGCCTTTCAACACAATCCAGCCGTGATATTTTTCTTGTAGCAAGCGCGCGGCATGCGCTCTCTCTTGCTGAATAACCTCCGTCGTTTGTTGGAGTAAACGCGCCGCTTCGCCCGGATGCGGCGTTAATATCCAGTTTGCTTTTTTAAAGGGATTATTTGCCAATAGATTTAAACCATCGGCATCCAGAATCGTATTTTTTTCTGAATGACAACTGGCATTGAATAGCATCTGGCTCCAGGGAGACTGTCCAAGACCTGGACCCAAGACAAGAACGCTGGCTTTTTCAAGCAATGGCACTAACGCTTCCTCGGACTGTATGCCGTGACACATGATTTCAGGGCAGCACGTATTCAGTGTTTTTGCATGATCCGGATGGGTTGCAACACTCACTAATCCTGCGCCGACTCGCAGTGCGGCTTCAGCAGCCAGCATCGCGGCACCCGAATAACCCGGCGCTCCCCCTATTATCAACACATGACCAAAATTGCCTTTATGCGTATCACGCACCCGCGGCCGTAAATAATTGATAAATGATTCCAGCTTTAATGTTTGCATCGATTTTTTATCCCACTCAAAATAACACTGGTTAATAAAATAGTGGCGACAATACCAAGCGCCAATAAAATAGGGATGTGAATCCAGTATTCCATGATAATTTTTGCGCCGATGAAGAGTAAGACCAAAGCAATCCCATATTTAAGCCATTCAAATTGACGCGCCATATTGGCCAATAGAAAATAAATCGCGCGCAATCCCAATATTGCAAAAATATTGGAAGTCGCAACAATAAATGGATCGCGCGTCACGGCAAAAATCGCTGGAATACTATCTAATGCAAAAATCAAATCACTGATTTCCACAAAAATTAACACTAAAAATAGCGGTGTCACATATAACAATTTATTTTTCCGAATAAAAAAATGTTCTTGATGATACGTGTCCGTCAAGCGCAAATGCTGTCGCAACCAGATTAATAATTTATTATTTGAAAGATCCTGTTGGTGTTCATTGATTAAAAACATTTTTATTCCGGTATAAATCAAAATGAAACCGAATAAATACAATACCCAATGAAATTGATTAATAATCCATATGCCCGCAAAAATCATGATAAGACGCATGATAATGGCGCCTACAACGCCATATAACAAAACACGGCGCTGATAGTGTTCCGGCACAATAAAAAAAGTAAAAATCATCAGGAAAACAAACATGTTATCAACGGAAAGCGATTCTTCGATGAGATACCCTGTGAAAAATTCCAATCCTTTTTGCGCTGCAATCACCGAACCCTGGGTATGTTTCAGATATAGCCAGAGTATGAAATTGAAAATGAGTGCACAGGCCACCCAAATGATTGTCCAGTGAAGGGCTTCACGTGTTGACACTTTATGAGATTGACGACGATTGAGTAGCAGCATGTCGATCGCAAACACGCAGAAAACAAAGATAAAAAAAACAGTCCATAGCCATGCCGTTGCGATTGAATGCATGATGTGCTCCTAAATTAAAATCGTCTTTTGGGCAATATAGCAAATCAATCTAGCGCATGTCCTCAATTAACGCCACACCGTCGTCCCGCGGCTTGTCCGGCGTTGTTGCGTAATCCGTCATTGCGAGGAGCGTTTTGTGCGACGTGGCAATCCAGAATGCGGCCATTATT
>CAZEEF010000077.1:0-8818 GCA_964511095.1 uncultured Coxiellaceae bacterium | reverse complement strand
ACAAAATAGTTTGAACCCCACACGCGGTCATAAATCGATAATAAGCTATCACACCATACACTAACGATAATTGAGTCGCTATTTCAAAAGCATCGGATAGCTCTTTAACAGGATTAAAATTTTTAAAACAAGCTTCCTGTATTTTTTGATAATTTGTATCCGTTTCTTTCAAAGAATGGTGTTTTTTCATGATATACAGAAAATTAATTAACGAAAAAAACGGATGTGAAATGGCTATTTCGCCTAAATCAATTAGGGTGATTTGCTGTGATGCATTGATTAACGTATTATTATCATTAAAATCAGGCTGAACAATCGTTTGTTTGATCGGAAATTCAGCCAGTGTTTTGCATAAATCAGAAATAGTCGGTGACAATTTTTTTAATTCAGAAATTTCTTTTTTTGATAGCCCTTCTGCGATTAATATATTTTCTTTTGCCATGCATTCATCAAATAAAAAAGTTAATTTATCCAATCGCCAATCGGGTACACCCCTCTGAATGAATAAATCAACATGATCCGCAGCGATGACTTGCATTGAAGTAAATTGATCGATCGCCTGACAAACTAAATTCACATCAAATTGTTTTTTTAATATTTCTCGCAGTGGTTTTCCTGCATCATGCATTAAAAAACAATCTAATTCGGAATTGTGTGCGATTATTTTCGGGACTGACACGTGAAATTGATCATGCAACACTTGAATAATATCCGCTTCCAAAGCAATCAGAGGCGGTGTTTGTTTGAGATAAATAGAGCCACTTGAAGTCTCAAAACGAACAACGTGAGACCAGGGTCTCCTTTGAACATTTTCAGGCGAGGAAGTTTTTAATATGTATCCATGCGAAGTCAAATAGTTGGATGCCCACTCAGTGCTTTCGTCCGTCATTGCTTTCCATCCCTTCCTCTATTCGAATAAAATATAATGGATAGCGCTAAAGAACAAGCACTGGAAGAGACGTATTTTCTCTTAAAACGTTTTGAAGTATTTTTTCGCCGTAAGTCACTCGATCAACACCCACAATATGTGGAAAAAGCGCTCTGTTCGTCATCAGCAAATGAGGCAAACTTCGACGAATAAAATCGCATGTCTGCTTATATCGAAATCGTTCGGATTGTTTATACCATTCATAAAAAGGATTAGCTGAATAACTGGATTCTACATTGAGTCGATGAAGCATTAATTCGCCAAAATTTCCCATAAACCGACAAAGAGCATCCCCTATTCGATTACGTAATTTTGTGCTATTACCCAATGCACTTCTATGATCAGAATACAAGAAATCCCGAAGCATTTTGATAAATAATGTTTCTTCTGAATGATCATTTATTCCTTGTAAATAACCTGCTGCTCTTGTCCGCCCCAATGCATTTCCATCAATTAATTTATTTTTAGCAGGCGGATTATCCAGCGATTGATACAATGTTACCTGTCTTTTTAGATGACCTTTTAAGGTATCCTCAAATGGTAAATCCCGATCTTCCGAAGGAAGATATTCTTTGGATAATAAACAGCGTGATATACGTGCACGGCGCACTTCAACACCACTGCTTGCGGCTTGTACCGCATTGTCAAATACTTCTTTTTGGACAGAATATTCGAATTCTAGATCGTATCGATCAGTCAATAATGCCTGATGTTCCGGACGAGGGTCATCCAAACAGTTTGTCAGTTTCTGATCTAAGGCGGGCTGAAGCAATCGATTCAGTAATGGCCGCAGTGATCGATTGATGAGACAGTTCAATGATTGAGTTAACTGATTGGGATCCTCTTTAAATTGCATTAACAACACGTGTTTATCTTTCCATAATGGCGTTAATACTTCATTCAATAAAGGATCTTTGTCGAGTGTAGTTTGTTCCGATTCTCCTAATACTGTTTTTTTTATTCCTAATTTTATTCCTAATTTTATTTCTAAATTTTCTTTCAATTTCAATAAACGTTTCATGATTGGATCGAATAATGGATCATTCAACTGATCTACATTTTTTTCTTCCAATGCGTCTAGCAATTTATTTTTATAATGAATTAATTCCCTCAATATCGGATCCAATAGTAAATCATTACCGAATTGATATGCATTTTTCATCAAGCTTAATTTCAATTTCTCTGATAATTGTTGGCGTAAAAAATCATGTTGCATGAAATTTTTTCGCATTCGAATTACTTCACCGATGCGATCGCGCATTTCAGTGCTGTTACCCAAACGACCTGTTTGACTGGTGGAGAGATAATCCCCAATCACTATTTTTTCCGCATCATGATCCGTTAATGCAGTTAATTGATCTAGCCGTTCGAGATAGACTCTCATTCTCGACACGCCCTTTCTTTTGTGCGGCCAGCCTTTATTTTCATCGATATAACATACCACTTCGTTTCTAATATTGGCCACCAGTGTTGCATTCATATTGATACGATTACGACTCATCGCTATCCTCATGTCTCATTTACAATAATACTAATTTCTTCACTAATCGAATCATTAAAACAATTCCCAGTGTACTAATCCCAAACGTAATCCCATACCAAATGCCATCTGCTCCCAATCGCGTATGAAATGCAAAATAATACGCGCTGCCAAGTCCGACTATCCAATAACTTCCTATACTTAACACCATTGGCATCAACGTATCTTTTAAACCGCGCAGCATGCCATTTGCTATCGCCTGGATCGCGTCCAGACATTGAAAAAACGCAGCAATGATTAAAAAAGAACTGGCCATTTGGAGGGTATCGCTCGAATTATTTTCTTTGCTCAAAAAGAAGTGAATAAAAAATCCGGGAAAAAGAATAAATAAAATCGCAACCAAAATGGAAAATGTGACGCCCAAACCAAAATTTTGCATTGCAATGGTTTTCAGACGGCCTATTTCATTGGATCCTATTGCATGACTCGTTTGTAATGCAGTCGCCATCGACAGAGAAAAAGGAATGGCATAAGCGATGACCACGCATTGAATGGCGATTTGAAAAGCGGCTAATGCATCTACGCCGAAATGACTTATCATCATGATGGCGGATAGGAAAAAAGCGGCTTCCAATAAAAAAAATGTACCACTCGGAAAACCAATAAATAACATGTCCCTGATTTTCTGCAAATTGGATGGAACCGATTTAAAATTCAAATGTACTTTGAGTTGATGATGCCTGGCACTATAAAAAAATAAGCCAAAAAACATCACCCACATCACAATGGCACCTGCATAACCAATCCCTGCCACGCCCAATCGCGGTAAACCGAATTTGCCATACATCAATAGATCATTCATAAAAAAAGTGAGTGGAATGGACAGTGTTGTCACTATCATGACAATTCGTGTCAGTGAAAAAGCCGAAATAAATTCACGAAACACTAAAAATAATAAATACCCGGGTAAACCCAGACTGAGCCCATGTAACAATAAAGTCGCATTGTGAATGACATCTTTATTTTCTTCTCGCATAAAAATGTGGGGCGCCAACCAGATAATAACGATGCAGGGTAAAGAAAGAGTGATGGCGAGCATGATTCCATTTTTCAAACTGACAGTCATTTCTTTTTCATCGTTAGCACCTTTCGCACGCGCAATAAAAACGCCGACAGCGCTTAATGTTCCCATGCAAAAAACGAGAATCGTAATGAAAATAGCTGTTCCAATCGCACCCGCTGCCAATGCCGCAGGCCCCAACCAACCCATCATGAGCGTATCGATCAACTGCATCCCTTTTTGCGCGAGAAAAGCTGCCATCAATGGCAAGATAAGAGAAACGGTTGATTTAAGCGTATTTTGATTGGTCATCACACAAAATGTTCTAAATAGATAATGCCGTATTCTACTGGTGATTCAGTCAATACGCCAGCGATGTCAGATTTTTCTATATAAATCATGAAGTTAGCTTATTTTTGGCTGAAAAAATGGGAAAAGTGTTACACAATTAATGAAATTTATCAGTATAATCATTAAGTTAAGTCACTTTTCCCAGAGAAAAAGCCTGTCATGGCAGTGCCGATCACCCTACTCCAGGCCTGAAGAAAGTTTTTTGATGCAATAATTGTTCCGATTCTGGCTCCGGGTCTAGCGTTTTTGCATTCCGGGCCATAAAAGTGAGTTGATCTTTACGAATAGCATTTTTTAGCTCATACAGTTTTTTTTGGATCAGAGGCACAGTATCTATTCCGAAAAAAAATGCACTCGTAAACGTGAATAATTTTGTTTGATTACCAAATAAAGGATGATTCATTACGCGTGCAACCAATTCCATTTTGGTTTCATAGGGAAAATTTCCCGATCTTATAGCTCTACTCAAATCATGCACTATTTGTTCAAATATCTTGTTGTGTAAATCCGGTTTCAACCCTTGTTGATGCAAAAAATCCAGCTCACTGAACAGTTCATTTTGATCGGGTTTCCACTTCAAAAAATAATTAAACGGATGACAACTTTTTGAAAAATCAGCTTTCATTAATTTATCAGGATCAAATCGGGTTTCATGCATCATCATTGAAAAAAGAGTCGCGCCTGAAAAATGCGTTCCGAGCAACAGTGATCGATTAAAACAGGTTTGATTAATGTTAGCACCTGATAAATCCGTATCCGATAAATCGGCATCACTCAAATCCAGACAATATAATTCAACATTCTTTAAATCCATTCCTGATAGATTAATATAACCTCTCTTTTGTCTCATTGATTCTGTTGAAGAATATTCTCTCATTGCCGTCAACATGTTAAATGCATTACGCTCAGAAACAGGTAAAACCTGTTTGGAAAAATTCATTGCCAATGCAATAAAAATAACTGCTTTGAATCCTTCCACAACATCATCCGGGACAGTCAGAAAAAAACGATGATAGTGAGCTGGCCGACCATAACAGCCAAGACATAGTTCAAAAAACCATCTTACTGTCATTCTATTGTAATCATCTGGTTCATGGAAATTACGAATGGCCTCACCTAATCGTTTGACATCGATTTTATTGGTATCTTCTGCTTTTCTCGATAAAGCCAGACAAATGATATCTTCATCACTCAACTCCGCTTTATGGGTGCTGATTAATTCTTTATATTCACTCGTTGTATGGAATGTTTTTAAATATTCTTGTGCTTTTGCTAGGGTATCACTTGCA
This sequence comes from uncultured Coxiellaceae bacterium, assembly GCA_964511095.1. Lineage (GTDB taxonomy): Bacteria > Pseudomonadota > Gammaproteobacteria > DSM-16500 > DSM-16500 > DATIJJ01. Next base: position 3,710 of record CAZEEF010000077.1, on the reverse strand, counting down.
AGAGAAAAAATTTTTCTTCGGGTCGTTTCTTTCAAAATGGATGGCATGTGTATTCCTCGTTTTCAAAAAAGAAAAGGGATCAAGTATAAACTTAGGTTAGGTAGAAAGTAACAAGTTTATACTAGATCCCTCTTATTTTTTTCATTTAATCTCAACCCCATTACTCGTCACACTCTTCTCCGACCAATTGATACGGGAAAAATAATCGCCATCATTTTCACCGACATAGCCTTTTTTCACAAAGCCATTAAAAATAGCCTGAATTTGCTTTTCCGCGATTTTTTGATAGTGAACAGCGCGCGCTTCCAACCATTGGTAAGGACCGATAATTTGTGCATATTGCCAACATAACTGATAGGAAACAACCAACGAAATATTGCCACTCAAAAATAAATCTTTTATTTTTTTAGCATAATCCTGCAGGGGAATTAATTGTTTTTGCATTGAAATTAACGTATCGCCGGTCTCGTTGCTGATATAGCCATGATCTGAAAGATAATCAATAAATAATTCATTTCGATGCAATGCAAATTCCATTTGATTGCGCATATCCAATAACTGATTGTGATCAGGCTCCGCCACATCACGAATAAAATCGGGCTGTGCTGAAACAACATGAATAAAATTCGCTACGGATTTTTTAGGTATTTTCCATTCAAGCGAAACAGACGCTTCATCAAGAATTTTGGGGAATACCATCCTGATTTTTTCTCGTAACTGACCTTGATACAATTCACCCTCTCGAATAAAGTCATGATAAATCGTGATCAAATCATCCATCGCTGACCGATTCAATTGCTGTAAATTCAGCCGTGCTTCTATCGGTCCAATCTTTTGATCTTCTAATTGAACAGCGTGTATTTTTATTTCCGCATTGGCATTAAAAAATTGATTATCTGTTTTGATGTCATCTGTCACCGTCAGTTGAGTCATTCGAATATCTTGTTCACCTCTTTCTTTGACGATAATTTCCGGAAACTGTAATGTATTAAAATCAAGGCCATTTCGAATATGTTGTTTCACAATCAAGAGCGGAAAATCGTCTATCTCGTCATCTGCAAAAAATTTCCGTAAATAATGATTATTAGCGGACACTTCCAGAATCGTGTCTGATGTAAACCATTTTCGTTGATAGTCGAGGATTTTAATATGGACAATATCGGCCGAATTATAAAACGAAACAAGATGATAATATTTTTTTTGCAACCAAAAACCTGCCGCAAAAGGCCCAAAAATCAGCGCAATCACAATCAATATCGCAACACTTAAAATAATTTTTCGCATGTGTCTCCTTTTATCTTCCATGACAGGGATAAAAGGAATCGGTCAAAAAGTCTATGCGGTTTCCATATACTCTATTATCAATTGTACACTACGTTTGCCTCGAAATTCGTTAACATCCAGGCGATAAGCAATATTGACATTTTCGCAACGATAATTAGGCCATTGATTTATATCAACATTGAATGCAATCGCGTCGATGACTTGTTCACCACGATTTAAGGTTAATTTTAAATGTCGACCGCCCACTAACCGTTGTTCCAACACCTGGAATAAGCCATCAAAAACGGGTTCTGGAAAAGACTGTCCAAACGGACCCGCTTCACGCAATACTTCAGCCGATTCCAGTGATAAATCTTTCGGTTCTAATTCACCGTCACTGTAGACGGCATGCTGTAAATCCATGGTACTTAATTTGGCTGATACCACTTCATTAAATATTTCCGAAAAATTTTCAAAATCGTCGCGCAGCAAGGTTAAACCGGCTGCCATGGCGTGTCCGCCAAATTTGTATTGAAGCGCAGGATAGTTTGTTGCGATGTCGGCCAGGACATCACGAATATGCAACCCGGGAATCGAACGGGCTGAACCTTTCAATTCACCTGGATTGGATAGCGCAAATGCGATGACAGGACGATGCAAGCGATCTTTCATGCGTCCTGCCACAATCCCGACAACGCCTTGATGCCATTCTTCATTAAACAAACAGATACCGTTTGTTGTCGTACGGGTTTCAATTTTTTTTAGCGCTTCGAGTGCCTGCTCTTGCATATCCTGTTCAATCACACGGCGTTCATCATTTAATTGTGTTAATTGGCCCGCCATCTCGCGCGCGCTTGTCATATCAGACGTTAATAAACATTCAATACCGAGTGACATATCATCCAGACGGCCTGCCGCATTTAAACGCGGTGCGATGGCAAATCCCAAATCGGATGCCATCAAACGGGCTGGATTTCTGCCGCTCATTTCAAGTAATGCCATAATACCCGGCACAGCGTGACCTGCACGAATGCGGCGTAATCCCTGATACACTAAAATGCGATTATTGTGATCGAGCGATACCACATCAGCCACCGTACCGAGTGCCACTAAATCCAGTAATCGTGACATGTTGGGTTCAGGAATGGTTTGTTGTTGAAACCAGTTTTTTTCACTTAAATAACGTCGTAATGCGAGCATGACATAAAAAATCACACCGACACCTGCAATGTTTTTACTTCTGAATAAACAACCGGGTTGATTCGGATTGACGATGGCATCTGCGATAGGTAACGTTTCTGCCGGTAAATGGTGATCTGTGACGATGACTTTTATTCCCGCTTTTTTCGCCGCTTCCACACCGGCATGATTTGCAATGCCATTATCGACAGTGATAATCATGGCAGGTTGAAAATTTTTCGCGACGTCGACTAATTCAGGCGTTAAGCCATATCCAAACGCAAAACGATTCGGTACTAAATAATCGACAAAGTTTGCACCAAACGATTTTAAGGCACGAATAGCAACTGCCGTACTGGTTGCCCCATCCGCATCAAAATCACCGACTATCAGAATTTTTTGCTGCTGCATGATAGCATCAGCCAGTAATGACACGGCATGATCCATTCCCAGCATGTCATGAAACGGCAATAAATGTTCGAGCCCGCGCTCTAATTCGTTAGAGGATGAGATACCGCGTGCGGTATAAATGCGATGAAGCAAAGGATGTAATGCTGTTTCAATCCCTGTTGCCTGCTCAACACGGCGTTTTATTATTTTTTTTGTCATGTAAAATCCCTTTCGATTTTTTTATTTTTGAGATTGCACTATTTTTTTATTAAACCGATTAGCAGACGCCACGCTTAAAATGCAGGAAATCAGCCAAACCAAAATAAAAAGACCCATCAAATTTTCATGAAAAACATACAGTCCCAACACAATCATAACGATACCGCCTGTCATGGATGCATAAAGCAGTCCGACGGGTCCTAAAAACACAGAAAACAATAAGGCAACTGCGACGCTTTTTAAGGGTAATTGTACTGTATTCATTAGATATCTCCGAAAAAACGTTGGATCGAGCTTAAGATTGTCTTAATATTACCTTAATATGATTGTCAGACTACAATGGTTTTATTAAAAATACGAGGTTTGGTCCAAATGACATGTTGTCGTTTTTTTTCTAAGAGTAAGAGTAATAAGAAAAAGGCAGAAACAACTACTGCTCACATCGAGACAGAGATCAAAACACTGCCCCCTGAAGCTGTTCTGGGTACCGGACAGAACTCAGAGAATAGAGAGATACCACCACACATTGCAAGTGCCGCTGTTATTTTGAAATTTGTACCGCCATCCGAAGAGCCAAGTAGAACTGTATTGCCGCAACCCACTGACCCAAGAGTTCATTCGGCTATACTTCCAGATCTCGATATCTCAATGATACGTTT
>CAZEEF010000076.1:0-8844 GCA_964511095.1 uncultured Coxiellaceae bacterium | reverse complement strand
GAAGAAACGACAACCGGTGTACATCGTTTATATGAAATGCATAAAGAAGGTAAACTGAAAATTCCGGCCATCAATGTGAACGATTCTGTCACGAAATCCAAATTTGATAATCTCTATGGTTGCCGCGAATCGTTGATTGATGGGATCAAGCGCGCAACGGATGTGATGATCGCTGGCAAAATTGCTGTGATCTGCGGTTATGGCGATGTCGGTAAAGGATGTGCCCAGGCACTGCGTGCCTTTGGCGCGACTGTCTGGATTACGGAAATTGATCCGATTTGTGCGCTGCAGGCGGCGATGGAAGGTTATCGTGTTGTCACAATGGATGAGGCTGCTTCTCTCGCCGATATTTTCGTCACCGCAACCGGTAACTTCCATGTCATCAATCATGAACATATGCTGCAAATGCGAAATCAGGCGATTGTCTGTAACATTGGTCATTTTGATTCAGAAATTGATATCGCTTCATTACGTCAATACACTTGGGAAAATATTAAACCGCAAGTCGATCATGTGATATTTCCGGATGGTAAACGTATTATTATTCTGGCAGAAGGTCGTTTGGTGAATTTGGGTTGCGCGACGGGACACCCCAGTTTTGTAATGTCTAACTCGTTTACCAATCAAGTGCTCGCTCAGTTAGAACTCTGGTTACACAGTGATAAATATCCTGTCGGCGTTTATGTGTTACCCAAACAGTTAGATGAAATGGTTGCCCGATTGCATTTGAAAAAGCTCGGGTGTCAGTTAACTGAACTCACGCAACAACAGGCCGATTATTTAAGTGTTTCTGTGGATGGACCTTATAAATCGGAATTGTATCGGTATTAATAAAGGCGTTGTTGCATAAATCACTTTTTATGCAACATCGTCATTGCGAGGAGCGTTTTGTGCGACGTGGCAATCCAGAATGCGGCCATTATTTTTGAAATTGGCTACACTCTGGATCGCCACGCCTCCTGCGGAGGCTCGCGATGACGGATTACGCAACAACGCCATTAATGAAAAGGGTGGGCACGCTACGCCTGTCTACTCCTTGTTTATAAAAATTTAACAGTATAATCAATAAGTTACGGTTTTTTTGCTGTTTTTTGTTGCACAAAACGCAAAATTTGCTATTATAATCAAATAGTTAGCTTAATTTTCCCAGGGCAGGTTCTATTATGACAGCTATAACAACATCTCTCTTCACTGATTTTGGCGTTGATTTATCACACGATAATGCAAACAAAAATACAGTCAGTCCGCTCAAAAACCATCCCCAAATTCCACTTATTATTGACTCGCTCAGTCGATATAACCGGCATCATCTTGCATTCATCAGCCACTCATCCGACAAAATTCATCAAGCATTCATTGAAGCCGTTGCCGAACACATTCAAACAGAAACGACACCCAAATCATTAAGAAACTCGCCTGTGATGTATTTTGATGCCATGCGATTTTTAACAACATCGATTGGCAAAGATAAAATGGCGCATGATTTTCAAACACTGACGGCTGAACTCAAAAATAAAAATCAGCGAATCATTTTTGCTATCAATCAATTAGATTTATTAACGATGAATGATTCAAATGCGATTCATTTAAGTCAGATGATAAAAGAAATCTTACTGTGTGATGAATGGCGAATCATTCTTTTTATTTCAGAAAAAAATACATTAAAAAAATCAACGATCGAACATCTTTTTTCGATAACGCATTTGGCAAAATTGAATAAAGACGAGCAAATCACCTTATTAAAAAATAATTGCTTCTCGTTGGAAAATTTTCATCACGCAATGATTTCAGACGAAGTCATTCATCAGGCTTATACGATGGCAACACATTATTTGCCGGGTGATTGTGATTTTAATAAAACATTCGAATTATTAGACAGTGCTGCCGCTCGTGCCAATCTGCCGGATCGCCATGAACACAGTGAATCGAAATCCGTTGTGACGCCGCATTTTTTAATGCAGGTGATTTCTCACTCGACAGAAGTGCCGGTCACGCATTTACAAAATACTCAATTTCAAGCACAAAAATTCATAGAGACGTTGAGAAAAAACATATTCGGTCAAGATGCAGCAATCAATATGATGGCTTCTTTATTACAAAATGCTTGCATCAAATTACAGGATAACAGCGGACCTTTATGTAATTTTTTATTGGTCGGTCCACAAGATGCTGGTAAAACGGAAATGGCTTATGCAATGGCTGAACATTTATTTGGTCATCGACAGGCTGTGTTACACGTCAATCTGGAAAATACGGATACTCACTGGCTTTCTGCTGTTCAGGAAAAGCCTTATGCCATCGTGTTAATGGAAAACATGGATCGCATGTCTCATGAAACATTTTATTTAATCAAAGATATATTTACACAGGGTTATCTGATCGATGCGGAAAATAATCAATATGATTTTCGTCATACTATCATTATCGCAACCACTCGTATGGCGAGCGATCAAATGGATGATGCAACACTGTCACAGTCAGAAAAGCATCCTAAAACAGATTTGATGCAGCTTGATTTAATGCAATTGGTATTGAACGAACATGTTCATGATCCTTTACAACAGAATACAGCGTGGCCTTCACCGCATGAATTATGTGATGTATTAATGCCGAAATTGACAGAACATTTTCCGGAACCATTGCTGCAAACATTCAATATCATTCCTTTTATACCGCTGGATTATGCTGCGCTGGAAAAAATTATTAAAGCCAAAATTAAAATGCTTGCGCGTCGATTACAAAAAAGTTTTAGTATTGAATTGAGTTTTGCACCGGAAGTCGTCAAATTTTTGGCGCATGAAGCATTATGGCGAAAAGGAAATAGTAAATCATTAGATAAATTACTCGAACAACATCTCTATTCTACCGTGACGCATGAAATATTATTGCACGCTGAAGATAAAGATCGCTCAAAACGATTAGTGATTCAACTGAATGAGTCTGGACATTTGTTGCGGTGTGAGTTTTTGACGTCGAATGAAGCGGCGTTTTATAGCCTGTAATGATAAAAAGTGTAACAGCTCAGCCCTCACTTCTGTAAACAACAGGATGTCTCTTTACAAAAAGACAGGGATAGTGTAATCTGTATCTCTATAAAGAGACAGATTTTACCAAATCTGTCCTTATAAATAAGGATAGATCTATATGCCCCTGTTACTACAGGAAATTTTAGAAGAGTTTCAAGCCAAAATAACCCAGTTTAATCATACTGTCCCACGCGAGATTAGACTTCCTGATATTATAAATAAAATAAAAGTGGCTATTGGTATGAGGCGAACGGGGAAAACCTATTTTTTATTGCAAAAAATAAAAAAACTATTAGCCAAAAATCCTGAATTAATCACCCGTATCCTCTATCTCAACTTTGAAGATGATCGTTTATTACCTCTAACGGCACCCAAATTGGGTGAATTAATCGATAATTTTTATACTCTCTACCCTGAAAATCATCAGCTACTTTGTTATTTTATATTAGATGAAATACAAAATGTTCCACAATGGGAAATTGTTGTGCGTCGTTTTTTTGACACAAAGAAGGTTGAAATATTTTTAACAGGTTCCTCTGCAAAATTGCTCAGTAAAGAAATAGCGACTTCATTACGCGGCCGATCATTGGCAACCGAAATCTGGCCTTATAGTTTTAAAGAATATTTGCTCGCCAAAGAAATGACTTTACCTAAAAAACCGTTTGGAAAAATATCACACGATACGTTTCTCAAATTACTAAATGATTATATTAAAGAAGGCGGCTTTCCTGAAGTGGTGAATCTGGAAGCTCTCGATCGAAATCGTATATTACAAGATTATGTTGATGTTGTTATTTTTCGCGACATTATTGAGCGCCATAACATCACCAATATTCCATTAATAAAATATTTTATCAAAACGTTAATTTCGGCATCAGGCTCACCTTTTTCTGTCAATAAATTTTTTAATGATATGAAAAGCCAAGGCATGAATGTTAGTAAAATGACAATTCATGATTATTTAGGTTATATAGAAGATGCTTATCTTCTGTTTGCCGTTCCACTCTATTCAGAATCGATCAGAAAAACTCAAACGAATCCCCGCAAGATTTATACCATAGATACCGGACTTATTAATGCTTATACAAGTCGATCTTCTGAAAATCTTGGTCATTTATTTGAGAATTTAGTTTATATTGAATTAAGAAGAAAAGGGCATGAAGTCTATTATTACCTTACAAAAGAGAGGTATAAAGTCGATTTTCTGTCAAAAGATTACAATAATAAATTTCATCTTTTTCAAGTAGTCTGGGACATGAATAATCCAGAAACCATGCAAAGAGAAATTCGTGCACTAAAAGCAGCAGAAAATGAGTTAAAAATAAAAGGTAAAATAATTACTCCTGAATCATTTTTAACAAGCTTGCTTGACTCGAATTGAGCATGAGTCCGTTCTTAAGGTATCCCGTGCCAAAAACAGGCACGGGATGATGATAGCGGCGTGTCTTATTAACTGGTAACGACAATTGTTCCACAAGTCACCATAGACATTTTGGAATTTTTTAGAAGTAATTGATTGATTTGCGCACAGACAGCCTGGCCTGTCCCTCCCGCCGTAAGACCTGGAACATTAATGCTATAGGTCGCTCCACCGCCACCCGCCGTCACTGACAAACTGCCACCTCCCCAAGGTGAAACCGGCATGACACCGCCTGGCATATAGGGTGTAATACTCGCATCCACAATACCCGTAAATGAACCCGTTGAGGAAAGATAGTTTTCTCCGGCCGCCATAATAGCGGTAGCAGCATTCAGCGTAGCTGCCACTTTTTGGTTGGTGCTGGCCGATTGATAGTAACGAATAGACATGACAACAACCATTGCAGCAATGGCCAGTACCAACATAATTTCTAAAAGCGTCACACCGAGCGCCAATTTGAAAGATCGTTTCATAATGCGATTATTCCTTAATTTAATAACCTGATGATATCGTCAGAAACATTATCGACCGCAATTTTTGTGTATAGAATCCTTGCAGTTTCTTGACTTAAGAGTACTATTTCTCGGTTAATGAAGCAAGTATTGAAATTTTAAATAACTGATAAATCTGGGACTTAGACTGTTATGACCGAACGCCTTTCTGCTATTGAAATCAACCCTTCCTCATCGCCTATTGGTTCGATCATCTGGCTGCACGGTCTCGGTGCCGATGGTAGCGATTTTGTGCCGGTTGTTCAGGAACTGAAGTTACCCGCCACCTTACCGTTACGCTTTGTCTTTCCAAATGCACCCACCTTGCCTGTTACGATCAATAATGGTTATCACATGCCTGCCTGGTACGATATTGTTTCTTTTTCGATTGATCAACAGGCTGATGAGGCGGGTATCGCGCTTTCCAGCCAAAAAATACGGGCATTGATTGAACATGAAAAAAATCGGGGGTTACCTGCCGAAAAAATTATATTGGCCGGTTTTTCGCAAGGTGCTGTGATGGCGCTCACGACGGGTCTGACTTATCCGGAACGATTAGGCGGGATGATTGCCTTATCCGGTTATTTACCCAGGGCGGATGAAATTCTGCAACAGGCTACTATCGCTAATCAATCCATTCCTATTTTTATCGGTCATGGTTTAGAAGACAGCATTGTGCCTTATTTGCTGGGCAAAAATGCTTTTCAGCTGTTGAAAAAAAATAATGATGCAGTGGAATGGCATGCTTATGCCATGCAACATTCTGTTTGTGCGGAAGAAATTGTCGATATTCGGGCATTTTTGATGAGAATTTTCCAGTCTTAGTTTTATTACAATTTGATTACATCGCTTCAAGACCTCTTTTATTTTCCTCGTTTTAAGCTTATTTCTAGAGTTAAGAAATAACAAAACTGAGGATTATTTTATGAAGCCGAGAAAGATACCCGATGGTCCTGTTGTTAAAGCATTTGAAGAAACGATCAATCATCTGGACCTCAGAGACTCAGTATATTTAGGGAGGAGCGTTAAAAACAAAGTACAGCTTGATTTTAATAATGATCTTATTTTTCCAGATGATGAAATCTCACTGAAAACAAAATTCAGACATGCCATTACGGCGAAAAATGAGGTTGTACTGGCCAAAGCAAAATTATTTAACTGCCGATATGTAAACGCTGCTGAAAAAGAAATACAAAACTGTTTCGCTGAATGGAAAAAAGCGCTCGTCTCATGGAAAAAAAATCTCGACGTAGTAGACAACGCAGTAAAACATGGCATAAAGGTTACATCATTTGAATCTGATATTGGAAACAATTTATATGACGAATATAAAATTCTTGTCGATGAACAAAAAAATGCATTGTCTAAATCCAGTCAAGAGTTAGATCAGGAAAAATTAAAAGAAAAAAATAAAAAATCGTCATTTACATTATCATCGTGTTTTTCATTATTTTGTAACCGGGTATCTTCTAAATCCAAACCCTCGCCAACTTATACTGCTGCACCTTCGTGCATGTCAATGACACCCTGACAAAAACGGCGTTATTGCGTAAATCATTTTTATATGTCATTGCGAGGAGCGTTTTGTGCGACGTGGCAATCCAGAATGCGACCGTTATTTTGAAATTGGCTACAGTCTGGATCGCCACGCCTCCTTCGGAGGCTCGCGATGACGAATGGGGCAAATACCCCACCGTACTTTTTTATCCAAACAAATAACTCACACCCAGCGAATACATACTCAAATTACCTGTTTTACTGTTACCCTTTGCTCTGGCCCATTGTCCATTCACAGCCAGCGCAGGGATAAAATAATATTCAGCGCCCAATCCATAATACAGTCCATTCACATTTTTGGTTCCTGTCGAAACGACAATGTTATTGGCTTTTGCATAACTTGAATTAGCTGATTTCACATTCGCATTCAAATGAGCAATACCCAATTTGGCAAATAATTCAAACCCGGTGTCGCCAATTGGTAAAATAGGTTTGCCAGCAATGTCATAGGAATAATAAGTCGCTGTGGCAATTTTGACACCATTCACTTTTGCAGTAGAATTAGCATAATTGGTATAGCCAATTTCAGCCGCAAAAAAAGGCATGAATTTATAGCCGCCATTAATACCCCAACCGAGTCCCGATGTTGAAAGCGAACTGTTAGACGCATAACTGACATTGCTGATTTTCGGAGCACCGACATTGGCTTCGAGATACCAACCAATCGGTAAAGGCGCAACAGCCAAAGCACCCGTCGACAGACAGGCTGTCATCATACTCGCCGATGCGAATGTTATTATTTTAAATGATTTCACTGATTCATCCTCTGTTAATAAAAGTTATATAACACACCTAGTTTGAATTGATTATCGCGGGGAGAAATCGTATTACCAAATGCCGTAAATGAATTATAGGTGACATAATCATACTCACCACGCACACCCCAATTACCTGCGCTATCCACGGTTCCCTCTATGCCCACACCAAATTGACCGCCGCCAACATGATTTTTGCTCCAGTTAGAACCCGAACCGGCTGGTACAACCGATTGATGTAAATAAAAAGCAGACCGGATATATCCCGCGCGTAAATAAGCCATGACGCAATTATTAAACTTGAGTCCTGGCAAAAGGCCTCCACCATAGCTATATTTCATCCGCATTTTAGCCACGGCTGTGCCGCCGCCTGCAATATTGATGACCTGATTACTGGTACTGGTAGAACTTTCATTACCGAATATTTCTGCGTTAACGACAAAGTGAGGAGCTAATGGAAAACTGAGACCTGCGAAAAGACCGCCAAACACACCATTCGCATTGCGTGTCGTTTTAATACCTGTGACATCCTTGAGCTTCCATTTACCCGTATCATAACCGATTTCACCGCCCAAATACGGCAGCATATTATCCGCAAATGCTGCAGCAGAACTGGCTAACAAAATCGCAATAGTAATTCCTGTCTTTTTTAACATCCTGTCACTCCTGTCCCTGACTAAAAAATAAATTAGCTCAAATTTTACAGCCTTATTCTCTTTTTACAAGATAGCGGAGGACATTTCACTGACCTCCGCAACAGAAACATCAAATAAATTAAGCGAACTTGTAAACTAAACCAATATTGAATGCATCGGTTGTTGCAGAAATACCGCTAAATTTATTGTATTTGGTATAGTCATATTCGCCGCGTAAGTCCCAATTTTGTGTAACGCTGGTTTGTAATCCTAATCCTATCTGGCCACCGGTGACTGTTTTGCTGTAAGTGGTAAAGCGCGTTTTTACGACGCCCAAACGAGCATAAGTCATGGTATGATCACTCAGCATCAACCCTGGAATGAAACTTGCACCATAGCCATAAGTAGTTTGAAGATTATTCATAGTCGAATTATTTTTCAACGTTAATGTGCCAACTGTGGCAAACACTTCACCTGCCAGATAAAAATTTTGATTCAAGACAGCGCCATAACCGCCATTCACGGTAAGCGGTGCGCCTCTGAAATTACCGCCTTGTGCAAGGTTATCAACGATACCGACACTTGCACCCAAATAAGGCGCGCCAGCGGCGAATGCAACGGTAGAAGTGACTGCAAAAACTGCACCTGCAACGACTATTTTTTTAAACATGATGTGCTCCTGATTTTGTAAATCATTTTATTGATCCTGTGTATTGAATTGATTCTCATCCGATAGTGATTTTGAGGTGATAATGAAGATATCTATCCAGGCTTCCCGGCAGATAGATGAAGCAAGAAATCATAGAACATTATGATTGATTATTCAACTTCATGAGTGGGCAAAACGCCACTGCCATCGTGTCATGCCAGCGCGCTCTTACATAGGTATCTACACAACTAAACTGTGTCATTCCCGCGAAGGCGCACTAGCATCCGGTAAATCGGTATGATAATTACACA
>CAZEEF010000075.1:0-8933 GCA_964511095.1 uncultured Coxiellaceae bacterium | reverse complement strand
ATTGCGAGGAGCGTTTTATGCGACGTGGCAATCCAGAATGCGACCATTATTTTTGAAATTGCCTCCATTCTGGATCGCCACGCCTCCTTCGGAGGCTCGCGATGACGAATGACGCAACAACGTCAGCTTGTGCGCGGGACGACGTAGACGAAATGGATTGACGATACTACTCAAGCGAAGCTTATCGCATATACTGCGAATACATATTCCCACCCATCTGCTGCAATCGACGATTTCTGAAGGTCAGCGTCATACTTTTTTCCGTGATGCTGCCATGTGCGGGTTTATAGGTATAAACATAATCAATTCGATTATCATCGAACGTATTGACTAACATCGGTGACCCCATGATGTTTTTGACCTGTTCTTCCGTCATGCCCGTATGCAATTTGGCAACCATTTCCGGTGTAATAATATTACCTTGTTCAATATCCATTTTGTGGATACAACCGGAGAGCATCAAAAGAGCGGCGAGTAGTGAAAGTATTTTTTTCATCATTATTTTCCATCGGATACGTTGAAAGGGTCGACATAATACCTTATTTTGTGCATCTTGTTAAATGTTAATGGACTAACGCCAGGAGAGCGATTTTGGATAATTCAAATTTAAAAAAAGCGGGATTAAAAGTGACCATTCCGCGCGTCAGAATTCTGCAAATTCTTGAAAATGCGGAATTACATCATTTAAGCGCAGAAGATGTTTATCGTGTTTTACTGGAATCGGGCGATGATATTGGTCTTGCCACTGTCTATCGTGTATTAACACAATTTGAAGAAGCGGGCTTAGTTGTTCGACATAATTTTGCCGAAGGCCATTCCGTATTTGAGCTGGATTATGGGAAACACCATGATCATCTGGTCTGTGTCAAATGCGGCAGTGTCGAAGAATTTGTGGATTCCGTGATTGAAGAACGCCAGCAATACGTGGCAAAACAGGCCGGTTATATGATCACGGATCATAGCCTGAATATCTATGGTATTTGTCAAAAATGTCAGCTATCTGTTTAAAAATGCTTTATTAATCAAATAATTAGTTATGTTATCGTCTTAACAATGCGTTAAGTATCAGTGAGTTATAATCAGTCTATTGGTAATTGATTGTTTATTTAATGGATTGGCGAGTGACTTATGGCGATCGGCCGATTTGATGATTTGATTCCTGGCTTTCTAAGAGAATTAGAAGCGATTACAACAGAAAACGATCAGACTGTGATTACAGAAAAGCTGATCAGTTTGTTGCGAAACGTATTTTGTATGGCATTGCAGAAACATGGCATTGCCATGGACGTCGCGACTGCATCTCTTGAACTCTGCATCACAGGTTCTTTAGCACGCCGTCAGGCAACCCCCTACAGTGATATCGATTGTTTTTTAATTTTTGACGATCACATCGATGCATCCATCAAAAATCAAATTAAAGAAATAGCGCAAGAAATTTCTCAACTGGCCGATCAATTTCATCAAAAAAACAGACAATTTATGATGGATCCCGCGGGCGTTTCATTAACCCAACTGAGTGGATCCGTTGAAGAATTAACTGAGCAAATCTCGGATTTTGAAGCAGGTAACGCATTGGGTTTTGGTCCGAGAACTTGTTCGGTATTAAATGCACGAGCCATTTCGCTTGATCTGAACGGTGAAGAAAAAACGTCGGGTGTTCGTCTGTCAGCGTTAAAACAGAATTTAATACAAGAAAAACAAATTGTTGCGAAACATTTTTATGATAAAACGCTGAAAGATTACATCGGTCCCGTTTCAAATCAGAAAATTAATATTAAAGATGATTTGATGAGACCCGTCGATTTTATCTTGCAAGGACTTCGATTCGAAGAAAATATTTCAGTGGATGAATATGCGACGACAGAACAATTACTGAATGAATTAGTGCGACGCCAGAGAATCACACCTACCGCGAAAAAAGTGTTTGAATACGTGCAAACTGAAACGTATCGTCATCGCCTTGCATTGCATAAAGCCTTTCATCGCGAACATGAGGACGCGCTCGCGACCGATGACTTGAAGCAATTGGTGGATTTAGTCGGATGGCTGAGAGGTTCGCTGAAGCAGTATGTTGATCAACAATCGTCAGTGTTTGATGTGGTAAAAGGCGTTTATTTTTCAAATAAAAAAACAGTTCCCAATGCGGATCAAAAAAAATTACAAATGGAAATTTGTTTGGAAGAATGCGCCGCCAATTTAATTCCACCGAAACCCATTAACTGGAAAGCAATCGGTATGTTTATAGCGGTGGGCGTGACGCTGACCGTACTGACTGTCTTCACGTTGGGTGTAGCAGGTGTTATTGGCGGCGGCATTGTTGGCGGTGTGACATTTGCGAGTGTGATGGCAGCCGGTGGCGGTGCTTTTTCATCCGTGGGTGCAGCGGTAGGTGTCACGGTTGGCGCGCACACGGTGGCGACAAGTGCAGCCGCTGCCGCTGGTGCGCATGCGGCAGCGACTTTTATTGGAGCGAAAATCGTTTTCTTTGGCGGCTTGCTGCTTGCCGGATTGGGTTATGGTGTAAAAAAATTATTGTCTAAATCGACCCGATCTCAGGAAAAAATTGGCGAAGTTCAAACAATAAAACAGGAAACGCCTCCGGTGTCACCCGTATCAAATGGTGACTCTTCCTATCATAAGTACATCGGGCCTACTATCAACAATCAATTTTCACCGGTTGAAGTGCCATCTGTTTCTCATTCAGCACCCATCACTGTCAACGTTTCTTCCACAGAAACGCCTTCAGTGGCGCGAAGCCTGACTGCGATGCCAGAATCACCCCGCCCATAACGAGAAATATTGTTATTATTCATGAAGTTAACTCACTTTTTGATGAAAAATCGCGAAAAGTGTTACACAGAATTCAAAAATATTTAGTATAATCATGAAGTTAACTCACTTTTCCCAGGTAAGGACCGGGCTACCTCATCATGCAAGCTTAATTTTAAAGTGTGAAAACTTTGAAAGCTCCTCCCTTTGAAAAGGCGTTGTTGCGTAAATCACTTTTTATGCAACATCGTCATTGCGAGGAGCGTTTTGTGCGACGTGGCAATCCAGAATGCGGCCATTATTTTTGAAATTGGCTACACTGGATCGCCACGCCTCCTTCGGAGGCTCGCGATGACGAATGACGCAACAATGCCTTTTCAAAGGGGGAAGCCTTCTAAGCTTTTAACGCTTTCTACCATTTCTCTGGCATGTTCCAATGTCTTTGTCGTGATGGCCAAACCGCCAAGCATGCGTGCGATTTCCTGTATTTTTTCATCAAACGAAAGCGGTTGAATATAGGTTTGTGTGATATTTGCATGATTCACTTTCTGAACGCGTACATGATGATGACCCTGCGCGGCCACTTGTGCCAAATGGGTAATGCAAAATACCTGATGCGTTTTGCCCAGTCGACGTAATAATTTTCCGACGATTTCCGCCGTGCCACCGCTAATACCGACATCGACTTCATCAAATATCAACGTCGAAATCGTATGCTGTTCAGCGGTTGCAATGTGGATGGCCAAACTGATACGGGATAATTCACCACCCGATGCGATTTTCGCCAAGGGTTGCATCGGTTGATCGGGATTGGTCGTTATCTGAAACGTTATTTTATCCAATCCATTCGGTGAAAAATCAGTCGTTTTATTTTCTTCAAAATGAACGTTGAAATGCGCATGCGGTAATGCAAGTTCGCGAACGGTGTCAGTGATTTCTTTCTCGAGTTTTTGGCTGGCTTTGATGCGGCTTTCTGACAGTTTTTTTGCAGCCGTCGCATAATTTTTTTCAATTGTTTTTAATTGTTCAGTCAATACAGTCAAACGTTCATCACTGTTTGCCAGCGCTTTTAATTCCTGTGAGAGTGTTTGCTGAAATTCATCCAATTCATTCGGAGAAATTTTATATTTACGCGCCACATCAAATAATGTCCCGATGCGTTCTTCTACCCAATGTAATCGTTCCGGATCGATTTCCAGTGTGTTTAAATAATGCTGCAAATCACTTTCCGTTTCACTGATTTGAATGATCGCCGTTTTAAGATTTTCAATCCAGACAGCAATTTTTGGATTGACGTTTTGCACGATTTCAAGTGCTTGCAATGCCTGGTTTAATAAAGTTAACGCATTCTGTTCTTCATTTTCAGTCAGACAGTGTAAAGCATGATGCATGTTTTGCAGCAATTCACCGGCATTCGCCAATTGTTTGTGTTCAAGATCCAATGCTTGAAATTCATTGGGCAGTAATTGTAATTCTTCTAATTCACGTAATTGGAAAGCAATCCATTCGCCTCTAGCGCTGCGTTCTTCTGTTAATTTGTGTAAGGCAGTCAATTCGCGGTTCAGCGTACGCCATTCATGTGCTAACTCAGCCACTTTGTGTGTCAACAAAGGATGATTCGCAAAATCATCCAGCATTTCACGCTGTTTTTCCGATTTCAATAGCGTTTGATGTTCGTGTTGACCGTGAATATCCATTAATAATGCACTGAATTCCCGGAGCGGTTGTAACGTCGTTGGCATGCCATTGATATAACTGCGTGAACGGCCGTCTTTCGTGATGCTTCTGCGAATGATGCATTCAGCGGTTTCCTGATTTAAATCATATTGTTTTAACCATTGTTTGGCAGCGGGCAGCTGGCTGATATCAAAACATAAGCTGATATCGGCTTTTTCCTGGCCGGGCCGGACGACTTGTTCCGATGCGCGCGCGCCAAGCGCCAATTCAATCGCATCGATTAAAATGGATTTTCCCGTTCCCGTTTCACCGGTTAACACAGTCGTGCCGGCGAAAAATTCCAGATTTAATTCATGGATGGTAATCAGATTGCTGATAGTGATTTGTATGAGCATAGTATTTTATTCCAGGTATTTAAGCTTTTTCCCCCAATGCAGTTTGCTGCGCAGTGCTTCGTAATAATTGTAATCGAGGGGGTGAATGAGATGGAGTTGATGGGGTTTTTTGCGAATCGTGATATGACTGCCGGCGGGCGTATTGATGTAAGCGCGGCCGTCACAACTGATGCGCGGTGACGTGATATTATTCGGTGTAATGATAATGTTGATCCGACGATTACCTTCTACCACAATCGGACGACTGCTTAATGAATGCGGAAACATGGGTACTAATACGATCGCATCCAGTTGCGGGTGAAGAATGGGACCTCCGCCTGATAACGCATACGCAGTCGAGCCAGTCGGTGTGGCGACAATGAGCCCATCGGAATTTTGACTGCAAACGAACTGGTCATCAATAAAAATTTCAAATTCAATCATATGGGGAATAGCATCTGGAATCAGGGCCACTTCGTTTAATGAATCATCCTGGCCGATATGGTTACCATGAATGTCGATTGAACTCGTGAGTAAAAATCGTTTTTCGATATGATATTCACCCTGTAGGATGGGCTTAATTCTGGCGAGTTCCGTCGGCAAAATATCGGTTAAAAAACCCAGACTGCCGCGATTGATACCGAGTACGGGCAAATCCTGATTGACCGCAATGTGTGCTGCATGTAACAGACTGCCATCGCCGCCGACGACAATTAATAAATCACAATGTTTGCCGAGTTTTTCACGGGATAATAGCGAGACGGAGGTTTCATTTAATGATTCGGCTGTATCTTCTTCAATATAGATTTGCACATCCAGCGTTTTCAGATATTCAATCAGTGCCTGGCATGTTTCTTTGATGCCCGCATTTCTGACGCGGCCAATGATGCCGATACTTTTAAACGTGGTGGCCATGGTGTTTCCTTATGCTATACTGCGAAGTTATATCATAGGTGAGTTATGAGCGAGACACCAGTCAATCAACGCGCCCGGCAAATATTAAAAATTTTGGTCGAACGTTATATCCAGGACGGTCATCCCATTGGATCTAAAACGATTGCTGAGGAATATGCACTGGGCTTAAGTCCGGCGACCATCCGCCATATTCTGGCCGATCTGGAAGAAGCGGGGTATCTTGCTTCACCGCACACGTCCGCAGGCAGAATTCCCACGTCTCAAGGCTATCGACTCTTCGTGAATAATTTATTGACGACCCAATCGATGGAAGAAATCGATATTCAAGCACTCGAAACGCAACTGAATCCGGATATGACATTATCCCATTTGTTGCAATCCGCTTCGACACTGTTATCGAGTTTGACCCAGCTAACGGGGATTGTGGCATTGCCAAGACGCAATAAAATCCAATTGCGGCAAATCGAGTTTTTACCGTTGTCATCGAATCGGGTGTTGGTCATTCTCGTGTTGAATAATCGGGAAGTGCAAAATCGTATTATTTACACGGATCGTATTTATTCCTCCAGTGAATTACAGCAGGCCGCCAATTATTTAAATACCCATTTTGTCGGTAAAGAATTGTTGACGATTCGTCAGGATATTTCAGTTGCGCTCCGTGACGATAGAAATAATATGGCTTGTCTTTTGCAAACAGCGATTGATGTGGCCAATAAAGTGTTTGTCAATGACAAGGAAAATCCTAAAGATTGTCTGGTGGCGGGACACAATCATTTATTCAATTATTCGCGCGAAGCCAATTTCGAACAATTACGATTACTGTTTGATGCCATTTCACAAAAACAGGAAATTTTAAATTTACTGGATCAGGCGTTGGAAGCCGAAGGCATGCAAATTTTTATTGGTAAAGAATCAGGTTATCAGGTATTTGATGACTGCAGTATCATCACGCAATCGTATGCCGTCGATGGACAACTCGTGGGCAGTTTGGGTGTGATTGGCCCGACACGCATGCCTTATGAGCGCGTGATTTCAGCGGTCGATATGACAGCAAAATTATTATCAGCCGCCTTGAATCAGGTGTGAATGTCCTTATATAGATTTTTTTGAGCGGGAGAAAAAGACGTGTCAACACACCATAAAGATAAAGCGGGCAGTACCGCCTCGTTACATAATAAATTACACAAAGAGACGCATGATGAAACCGAGAGTGCCGACGTTCATGAACCGCCAGTTGAAATGCTGTCGTATGACGAATTACGGAAGCGTTTGACCGAAACAGAAGAAAAAGCCTCGGATGCCTGGGATCGCCTGTTACGCTTACAGGCGGAGATGGATAATATGCAGCGTCGTATGGAGCGGGATGTTTCAAATGCGCATAAATATGCGTTAGAAAAATTTGTTCTGGAACTGGTGCCGATTGTCGACGGTTTGGAGCGTGCGATTGCCGCGCACGAGGGTGAAGCGTCTGGATCAGGGACTTTATTGGATGGGGTGAAACTGACATTGAAAATGATTTATGCGGCTTTCACCAAATTTGGGATTGAGCAGGTGAACCCGGAATTGCAATTGTTTAATCCGGAATTGCACCAGGCTGTTTCAACGCAAAATGATAAAACGGTGCAGCCCAATACCGTATTGAACGTGTTACAAAAAGGTTACTTATTGAATAATAGACTAATTCGTCCGGCGTTGGTGGTTGTTGCAAAGTAATATTGAAAACGAAATAAAAACCCATATATAAAAGACACTACTTCTTTATTTGGAGAATAAAAATGGCAATGAATAAAATCATCGGTATCGATTTGGGTACAACGAATTCCTGTGTCGCCGTGATGGAAGGCGATAAAGTGCGTGTCATCGAAAATGCGGAAGGCGATCGTACGACGCCGTCTGTAGTGGCCTATCTTGATAATGAAGAAGTGTTAGTCGGTCAGCCTGCCAAGCGTCAGGCCGTCACGAATCCTGCTAATACGATTTACGCCGCAAAACGATTGATTGGCCGACGTTATGACGAAGAAGTGGTCAAGAAAGATAAAGAAATCGTACCGTATAAAATTATTCGTGCGGATAATGGCGATGCCTGGGTTGAAGTATTGGGCAATAAAAAATTGGCGCCGCCGCAAATTTCTGCGCAAGTACTCATGAAGATGAAGAAAACGGCTGAAGATTATTTGGGTCATCCGGTGACGGAAGCGGTGATTACGGTTCCGGCTTATTTCAATGATTCACAACGTCAGGCGACGAAAGATGCCGGCCGCATTGCGGGTCTTGAAGTGCGCCGTATTATCAATGAACCGACCGCTGCAGCACTGGCATTTGGTCTGGATAAAAAACCGGGCGATCGCAAAATTGCTGTTTACGATTTGGGGGGTGGTACGTTTGATATTTCGATCATCGAAATTGCTGAAGTCGATGGTGAACATCAATTCGAAGTATTATCTACCAATGGTGATACATTCCTCGGGGGTGAAGATTTCGATCTTCGATTGATTAATTATTTAATTGATGAGTTTAAAAAATCCTCTGGCATTAATTTACGAAATGATCCTCTCGCGTTACAACGTTTAAAAGAAGCAGCCGAAAAAGCGAAAATTGAACTGTCCTCTGCACAGCAAACGGATGTGAATTTACCTTATATTACAGCGGATGCGAGCGGTCCTAAACACCTTAATGTCAAAATTACGCGTGCTAAATTAGAATCGTTAGTTGAAGATTTAATTCAGCGTACGATTGATCCTTGCAAAACAGCGATTAAAGATGCGGGCGTTAAACTGGAAGATATCGGTGATGTGATTTTAGTCGGTGGCCAAACGCGTATGCCGCTGGTGCAGGAAACCGTTAAGACTCTCTTCAATAAAGAACCGCGTCGTGATATCAATCCGGATGAAGCGGTCGCGATCGGTGCGGCTGTTCAGGGTGCTGTGCTGTCAGGTGCGGTGAAAGATGTGTTATTGCTGGATGTGACACCGCTTTCGCTCGGCATTGAAACATTGGGCGGCGTCATGACCAAGCTCATTGAAAAAAACACGACGATTCCGACGAAGGCAACGCAGACTTTCTCCACGGCGGCTGACCATCAAACGGCTGTGACTGTGCATGTATTGCAAGGTGAGCGTGAAATGGCATCGGCGAATAAATCGTTGGGTCGTTTTGATTTACAGGATATTCCACCCGCACCGCGCGGCATGCCACAAA
>CAZEEF010000074.1:0-8985 GCA_964511095.1 uncultured Coxiellaceae bacterium | reverse complement strand
TTTTTTTGCGGGATGACAGGGTTTTTTGATTTGATACGTTTTTGTGTGCAATTATACTGCTGATTTACCGGATGCTAGTGCGCCTTCGCGGGAATGACACAGTTTAGTTGTGTAGATTCCTATGGCTTGTCCGCGGGACGACGCGAGCCGCCCTAGAAAAAATAACAATTTTTTTCCGTCATCACGCCATCGAGTGTCACATCCCACTCATCTTTCGGTATATCGGATATGCACTGCACTTCATACCCCAAGCCTAATAAAAAAGGTTTTTGGGTATGTTGATGCGTCTCAAAGGTTCTATCGTAGTAACCGGCCCCCATGCCTAAACGGTTACCTTGCTTGTCAAAACCCAGCAACGGTATCAACACCAGATCAAGCTTGTCGGGTGTGATGGTTTTATCATGGATGGGTTCGGGTATCTGATAACGATTGGGCTGTAAGACAGTATCGTTTTGATAGAGAGCAAAGTTCAATTGTTGCGTTTCAGTCACTATCGGTAAATAACAATTTTTGTTTGCCCGCCAGATTGCTTTTATCATCGGCAAACAATCAAATTCATCATGAAAGGGATAATAACAGGCAATTTCTTGGGCTCTTTGGAAAATATTGATTTTTAATAATAACGCCACTGCCTTTTTTGCAGCTGCCTCACGTTCAGGAAAAGGTATTTGACGACGATAAGATAACAGTATTTTACGTAATTTTGCTTTCGAAAAATTAGGACTCATTCATCATCAAAGCCTGATCGACTTTATCCCGTAAATCACGTAATCGTTGATTAACACCTTCCATCTGATTTTCTTTTTGTGTTTCCTGCGTTAACAGTTGATGGACGATATTGAGGGCGGCAATGACGATGACCTTATCGAACTCCAAAATGCCTTGCTGGCGAAAATACCGCATTTTTTCATCGAGATAATCAGAAGCTATTTCGAGATACGCTTTTTGGGATTCTGCACATTTGATCTGGAACGGTTTACCCAATACTTCAATGGTTGTTTCAGCAATAGGATCGTTCATGACGGACTCTCAATGGATTTAAGACGGGAAATCATGTTTTCAATTTGAGAAACCACGATTTTGTTTTTTGTAGCCAGAGCCTCTTTTTCATATTCGAGTTGCTCGAAGCGTTCGATCAGTGTTCGGATTTGTGTTTCCAGTGTCTGGAATAAGTCATCCATGATTTTTACCCTTATGTTGCACTTATCTTACTCTGAGAGGAAGTCATGCTGCAATAATTTTAACGATCGTCTTTTTTCGTTTTATAAAGTCAGTTATTCTAAGCTATTTGAGCCGCGAATGAAAAAATTAACGGAATTGCCTGCCTGGCAAGCACTCGAACAACATTATCAATCCATTGCGGATTGTTCCATGCAAGAATGGTTTGCAGAAGATCCTGAACGGTTTGCCCATTTTTCATTAACGGTTGGCGCTATTTTATGGGATTTTTCAAAAAATCGAATCAATCAGGAAACCATTTCATTGCTGGTCAAACTCGCAGACGAAGTGCATTTATCAGAGGCGAGAGAGGCACTGTTTTCAGGGTCTTACATTAATTTTACCGAAAACCGTCCTGCCTTACATACCGCATTACGCGATCGCAGCTGTCAAAGCCTCATGGTGAATGATCACAATGTGATGCCGGATATTCTCGCGCAATTGAAAAAAATGCAAATTTTTACCGAGAAAGTGCGTGACGAAAGTTGGCGGGGTGCGACCGGTAAACCGATACGGGACATTGTGAATATCGGTATAGGGGGCTCGCATTTAGGTCCTTTAATGGTGACGCATGCCTTAAAACATTATGCGCATCCCAACTTGCATTGCCATTTTATTTCAAATGTCGATGGCTCGGAACTGCATGATGTTTTACAACACATCGATCCTGAAAAAACACTTTTTATTATTTCTTCCAAATCATTTACCACGATTGAAACACTGTCAAATGCGACATTCCTTCAGCAATGGCTGAAAGACAAGTTGGGTACTCCCGATGTTTCTTCTCATTTTGTAGCAGTGACAGCCTCCATTGAAAAAGCCAAAAAATGGGGGATTCCGGAATCGCAGATTTTTTCCATTTGGGATTGGGTGGGCGGTCGTTATTCCGTATGGTCTGCGATAGGGTTACCCATTGCATTGATGATTGGAATGGAAAAATTTTATGAGTTTCAGGATGGGGCACATGCCATGGACAGGCATTTTAAAGAAGCTGACTTTAGCAAAAATATGCCTGTTTTATTGGGGTTGATAGGCGTTTGGTATATTAATTTTTTTGGTTGTCGACATCAGGCCATTGTGCCTTATTCGCATGAATTAACCTATTTTCGTGATTATATCCAACAAGCTGATATGGAAAGTAACGGTAAATCCGTTACGCGATTGAATCAACGTGTGGACTATGCAACGGGTCCGGTCATTTTGGGAGAACTCGGTTGTGACAGTCAGCATTCTTTTTTTCAACATTTACATCAAAGTCCGCATTTTACACCGATTGATTTTATTTTGGCTGCGCGTAGCGATTATTTTCAGCCATTGCAAACTATTCTGATGGCGAGTGCTTTAAGTCAATCACAAGCGTTAATGCAAGGTCGATGGGATGAGAATGAACATAAAGTGATTCCCGGTAATCGACCGAGCCATGTTTTTTTCTTAAATAAAATAACGCCCCATTCACTGGGGATGTTAATGGCTTTATATGAACATAAAATTTTTGTGCAGGGAATTATCTGGAATATTAATTCATTTGATCAATGGGGTGTTGAATTAGGTAAACAGTTGCTGCCCATGATATTAGCTGATTTAGACAATGTTCAGATGAATCATTCGCATGATTCTTCTACAACGGGATTAATTGATTATTATAGGAAGACGGTGTGAAAAAAATAGTATTTGTGATCATGATCACCTGTTTTATCAGTGTGTTAAATGGGTGTGGTCAATCAGGTCGATTATATTTACCCGCACCCCCACCGCATGGAGCGAAAATAGCCACATGACTACATTCACTTTCAGTAAAATGCATGGGATTGGAAATGATTTTGTGGTGATCGAGGGTCTGTCGCAATCCATTCATGTGAATAAAATACCGGTGAAATTATTGGCTGACCGGCATTCGGGTATTGGTTTTGATCAATTGTTAGTGATTTTACCCTCCAAAAAAGCGGATTTTGCCTGCCTTATTTTTAATGCAGATGGAAGTGAAGCGGAACAATGCGGCAATGGTATGCGTTGTATCGCACGCTTTCTTCATGAAAATAACATCACAAACAAATCGTCCATTTCGATTGAAACCAAAGCGGGTCAGACGACAATAAAAGTAGATGATTACGATCATATTCATGTCAATATGGGTTTACCGCGGTTTGAACCAACGGATATTCCCTTTAAGGCAGATCGAACACGATTGTTATATGAAATTTCTTTGGATGATGGGCAGCCGGGTTTTGCATTATCGGTTTTATCGATGGGAAATCCACATGCCATTTTACAAGTGGCTTCGGCGAAAACATTTCCTGTTACTCAATTTGGATCTGTGATTTCAACACATCGCTTATTTCCAAAAGGAACGAATGTGGGATTTATGGAAATCGTCAATCCGACACATATTCGATTGCGTACGTTTGAACGCGGCGTTGGCGAAACATTGGCTTGTGGGAGCAATGCGTGCGCTGCGGTGGTATCGGGTATTCGTAATAATTTGTTGGAAAAAAAGGTGAAAGTGGAATTATCGCTGGGGGATTTGTTTGTGCAATGGGACAATGAAAAAACACCGGTCATTTTAACAGGATCCGCCAGTCAGGTTTTTTCTGGGAAAGTGCGTGTGGATTAAAGATCCGATTTCGTACAATTCGCTTTTAACAAATTTTGAATGGCATTTAAGGTATCCGCGGGTAAGACTTCTGGTTTACCACTGTTTGCTGCAACGGCCATCGCTAATTGTGACAGATAACGCGCGTCCAGCATGAGAAAATAACAAGTGAGTTGATAAGGTTTTTTTGCATTGGTAACAAATATATTCACGCCGCATGAAATGCCTTTTAATCCGGGAATTTTATAATCCACCGGTTTTGCCAAAATAGCCGCTATTTGTATCGCTCGTTCTTTGGTGAGCAGCCCTTGTGTTTTCTTAAATTCGTCGAAGGCTGCTTGTATATCATTTTTAGCATTGTACATCGGCATGGTGTAATAACGGGGTGTGCAAGTCCATAAATAGGAAGCAAAGCCAGACCAATAACTTAAATCAACTGCTTGAATCAAGCTTTGTAATTCTTCTTCGGTGGCGGGAACGGGCGTTTGAGTTTTTTCAGGGATAGGCGGGGCTGCATTCTCTGGTGAAACAGGTGTCGGAGCAGAAGAAGCCGTTGCCGGGTTATAGCCGGGAATCGTGATTTCCTGTGCTGTTTCGCCAAAACAAGATTGGCATAAAAAAATGATCGCCAAAAAGAGTATTTTTTTCCGCATCATTAAAATCCATCAAATCATTTTTTGTGAAAATAAACCACGTCCTGTCAATTATATGGATGTCTGTATGCTAATTTTTCTGCGTTTGCCATCTTTAACCAATGTGACGCCATTCTTGGTGATCGAAGCGACTTTTGATCCATCAAATAAAGTGTCACCTGTTGATACGCTATATAATTTATCCTGGTAGCTTAAAATGGCTTTCCAACGATTAAATTGCATCGATACGGAAATGACAGCAAAAGGAATATCCATCTGGGGTTTAGGTGTTGGTATATTTTCGCTCGGCTGTCCTGGGATGAGCGTGTTTACGCCAGTTAATTTCGAAATATCCGTTCCACCCGCGGCGGGCGGTAATGGAGCGGGTTGCGTTAACAAATCACTCATGTTTTTATTGGCTGTTTCTGTTGCCAATCTGGCGGATGCAATCGCCTGATTTGTTTCAGCAATTTCGCGTTTCACTTTTAACAACTGTAATTGATTAACGGATTCTAAATAAGTTTGTTGCTGCTGCTCCTGTTTTTGTAAATCGACATTCTCTTTTGGAGACGGCGTTATTGCATTGACGGTTGTCACGGTCGTCACTTCTGACGTCGGTTGCATTGCTGCGGGAGATAGCGGAGCCGCTGCTCTAGCGGGCAAGTTGGCAGACATTTGCGCTGGATGCGTTGGTTTCGCTGTGGCAACGGGTGTGGTTGCTTTATTCGAAGGAAATAGTCCAATGACTTCGTAGATGATAAAACAAAAAATAATCACAGTGATGCCCGCAATGACTTTTTGTTTCGTGTTAAATGTTTTGGATGTGTTATCTGCCATATGTTTAATTCCCCAATGCTTTAAGCACAAGAACCCCTGACAATGTTCCATTGACAATCGTTAAATTCATACTGACCAGCACTAAAGGCAATCCTTTCAATTGTTCGCCTAAAAGATTCAGTGTATCCAACGTCAACTCGTTAAAACTAATGTTGGATTCTGTTTCAAAGTAACCGCCTTTATCGGCGATGGGACCCAGCGTTAAATTGTTGCCAGGTATGACCGTTGAAATACGATCCAGTGTTTCCGCAATGACTTGCTGTAACGGACTAATCGTTTTTATTGCGGGCCTGTTGTTGACGGCAATGGGCAAGATGAGAGAGACGCCGGTGGATGTAATTTGTACGGTGGCTTTATTTTTTTCGGCCCAGGCAAATAAAACATTTAAGGGGGTGCCTGAGGATTTTACAGTGGCGTTGAGTGAGCCCGAACCATAGGCAATGCTGACAGGAACCCATCCCGGGATGGTATAAAGCTCTGCCATGCGGCTCGTCGTTGCACTTATTTCAGCCGCCGGTGACGGTGCGTTCATGGCTTCGATATAGGCTTGATAGGGATTGACCTCACCTGTTGTAATGACGGGTATTTCTTCTTTGTGTGAAGAAAGGTACATAATAGCTGCCCAGATCAGTGCAATGATGCCAATACCCGTCATAATTTTTTTGATGGGTACGACGCCAATCCCTTGCGATTTTAAAACAACATCAACCAGTCGAAGTTGAAAGGTTTTTATCGTCGGTAATGTTGGAAAAATCGGTTCAGGTAAAACAGTAAATGATTTGATGGATGAGCTATCCAGTGAAAATTTACCTTCTTCCGGCGTTGGGCTTAATGGAATATCGCCGTGAATATAAATATCAAAATTATTTTGCTGGGTACGAAAAATAATTAATTCGTCTGGAATACTGTCAATTGGAAAACTGCCATCCAGATAAACACTTCCGCCTTTGACAATCACAAGAATCGCTTCGGTTGTGTTGGGAATGGCTTCACAATAAATTAAATCTTTGGGACGTTTGAAATAATGCCAAACGGTTTCGCCTAAGAGATAGCCGGGTTCGGGTGAAAAAGCGGCTTCGTATTGTTCGATATTTTTTCGTTGCAGCGTAATGTATTCGCCGTAACTGGTACTCAATAACATCACTTCTTTTTTAAGCAACGCCGGTTTCTTGGCGCTCAAGACATCGCGATAAGACGGAATAATGAAACGTTCTCCATCCTCGCGAGTGATGTAAGGCATTTAGGCAATTCCACGCAAAATAATGGGTGTAATTAATACGAGTGTTTCCGTATCCGTTTCGGCGGCTGTTCTGCCACCCAAGGCTTGAGAATTAAATAACTGTTCTGCACCGACTCGATTGGACGTCTGTCTAAACCCAGCCAGTATCAGCGTGTCGCCTGAGGCAATCACACCACGTTGATTAAATTGTTTTTGCTGCAAGTTAGGAACCTGAATCGCGGTTGTACCCGCAGGCTGACTTTGCCCCTGTACAATTTGTTGTCCATTGGAGCCAATGGTTTGAAACCCGAGATTATTTGACAGGTCTGCGTTGACCTGTAAATAAATTCGATTGCCTAAAATTTTAGGAAGGACATACAGCGTTAAACCAGTCACGACAGCGCCGGGTGTAATTTGGGATGTCACTGCCGCACTGCCCGTGGTTCCAGCGCCTCCTGCAAGACTGGTTGATTGTATGCTGGCTAAATAACCCGCTTGATCAACAATGCGAATTTGCGAAACCTGATTATTTTGGCAAAGTACTTGGGGTTGTGTGACTAAAGACACTTTACCTTGTTGTTGCAATGCGTTAATCAATGATTGAATACCGGAGGCTGCCAATGGTTGGTTCGCATTGTTGGTGAGCGCATTGAAAACACCCGCCTGAGTCATATTCAAATTAAGTTGTGTCACGCTGCTGGTTAATGCGATCGGAGCGCCATTATTCGAAATCAGTCGATATTGACCATTACCAAAAGCATGTTCGATGGCTTGCCAGTTAATGCCAAAGTTAAAATCATTTTCTAATGTAACAGTGAGAATCTCAACTTTAACCAATACTTGTCTTGATAAATTATTATTGACGTTATTAATGAATCTTGAAATTAAATTCACATTGGTCGGACGATCACGGACAGTCACGGTGGTTGTCGCTTCAGAGACGACCACTTTACCGTCAGGAGACAGTAATTGTTTGATTGACGTTTCCAAATCTTTCCAGATGGAAAGTGTACCTTTCAGATTGCTATATTGGGAACCCGCGCTATCATCAATCGTTCCTGTGACGGTACCACCGCCGGGTCCTGCAGCGGGACTGCCTGCTGCGCCGCCGCCTCCTTCACTACCGGATGCTTTACCCATCAAATAATCCGATGAGCCTGGCATAAAGGCGATATCAAATGTGCGCGTGACGTAAGCTTGCCAATATACATCATTACCACTCACAGAATAGATATAACCTGTTTTAGCTGCCAACAAATCGAGTGCACCTTTGACAGAACCGGAATAATCGATTGAGACCATGGCTTTATCATTCAAACCGGATTGATAATGCGTCAAAATGTTGCGGCTGCCGCCTTCTAAAATGGTTCGGTTATAGTAGGAAAACGGTAATTGTTCACCACGCAGGACGACGCGGTTCTGTAACCAGGGTGGTCGTCTGGCAAAATTGATGGGTGTTTTATCGACATATAATCCCTGATTAATAATCAATGTGGGATTGGGTTTTCCTAAGTCAGCCATATGTGCCTTGGCTGCGTTTTCACGTAATTTGACATCTGCAACATTGGCTTCAGACTGATTATAAACGGGTGAATTACAACCGGTTAAAAATACCATCGTTGATAAACATAACGCCAAAATTCGTTTATAAAATATCATGGTTTCCTCGAAACGACGGTCATAGTTCGGTTAGACATATACATGCGCGCTTGCAATGGAAAAGGTTGCAGCAATTTTTCAATGACATCAGGCAAACTGGCACCTGTGACACGGCCATCAAAATTATAATCATAAGGAACTTTCCAAACCACTCTCCAGTGGTATCGATCCATGATTCTTTCAAGATTTTCCTTGAGCGAACCACTGACACTGATCGCATAGATGGGCGCAGGACGACCAAGACTCGCGAATCGATTGGGAAAGGCAGCACTCCCATTGGCCATCACAGGAATGACAGGTGTATTTTGAATATGTTGAGTGGGTGTGCGAGCCTGAAAAAATGGTTCACTTGGAACAGTGGCGCCTGGTTTGGCTACTTGCCAGCCAGCAAATGAAATAGTTGGTAAAGTGATCAACAACAAGAAGCTTATTTTAGCAGCGAGACACTTCATTGTGATACTCCATTAAATCATAAGCCTATCGCAAGAAATTCTTGATTAAGAGTCAGTATAAGCGATTTATTTTAAATGTGTAAGTCTCTGTAGGTTTATTCTCGATATTGAAGTAAAAGATCAGGTGGGGTTGGTTGTTGTTATTTTTTTTGTGTGTGCTGTCACTTTCTGTCCCGCGGGTATCGCCTTCTACAAAAGAGATCCCCTTTCAAATATCATGAAAGGGCTTATTTTATAAGGATGCTGCAATCAAGTCTGGCGATTGTCGACAGCACACACAAAAAAAATAACAACAACCAACCCCACCTGATCTTCTATTAGCTACCACATAAGTAATACAATGGATCATACCAATTTTTTTTCGTCACAGGATTCTCT
>CAZEEF010000073.1:0-8991 GCA_964511095.1 uncultured Coxiellaceae bacterium | reverse complement strand
CGTAATTCGTCATCGCGAGCCTCCGAAGGAGGCGTGGCGATCCAGAGTGTAGCCATTTCAAAAATAATGGCCGTATTCTGGATTGCCACGTCGCACAAAACGCTCCTCGCAATGACAATGTTGCATAAAAAGTGATTTACGCAACAACGCCTTTTCAAAGGGAGAGACTATTTGTGTAGATACCGATGTTACAACAGCTGACTTGACAATCTACTCATCACTCCCCAACCGTCTTGAACGGCCTTCCAGCATCACCGGAATATCATCCACCACCGGATAAGCAATACGATCAAATTTACAAATCAATTCATTATTGGATTTATCAAAGATCAATTCCCCTTTACAAATGGGACATGCTAGTATTTCTAATAAATTCTTATCCATATTTCTCACTGCAAAATTTATTTAAGGGTTTATTTATCATTTTATGACGCTACATCAATTATTCAATATCGAAGCAGCCGATCCATCCTGGCATAGTTGTCTCAAACAGGCGCTTGAAAAAATGGATCCTCTGTATCTGGACAGTTTATATAACACCACAAATTGGTTACCAGGTCATTATAAAATTTTTAATGCTTTTTCGCTTCCCTTCCATCAAACCCACTATGTATTATTTGGTGAATCGCCCTACCCACGTCAAGATTCTGCAAACGGTTATGCCTTCTGGGATGCAGCTGTTAATGAACTTTGGTCAGATACAGGATTGAGCAAACCCGTCAACCGTGCTACTTCCCTCAGAAATATCATAAAAATGCTATTAATAGCGGAAGGTGGATTAAATCCTGATGAAACAACGCAGGAAGCGATTGCAAAAATAGATAAAAATGATTTAGTCACCACCAATGAAGAATTTTTTAATAACTTTTTATCACACGGATTTCTCTTATTGAATGCCACACCCGTTTTACGTTCAGGTCAGGTGCAAAAAGATGCCCGTGCCTGGCAAATTTTTATTAAACATATATTAAATTTTATTTTTGAAGAACGACCACACACCCAGTTAATTCTATTAGGCAATATTGCGAACGCCATTGAGAAAGTGATTACCCACCCCGAAACCCGACGTTTTTATGCCGAACATCCCTATAATATTTCGTTTATAACGAATCCAACGGTCATCCACTTTTTCCGCCCATTCCACCTGTTACATAAAGAAAAATACAAGGAAAATTTGCTATACCTTCATAAAAAAGATAAAGTTATCTGAAAACGGGAGGCATTTATTGCTTAGGAGGTATCTCGCATGCGCATATTGCTGGTAGAAGATGATGAACTCTTAGGTGATGGCTTGAGAACTGGCCTGATTCAATATGGTTATACAGTCGATTGGTTGAAAGATGGCTTATCGGCCGATCAGGCATTGAAAACTGAAAATTTTGAAATCGTTGTGTTGGATTTAGGTCTTCCTAAAATGCCCGGCATTACTGTGTTACAAAATTTGCGTGGCCGCGGTCAAACCATGCCCGTCTTGATTCTCACAGCCCGAGAATCCATCAATGATCGTGTCAAAGGATTAGATAGCGGCGCAGACGATTATCTCACAAAACCCTTTGATTTAGATGAACTCTGTGCACGATTACGTGCATTACAACGGCGTTTTTCTTCACGGGCAGAACCGCTTCTTGTTCACGAAAATATTACACTGGATCCAGCGGCTCATACCGTCACACTCAATGGCGAAGCCATCAACGTATCACGTCGTGAATTTGCCTTATTACAAAAAATGCTGGAAAACGCAGGACGTGTTTTATCACGGGAACATTTAACGCAATCGCTGTATGGTTGGGGTGAAGATGTTGACAGTAATGCACTCGAAGTACATATCCATAATTTACGCAAAAAATTTGGCCAAAGTTTTATTCATACTATTCGTGGGATTGGCTATATGATTGACAAAACGAAAGATGAAAAATGATTCGATCGATACGTCATTTTTTATTAATTAGCCTGTTAATCAGTATGACGATTGCATCGTCCATTACTGCTATCGGAAATTATTTACTCGATAAACAAATCATACAACCTTATTTAGATGATCAACTCATCAAATTATTCACTTTTATCGAAGTCATTTCCCATACGGCCATGGAAGATCCGCACGCACAAGACAAAATTTCAGCCTATTTAAATAATACAAAAAACCCCGGCGCGAAACATTTACTGTTCCAGGTATGGACAAAAGAAAAAAAATTATTAATTAATTCGACGGAAGAACCTCACGAATCCATGCTGAACACGCCATTGGGCTTTAGTGATATACAAGTAAAAAATAATGACTGGCGTGTTTATGCAAAAATTGATCCCTTGACAAAAAATAAAGTCGTTGTGGCTGAACTCTACGATATACGAAATCAGCTGGTAGATGATATTACACGCAATAATGGTTATATTTTATTAATCACCTATCCTATATTCGGTATATTAATCTGGATTATTGTCGGACTTGCATTACGTTCTATTTCGCGCGTGACCAATGAAATTTCAAACCGTGCATCGACTTATCTGGAACCCGTTAAAGCTGAAAATATACCCATCGAAATTGAACCCCTCGTTGCTGAATTAAATCAACTTTTTTTACGCCTGAAACTCGCCTTTGACCGCAATAAACGCTTTGCCGGCGATGCAGCTCATGAATTACGAACACCTTTGGCTGCGCTGAAAACACAAGCACAAGTCGCATTGAGAGCGAATGATGAACAAGATCGAATAAAAGCATTGCAAAAAGTCGTGCAAAGCGTTGACCGCAGTTCACACGTCGTTGCACAGTTACTGATTTTAAGCCGTCTGAGTCAGGAAGAAGAATTAAATGATATCTGTCCCGTTGATCTTCATAAACTCGCCACTGAAATTATCGCCTATCTCGTACCCGTTGCACTTGAAAAAAATATTGAAATAGAATTAGCCTCACCACCCGAAGCCGTCATGATTGAAGGAAATGATATCGCATTAGGCATATTAATTCGAAATGTCGTCGATAATGCCATTCGCTATACACCCAAAGATGGACAAATTAAAATTCAAATTTTAACTCACAAGGATTATATTACTTTCCGTGTCGTCGATTCAGGTGCTGGTATTCCTGAAGAATTACGAGATCGTGTGTTTGAACGTTTTTATCGAATTTTAGGTACCCAGGCGCAAGGGAGTGGATTAGGTCTCGCCATTGTGAGTCAAATTGCCGATTTGCATCATGCAAAAATACAGTTAAGTACACCCAAAAATGGAAAGGGATTACAGTTTGACATACAGTTTCCCCGATCTACTAAATCAGTTAAATAATGCTTCGGCGAATCATCCATGAATTTATTCAATCTGGTGACATCTGATACGACCGTGTTGACACCGAATCAACGGTTAGCGGCTTCATTACAAAATCAATTTAATGAAGTGCAGATGACCCAGGAAAAAACAGCCTGGGAAAGTTTCGATATTTTACCTTTATCGAGTTGGCTGCAACGTTCATGGTATGAATTTTCCAGCCAGGAAATGGAAACAGTTCCTTATTTATTAACAGAAAATCAAAAATCCATTTTATGGAATACTATTTTACGTCAATCATCGCTCAGTGATGGATTACTGCAAATCAATGAAACCGCCAAATTGGCTGAGTCCGCGTACGAATTATTAAAATTATGGGAAATTCATTTAAACGATTCTCATCTTAGAACGACAGAAGATGGTCAGGCATTTCAGGAATGGGCAGCTCAATACCAAACGATTTGTAAAAAAAATAATTGGATTGATCATGCCTCTCTCGCTGATCGAATTAAAGAAAATATCATGGCAGGCAAAATCCTGCCGCCGAAAAAAATTGTGATGGCGGGATTTACTGAAATTTCTCCACAACATTTGAGTTTATTGAATACTATCCGAGAAACCGGCGCGGAAATCATTCATTACAACACAGAAAAATTCAAACAAGCTATTCACAAAATAAGCTTACTGGATGAAGAAACTGAAATTCGTACCATGGCACGCTGGGCAAAAGCAACTTACAAATCGATTGATAAAAAAAGACCTTATCTCATTGGTTGCGTTGTTCCACGGCTTGAAAAATTACGAGAACACGTTTTACAACTTTTTTCAGAAGTTTTTTATGAAGAAGGCACTTTTACGCTCGATCCTATCCTATTACCCTTCAATATTTCTGCAGGAAAAAGTTTGAATTCATTTCCGATTATTCAATCAGCGATAGAATTATTGAAATTAACACAAAATACTATTTCTATAGAAACGATGAGTCATTTATTAAAGTCACCTTTTTTAGGCGAAGCTGAATCAGAAAAATTAAAACGCGCGCATTTTGAAAATCGATTGAAAAGTGCCAATGTCACCTCCCTCCACTTGAAAAAATTAATTCATCCGGATTCCACTCATCGTTTTTCATCGACTTGTCCTGCGATGGCTAAACGTATTCAGTCATTTTTAGATTATTTTGCTTCGTTAAAAAAATGGCAGACAATGCATGAGTGGGCGAACCATTTTATGACATTATTGGAATGGTTAGGTTGGCCGGGAGAACGGAGTTTAAATAGTCAGGAATACCAAATCACGCAACGCTGGCTGGCATTATTACTGGAATACAGTCATCTGGATAACATAGTAGAACCACAAACTATTTCAGAAGCTATCGAGTGGCTAACACAACTCTCAAGCACAACCATTTTCCAACCCCAATCGCCTGAAGCACCGATTCAAATTTTAGGTATGCTGGAAGCAGCCGAATTACCGTTTGACCATCTCTGGGTCATGGGACTGGATGATACCAACTGGCCTGCTGCACCCAAACCAAATCCGCTGATTCCACAACATTTGCAAAGAACACTCAATATGCCGCATGCAACGACTGAAAGAGAATATATTTATTGTGAATCTTTAATCAGACAACTTAAGAACAGCGCAAATCACGTCATATTCAGTTATCCAGAAAAAAATGAAGAAATTCATTTACGACCCAGTGCATTAATCAATGATAGCATTCCAACGCTCACAGAAATTCGATTAGAAAAATTTTTATCCCCTGCTGAAATCGTATTGGGTTCTCAGCAATTAGAAGATTTTATAGATGAAATAGCGCCGCCCATCCATCCCGATGAGACTATTCACGGTGGAACATCTATCTTTAAACAACAAGCCGCCTGTCCTTTTAAAGCATTTGCAGAAATACGATTGCATGCACGTTTTATTGAAGCACCCACTCTCGGATTACGTGCCATTGACAGAGGCAATATTGTGCATAAAGCCTTGGAATTATTCTGGCAGTCAATCAAAGACTCACAAACGCTCGTAAAAACGCCCGAAAACCAGCTTAAACTATTCATTCACACCTGTGCTGAACAAGCTATCCAGGCAGTGATGGGTCCATTTGATGATCATCAATCAAACCAACGTTATTTTGATCTCGAGTTGCAGCGACTGGAAAAAATACTATTTGACTGGCTGCAAATAGAACGACGACGTCCCGCATTTAAAGTGGCGTTTCAAGAACATCAAATCAACACAACCATCGGTCATATTCCCATTAAAATTCGAGTCGATCGCATTGATGAATTAGCCGATGGCAGCCAATTGATTATCGATTACAAAACCGGTCAATATAATGAAATAAAAAAATGGTTTGGAGAACGACCTGATGAGCCGCAATTACCCTTGTATTGTCTTCTGGGTGGAGACACGATTGCGGGAATTGCATTCGGACAGCTTCATCCCGATAATATGAATATGCTTGGCATCAGTAAAAATAATATAAATATTAAATCGATTAAAACATTACCTGAAGTCAGTTATGCAACGAATACATCATGGGATCAACAATTACAAGACTGGAAAAATAGACTGGAAAACTTAGGTCAACAGTTCCTAACAGGTATGGCGCAGGTGGATCCCAAAGAAAACGACGTCTGTACCCATTGCAATCTTCATACTTTTTGTCGAGTCCATGAAAAATGATAACCCTACAGGATGAACAACAACGATTAAGTGCACTCAATCCCAAAAAATCATTTATCGTCCAGGCGCCTGCCGGTTCCGGAAAAACGGAATTATTGATTCAACGGTTCCTCGTTTTGCTGAGCACTGTTAAACAACCCGAAGAAATTTTATCGATTACTTTTACAAAAAAATCAGCCGCAGAAATGCGCGCCCGAATTATTAATGCACTGCAACATGCCAAAGAAAATCCAGAACCCCTTTCTCAGCATGCCAAAAAAACCTGGCATCTAGCCCGTCAAGTCTTGCAACAAGACCAATTATTAAAATGGAATTTATTGGCAAATCCGAATCGATTACGACTACAAACGATTGATTCTTTCAATGCCAGTCTCACACGTCAGCTGCCTATCTTATCGCATTTTGGTGCAACACCTGAAATCACTCATGATCCGCATTATCTTTATCAAAAAGCGGTTCAGGAATTTTTATCACACCTTGAAGAAGATGTGAGTTGGTCGAGTGCCATCGCGATTATTTTATTGCATATGGATAATGATCTGAATAAAGTAGAAGCCTTGCTGATCCATTTATTGGCCAAACGTGATCAATGGTTACGCCATATTACATTGAATGCGAATGATGCATTTTTACGTCAAAAACTCGAAGCGCAACTGACACTCGCCGTCACGGATATTCTTGTCCGATTGAAGGATCATTTTCCGGCTGACTCGCAAAATGAACTTTTGCAATTAATTCGTTATGCCGCTCGACATGTCAATGCAGATTCAATCATCGCAGAATGCATTCATCTGGAAACATTCCCCACCACAACAGAGCAAGATATAAAATATTGGTTAGCGATTCGTGAAATGCTTTTTACAAAAAGTGATGAATGGCGAAAAAAATTCGAAAAAGACATTGGGTTTTTGCCTGCGTCATTTTTTACAAACCCAGACGAAAAAAATCATGCCGCCACTATGAAAATGCGCGCGCTGGATTTAATTGAACAGTTAAGTCAATGTCATTTATTAAAAAACAGTTTTAAAGAATTACATTATGCGCCGGATTGCGCTTATCAAGAAATGCAATGGCAAACACTCGAAGCATTACATTTTGCTTTGCGTATCGTATCCGCTCAGTTGAAAATTGTTTTTCAACAATCTGGAAAAATTGATTATATCGAAAATTCGCTCGCAGCACTCACTGCACTGGGAACCGAGGAATCTCCTACCGATTTGACACTCGCACTCGATTATCAGATAAAACATATCTTAGTCGATGAATTTCAGGATACGTCAAACAGCCAATATGATTTGTTAAAAAAAATCACGGCGGAATGGACAGCAAACGATGGTCGTACACTCTTTCTTGTCGGTGACCCCATGCAATCCATTTATCGATTTAGAGAAGCAGAAGTGGGTTTATTTATCCGTACACGAAAATATGGCCTCGGTCATATCAAACTGGAATCGTTAACCTTATCTGTTAATTTTCGTTCGACACCGAATATCGTGAATTGGATCAATGAACATTTCCCACGTGTTTTACCGTCTGTGGAGGATATGGCATCGGGCGCTGTGTCTTATAGCCCGAGTCTTGCGAATCAGGAAAAATCGATTGCTGATTCAACCGTCTCATTGAACCCCTTGATGAATGCAGACAGGCTTGCACAGGCTGAAGCCATTCTTGCTCTCATCCAACAAAGAAAAAAAATGGATCCGCATGGATCGATTGCTATCTTGGTTCGTTCACGAACGCATCTCGAACACATTATCCCCGTTTTAAAAAAAGCGGGTATACTCTATCGCGCGATTGATATTGATCCTTTGACACATCGGTCATTTATTCAAGATTTGATGGGATTAACGCTTGCCATGTTGCATTTAGCTGATCGAATTGCATGGCTTACTATTTTGCGTGCACCCTGGTGTGGTTTGTCACTGAGTGATTTACTGCATTTATCCGGTCATGATGCCAAAGTGAGTTTATGGGAACGATTACAGTCCAATGCAATAGAACAATTAAGTGCAGAAGGTCAAATACGATTAAAACGTTTTCTTGCCGTGATGAATAGCAAAATCGTTGAACGTGAGCGTTATTCTTTGCGCGCCTGGATTGAAAGCACATGGTTATTATTAGGCGGTCCCGCTTGTCTTGAACAATCGGGTGATCTGGAAGATGCAACCGCTTATTTCAAATTACTTCATACATTGGATCAACAAGGTACTTTCAATCCAGCCACACTGGCTGATCATGTCAATCAACTGTATGCCATGCCCGATAACAAAGCGGATGACCGATTGCAAATTATGACAATTCATAATGCCAAAGGATTGGAATTTGATACTGTCATCTTACCGCACCTTGAATCCAAAGCATCACAGGATGATAAACAATTATTACTTTGGATGGAGCGAACACGTCAAGACGAGAGCAACTCGCTGATTTTAGCGCCCGTACATGCTATTGGACACGATACGGATTCCATTTATGAGTATATTAAAAAAGAAAATGCGATTAAAAATGATCATGAAAGAGGTCGATTATTATATGTGGCTGTCACACGGGCAAAAAAACAGTTAGATTTATTTTTTACGCTGAAAGACGGACAAAAAATTCATTCCAGCAGTTTGCTTGATAAGCTTTGGCCCTCTATCCAAAACAAAATAACGGTCACTGAAAATCGAGAAAGTGCTACCCGCATTGAAATAAATGCGCCCTATACGCCATTGACTCTTAAACGACTCGCTGTCGAATGGCAAAATCCTCTCAAAGAAAATCGACTCGCGGACACGATCACATACCATCAAAAAAAACAGGGATTTTTGTTACCTGATCATTCCGCTCAACAAATGGGTACGCTGGTGCATCAAGTGTTACAACACATCAGTCAATCAGGATTTAACTGGTGGGAAACGCAATCAAAAAATAAAAAATCAACTTATCTCAAAATGCATCTTGTACGATTGGGGATACACAAACATCAATTGGATGATCGCATTAACACCCTCCATCAACTGATTGAAAACACCTTACAGGATGCTCGCGGCCGCTGGA
>CAZEEF010000072.1:0-9246 GCA_964511095.1 uncultured Coxiellaceae bacterium | reverse complement strand
TCAATCACACTGGAAAGCGTTGCGCCGTTTATTTCATTGACCGGCGAAACGATCGGTGTTTTGTCCACGACTTTGGTGGGTTGTTTGAATTTTATATCATTAATCAATTGATCCATTGCCCAAGCGATGGAGCCTTCCGCTAATAGGTTAGCTTCATTATTATTGAGAATGAGTTCAGTCTGGCGCGTCTCGATTCGTAACTGTTCTATCATGGCGATGGCCGCTGTTGCGACAAGCGCTGTGACGAACAATGCGACAATAATGGCTGTTCCGCGTTGAGTATGAATGGATTTCAAGTGGATGATCCCGGAATAAGATACAATTCTGTTATGTTACCCCAATTTTGTATTGTGAATGAAATTCGAATGGCGAGTGGTAAGGCTTCTTTTTGTTGAGCGAGTGGGGGCCAGATTTTTTGAAAATGTCCTTGGCTGTCCAGGTAGTCAAATTGCAAATCGTCCACTGAATCGAGCAGCGCTCGTGCATCGGGTTTGGTGTCTTCTGATTGATCGAGCATGGGCCAGGTCAATCGGCTGAGTGTGTGATTATTTAATTGATAACGCGTGCGTTGTAACGTCGCGCGTTGCAATTGTCCGAGCGGATTTTGTAATCCGGCATGCGTAAAACTGACGGTATTGTGCGTGCCGATAAATCCTTCCTCACTGCCGGATGGATTGGTAATGGGACGATTAATCGTTTGTTCAAAATCGCGTGACAGGAATAACAAAGCCACTTGTAATTTTGCAACGCGTTCGGCTTTTTTTTCAACGGCGGATTGTGTCGAAAGAACAGTATGCAACGCGCCGACTACGATGAGTGAGACAATGCTAAAAACAAATAAGGCGACGATGATTTCGATCAAGGTAAAGCCAGTGATTTTATTAGTAACCCGCATAAAGATAGCTTTCCAGGTGGGCGAATTTTTTATCATCCGGTTGATGATAAACATCGACAATCATTTGTTTGATACGCGGATTAGCGGTGATTTTAATACGGGCTTTTGACAGCCAGTGCTGACCCAGCGTTTCATTTTCTATCGATAATTGATCGGGTGCAGCCGGTACTTTCATGACACCTGCACGGATTGTATTGATCACATTCGTTCCTACCCACGTTGCAATGGTTCTATCCTGCAAATACAGTGTATGTCGAATCGTTTGTGATGCGGATTGGATCACAGCCGTCAATGCAATACCTAAAATGGCGAGTGCGATCAAGACTTCGATCAGCGTTAATCCCTTTTCATTCCGCCTGGTAAACGTCACTCGTGACCTCGCCATTGGCTTTTCCTGTTATTTCATAATACGGAGTTTCCTCTTTTTTTCCAATCAGGATAACAAAAGGCGTGACATCATTGCCGGGTGTCAAAATCAGTTTGGGTTCGCCGTCGGCCGGAATCACCTTATCCTGAATTTTAAG
This sequence comes from uncultured Coxiellaceae bacterium, assembly GCA_964511095.1. Lineage (GTDB taxonomy): Bacteria > Pseudomonadota > Gammaproteobacteria > DSM-16500 > DSM-16500 > DATIJJ01. The sequence goes on along the minus strand of CAZEEF010000072.1, from coordinate 7,827 downwards.
AATGATTTGTGTGTTCATGGGAATGGTATGTGACCCAAGCGGTTTATCGAGTGGTACCCATTTGTCTGAATCCATTTTTGCATCGTGTTCAAACGTGTAAAACTGAAAACGATCGGCAGTGAAAGCGAGTCCAATTGTCGCAGGACGCAGCATGGCTTCCTGTTCTGCCAGCAGGATGGCATTTTTGATTTGACTGGCGAGTGTTTCATATTGTTTACGCTGATTGGTATGGATCGTGATCATAGCAATACCGGCGACGATGCTGATAATGATCATCACGATGAGTAATTCAATCAGCGTGAAACCGTTCTTTCTTTTCATGAAGCAGATGTATCGGATTCATTCTGGGTATCGGTATTCCAGTTACCAATTTCGCTATTACCGTCTTTTCCTTTCGGTCCGAAGCTATAGATACGCAATTTTTCATTATCGTTACTGTATTGATATTCCTGTCCCCAGGGATCGACGGGTAATTGTTGCAGATAGCCGTCCGATTTCCAGTTTTGTGGAATGGGTGAGCTGGTTGGTTTTTTAATGAGCGCCTGTAATCCTTGATCGGTCGTGGGATACATGCCGTTATCCAGTTTATACAAATCCAAAGCGCTTTGGATGGCCAATAAGTCCTGTTTCACTTTGACGATTCGAGCCTGTTCTGGACGGCTCATGATCTTTGGCACAATCAGCGCCGCCAAAATGCCCAAAATAACGACAACAACCATCACTTCAATCAATGTGAAACCAGCATATTTTTTCATGTTGTTAACCCTAAATAATACAATTGGGTAGTATAATAAAGATTGAAAAAGATAGAAATCGATGCTTATACTTCTGGTAAGGATTTGCTATTTCAGGGAAATTTGCTTAAAATGGAAACAGAATGAGATAAAAAATAGCTAATTAAATTAAATGTTATTAATCATAAGGTTGGATTGTTTTTCGGGGGATATTATGGATCCTAGAAGTCAAAAAGGTTTAATGCAAGCGCTTATAATTGGCGAAGCTGATCTTAAATCAAGTGCAAAAGATCTTCAGCAATGCGCAAAGGCCTTGGATGAACTGGCTAAGAAAGGGTTGCTGAAAAATGAAAAAGATACTGAATTATTCAAAGAATTTTCGAAAGTAGAACATAAAGCGAATTCGCTTGGTGTCGAAAGTGATGCCCTTTCTCGAAATCATGATATGAGTTTCGGTGGACGTGTGCTGGATGCAAAAGAAAAAGAACTTAGAATTTATTTGATTGCTGTTCAGGAACTCAGAAACAATGTAACAGAATTGAAACAAAAGATAGACAATGTCGAAAAAACCCAAGAGATTAAGTTTAGAAAATAAATTTCTTGGTAAATGGAAAAATAAATAACCCGTTAGGAGACATCATGTTCGACCGGTTGCAAAAGCCTTTTTTAACCGTTGAAACCGGCGAAGCTTATCAACCTATCCGTTTGACATACGAGTTGGATAAATCAGACGGGTTGGTATCAGCTTTAGACAGATTGCAATGCGTCGAAAAAAACCCCACAGCCAATTCCTGGAATTGGTATTGGAAAGATGAATGCGATGATTTGCATTTTGAATCACTCGATTCTTTCCGTAAAAATCCCAATCATCCTGTCCGACTGGGTACTATCACTATTCGAGACAGCAAACTTTTTTTGAACTTACCCTCCTTCAAACGCGCCTGCATGGCGGTGCCATTTTTCTATAAAATGGTCAGTAAAGAAATTGTCAAAGTTCATCATGCCGATTTTCTCAATAAGGTTTTCGCCATTGATGAAAGATTACCGCATGGTTTCAGTGAAATGTTTAAAGAAGAAGAATTAGACCGCATTCTTCATGAACGCATCGAAGGTTATCAAAAAGTCAAAGAAGAATGTGAGAAAGCCGCAACCGCCGAAGAAGCGCTGCATATTTTATCGGATTATACGCATTCAGAAGCCGGCAAAAAATTGCCGTATGCGGAACGTTATGTGTTTGAAATGCAGAATCAAGATGATCCTGATGTGGTTTTTCTGGGATTTTATATTTATCTTCGAGGCCGCGAATTAGTGGCGATCAAACGCTGGTTTGGTGAAACCGGTTATTCACTGGCCGATGCCGCAGATGAAACGATTGAAGCGGTGTTTGGGGGGTTGGGGGTTGATATTATAGAATAACGCGTTGGAACCCCTATCTTTGTACATCCATTCCTACTTTCTTGTTTTTCTCTTTATCATAACGCTTATTTTGATTGAAAAATACACATACTTGGTGTACACTCTATGAAAGATATTTATGATGTTATACTCACAACAAAAGCAAAAAAGAACTTAAAAAAGCTTCCTTTATTTATTGCTTTAAAATTACAGACATGGATTGATGCAGTGGGGCATAGCGGTTTAAATGAGGTAAGAAAAATTCCGGGTTATCATGACGAACCATTAAAAGGTAAGCGATTGGGTCAGCGTTCAATACGCTTAAATATTGCATATAGAGCTATTTATACCATTAATAAAAAAGGAGTAATTAGCTTTGTAGAAGTTGAAGAGGTAAATAAACATGAGTATTAAAAGTAAAGTCACTAAAAAAACTTTAAAAAATATTGAGAAGATAACGGGTACCAAGCTTACGATTGGTAAAGTGCTCTGGGCAATTCGTGAATCGGATGATATTTCACAAGTTGAATTTTCTGAGACGCTTAAAATATCTCGGCAGCATTTGTGTGATATTGAGCATGGTCGCAAATCAGTGAGCCCGAAGCTTGCTGCCAAATATGCTGCTATTTTGCGTTATTCAAAAGAACAATTTATTCGTTTGGCTCTACAAGAATTGGTGGACCGTGACAAGCTAAATGTTCAAGTCGAAGTGACCCTCACAAAGCGCAATAAAAAACAAAATGACTCAAGAGTAGCAGCTTAATAGTTAAGAATAGGAAGGTCCGGATAAGTTTTTTTATCCATTAAACTGATCCAACTGAAATATCGGCAACAACACCGCCAAAACAATAAATAACACAATCCCTCCCATCACCAAAATAATCGCAGGCTCAAACAAGGCTAAACTCGTTTCAATCAAACGCGCGATATCATTGTCTTGATTGTTCGCGGCGCGTTCCAACATTTTTTCCAGTTGGCCGCTCGATTCACCGCTCGCAATCAAATGAATACTCATGGGTTGAAAATAGGTTGTCTGTTTCAATGCTAAATGAATGTTCGCGCCTTCGCGCACACGGTTAACAGATTCCTGAACCGCATTGCGAATGGGTAAATTGGTAATGAGTGCGGATGAAATCGTCATCGCTTCCAGAACCGGCACGCCGGCGGAAGAAAGAATCGCGAATGTTCGGGAAAAACGTGCGGTATTCACCACTTTAATCGCATTACCCATGATCGGTATGCGAAGCATCAGACGATGGACTTTTTCTTTAAATGGGACACTTTTTTTGATTTGATAACGAAATAAAATAATCAAAATGATCAGCGCGAGTAACATATACCATCCAACACTTTGAATGCCCGTACTGATTGCAATTAATACTTGTGTCATGCCAGGCAGTTGTTGGCCAATATTGCTATACACGGAAATCATTTTCGGCACGACAAATTCCAGCAAAAATCCCACAATGCCAATCGCCACAAAAATCATGATAGTCGGATAAATGAGTGCATGTAGGATTTTCTGTCGCGTTTCATATTGTTGTTCGGTGTAATCCGCCAAACGCTGCAATACAATATCCAGATGACCTGATTTTTCACCGGCTGCAACCGTTGAACAATATAAATTCGAAAAAGCACCTGGAAAATCACGTAAGGCAGATGCGAGAGCATGACCTTCCAGCACTTTGCTGCGTACGGATAAAATCAAACCTTTTGAAGAGGATTTTTCTGTCTGTTCTGCGACAGCGCCTAACACTTCTTCCAGCGGTAATCCAGCAGACAATAAGGTTGCAATTTGACGCGTGATCAAAGCCAATTCTTTTGTGCTCACAGACCCTTTGCGCGAGAATTGTAAAAAAGAAGAAGTGGTCTTTGCCGTTTTTTCACTGGCCGAAATATCTAAGGGTATTAAATTTTTTTCACGTAACAATTGACGGGCATGTTTTGCCGATTCCGCTTCAATAATGCCTTTTTGTCGAGTGCCTGCTGCATTAATGACTGTATAATGAAACGCTGCCATGTTATTCCTCGCTCGTCACCCGTACTACCTCTTCCAATGAAGTATCGCCTGCTAAGACACGTTTATAACCGTCTTCCCGAATGGATGGAAAAATCGAACGCGCATATTTTTTTAAGACAGGTTCTGGTTGATGATCATGAATCATGTCACGCAATTTATCATCAATTAAAATGAGTTCATAAACACCACTGCGACCACTGTATCCCGTATGACGACAATGATCACAGCCGACAGGCACAAAAATGGTCGGCGTCGGATCATGCGGTACTTTCATCAAATCACATTCATTGATTGTAGCCGATTGTGGTTTTTTGCATTGCGTACACAGTAAACGCAACAAACGTTGAGCCAGCACACCGATTAAACTAGATGATAATAAAAACGGTTCGATACCCATATCGTCTAAACGTGTGATGGCACCCACGGCACTGTTCGTATGCAGTGTTGATAAAACCAGGTGACCGGTTAAACTGGCTTGCACGGCAATTTGCGCCGTTTCCAGATCACGAATTTCACCAATCATCACAACATCCGGATCCTGGCGTAAAATCGAACGTAATCCTTTGGCGAATGTCATGTTCACTTTGTAATTGACCTGGGTTTGTCCGATACCCGGTAAATCATATTCAATTGGATCTTCAACCGTTAAAATATTGCGAACCTGCGTATTGAGCGAAGTCAGTGCGGCGTACAGTGTAGTCGTTTTACCGGAACCGGTGGGACCTGTTACAAGGATAATACCGTGCGGCACTGAAATGAGTTTTTTCATTAATTTTAAAGTGTGCCGCATCATGCCTAAATCAGCCATGTCCAATCGTGCAGACTGTTTGTCGAGTAAACGCAATACCACGCGTTCGCCATGACTGGTCGGTAACGTTGAAACACGAACATCGACAGCGCGTCCTGCAATGCGTAGTGTAATACGACCATCTTGTGGCAAACGTTTTTCTGCAATATCCAATTTAGCCATCACTTTAATGCGTGAAACGATGAGAGGCGCCAGTATGCGTTGCGGTTCGAGCACTTCGCGTAATACACCATCAATACGAAATCGAATCATGATACGATTTTCGAACGTTTCAATATGCACATCCGATGCATTTTCTTTGATGGCTTCACTCAGTAATGCATTTAATAAACGGATAATGGGCGCATCGTCCTGACGCTCCAGTAAATCTTCCGGTTTAGGCAGTTCATTGATGAGATCCGATAAATTCATCGATTCACCCATGTCTTCAGCCATTAACATGGCTGTACTGCTATCGGTTTCATAACTTTTTATTAATAATTGATTAAATTTTTCCTCACTGACTTGTTCCAGAATCAGTGGCAAACCAAAATGCCTGCGTAATTCATTCAGGATGAGAATATTCGGAACATGACGATAAATAATTTTAGCCTGCTGATTATCAATGCCTGTGAACAAGACGCCATTTGTTTTGGCGAATAAAAAAGGAATAGGATTCAGGGCAGACATTAATTTACCGTCTCAAAAGGTTTAGGTAATTCGGTATTGTTCTTCCAGGGCGGCAATACGGAAGGTGCGCGAGCAGGTGTTTTGGACAAATCTTCCGGCCAGTTGATTTGTGTGCTGCGAATTTTATCGTATTTTGAATTGGTGATGCTGGTGTAATCTTCCGGATTACGCAGAATCGTGGGTTTCAGAAAAACCAGTAAATTTTTCTTTTGCACTTGCCGGTCTTTTTGCTGGAACAAGACACCTAAAATCGGTATGTCACCCAAGATCGGAACTTTATTGACTGTTTCATTGACATTGTTACTGATTAAACCGCCCAGTACCAATACATCTTTACTGTTGATGATGACAGCGTTTTGAATATTGCTGGTGTTGATGATGGGGGTTAAGCCCGGCGAGTTGGGATTTTGCAACGTATCATTTTTTAAGTTGATCACTAATCGGACGGCATCGCCCAAATTAATTTGTGGGATGACTTGTAATTTCAATGTGACAGGTTTGGTTTCGATCGTATTGAAAGGGGTCACGGTATTTGCGCCGCCGGTCGTCGCATAGGAACCGGTTTGCATCGGCACATCTTGGCCGATTTCTAAAATGGCTTTTTGATTATCCAATACAGCGATGGAGGGTGTGGATAAAATATTGGTGCCAGAGGTATTTTCCAACATGTTTAAAATAGCGACCAGGTTGGTATTGGGAATAATGCCGACATTGCCAGCACCGGGTAATGGAAAATCCGTTGGATTGGTCGGTGCGGGCATGTTTGTGATGGAACCGGTGAGCGAGCCCCATTGAATCCCGAGATTTTTCAGGTCACTTTCATTGACTTCCACAATAATGCCTTCCACTAAAACCTGCGCCGGACGAATATCTAGCTTCGCAACAATCGAGTTCAGCGCAGTCATCATGGCTGGCGGCGCTGTAACGATAATAGCGTTTGTATTCGGTTCAGCCTGTATAGTGGTGTGATTTTCGGGTGTTTTATTAGCGCCTGCAGCCGTATTACTGGTCGCGGGCGAGGTTTGGGCGTTATCTTTAGCCGTGTCTTTGCCCATCATGTTTTGCGCTATTTTGCCCAATAATGGAGCAAATTTGGCCGCTTGCAAGTAGCGCAGATAAATCACTTCCGTATTACCTTGTGAACCGCTAGACGGCGTATCGAGGTGACTGATTAAAAATTTCATGTGTAAGCGTGCCGCTTTATTGCCGCTCAACAAAAGGCTATTACTTCGCTCATCCGCCGCGATGGAGACTTGCGGTGTCTCACCGGAGGCACGTGTCGCATTCTGTAAGTTGTTGACGACAACGGCTAATTGGGAAGCAGAGGCATGTTTTAATGGAACGATATCGATATTGTTCGAAGACGTTTGATCGATATTGCGAATAATATTCACAATACGCTGTAAATTGCCGGCACGCCCTAACAGAATCAGAACATTTCCGGGCGTATAGGCAGAGACATTGCTCCATTGCGGCATCAATGGCCGGATAATGGGTATTAACTGATTAGCGGAGACGTTATCCAATGGAATGACACGTACGACGACTTCATCACCTTTTCCGGGTGCAAAACGATTGGCCACTTTTGTGGCATTTTCACCGCTTTCCATATTGGGAACAATTTTAATGACATCAACACTTGGAATAGCCGAATAACCAATCAATCCCAGTACGGATAAAAAGACTTGATAGACTTCATCGGGTTTGATTGGTTTACTGGAAACGAGTGTAATCTTACCGCTCACACGGGGATCCACAACGAAATTTTTTCCTGTTTCCAGTGATACTTCATTGATCACACTTAATATATCTGCATCCTGCAAATTCCATAATCGGCCTTCCTGGGGTGGTTCTTGATCGGGAGTCGCGGTGTTCGCCGTCGCTGACAGGACCGCAGCCGGCACCGTTTTAGTGGTTGTAACAGTCTGCAGAGCCATGACAGAAGTGATGGATGAAAATAGCAATAAAGCCATTATGCAAAGCCTAAATTGTTTCATGCTTTTCCTATCATGATTTAGATGACATTGTTCATGAAGATACCATAAAATCGGCCCGGCTTAAAATGCGGATTTTACCGTTTAAGGATTCGAGGGTAGGTTGGGCGACAAGCCCAACAAGCCATGCAAATACACCTCAAAATCGTTTAATAATTGCAAATCAGGATTATCCAGATTTTTTTCCAGACGGATCGAAGCGATTTC
>CAZEEF010000071.1:0-9247 GCA_964511095.1 uncultured Coxiellaceae bacterium | reverse complement strand
CAAAAAAATAACAACCGCAATAACAACCGCCAATCACCCGTCCCACCTGATCTTTCCCCATAAAAAAGCGGGAGAGATGCATGACACCCCTCCCGCTTTTTTAAGTTTACTTACTTCTTCTTCGTTTTTTTCGTGCTGGATTTTCTCTTCGTAGCCATGATCGTCTCCTTAGAAAAAAAGTTAAAAAGTAAGTCCGATAACTCGAACAATTTCATTATATACCTTTCTACTCTGTTGTGAATACATCATGGAGCTCTTCCGCCGGCAATTCACGCCAGGCTTTTTTGCTTTTTTCAGGCAAATCTTCAATAAATGCTTCAATTGACATAATATTTTTTTCTAAATCCGGCAAGATTTTTAAGGCAAATTGCCTTAACATGGCCTGAATTTGCGGCGCCTGCATCACCGTATCCTGATTGTATTTTTTGCGTTGCAATTTGAGTATTGTCCGAATGGAATCTGCTGCAAAATCTCTAAAATCCTGCATAAAATGAGAATATTCAATAATATCCAGCTGCTGGATAAATTGATCGATGATCTGTTCCCGATAAGACAAATAGGCTTTCCGTATTTTTTTGACAGTCGCCTGCAATTTTTTTATATGATTGATGCGTTCCATTTGATTGTTGCGCTGTTCTATCAATTTAAATTGACTGGTTTTAGAGGGTTGATAATCATGTTTAAGCGCACTCAAAAAATACGCGGCAAGATTATTCACCTTCCCTCGTTGAAAATTGGTTGAAAATTCAATGATATTCATTTTTTCCAAAATAAATGCCGGCTCGTATTCATTCAGCACTTGTTTAGCCTGTGCCAACTGCAAACCATAATCACGCATCATTTTGACCAGTAAATCATTTTGAGCCTCATTACCCTGCTCTTTTTCCTCATCACCTGTTTTTGCACCCAAACGAATTTTTTTGGCGCGATCTTTCATACTAAAACGGACTTTCACCACTTGTTTTCCTTCACGCCATACCTCCGGTGCGACGATCAAATCGGAATAGGTATTCACTTCTTCAACGGATTTATCCAGTACACGCCGTTTAAAATCACGAAAAACGATATATTTGTCAGGAGGCACACCCATCAATTTACGAAAAATATCGATTTCAAACCATTTGGTAAAACCGAGACCCCGATAACGAATGCAATTTTCATACAAAGCCAACCCATAACTGGATTTGAAGCGTGATTGAATAAACAAGTTAATTTTGCCAAACATGGTCGGTGAATGAAGTAATTGTTTCATTCGTGGTGAATAGGCAAAAAGACAATTCGGTCCACGAAGACTCACACTGGCCAAAATCGAACTCGCTGTCCAGTCTTCCATACCAGTGACATCATTCACGACATTCCATTCAATGACGGTCGAGAGCAATCCTTTCAATGCGTCTTTAATGACAGCATGATTATTGCCATTGTATGCAATCAGCTTGCACAATTCTTTAATCGTAATTTCATGTTCTTCTTTTAACATTAATTCTTTATACGCATGATAAAGCAGTGCATTACTGATTTTTCGCTGTAATAAACTTAATGTATTTGAGCAATGAATCGACGCAGCATGTTTTTTTAATTCATGCCCGCTCGCTTTTTTTTCTAATCCCACATCCGTCACAGTTAATCCCATAGCCGTCACATTCCCTTCCCAAAGACGTCACACCTTATCCCACAAACGTCACGATTTATCCCATAAACGTCACAAAATGATAACTTAATTATATATAAATCAACTAGTTAAATTAACCTAAACAAAAGATAAACTTAATAATAACAAAAACACAACACATTAGTGCTGTTCTTATTTAATTAACTTATATATCATGGCATTAGCTGGATCATATAGTAAGATATATGGTAATACAACTTAAGGAGCTGTTCACATGAAAGTGATTGCCTTTTTAAACAATAAAGGTGGTGTTGGCAAAACCACATGTAGTCGAACCATGGCTGAGTATCTCAGCAAAGTGAAAAAACTTCCCACATTAGGTATCGATTTTGATCCTCAATGTAATTTTTCACATCAGTATCTCAAAATGGAAATTGATCCTGCCTCTCCTGAAGGATTAATGCCGCCTATTCACCCCGATTATGATCATAGCGACCCAGAAGATGCGGATTGGGATGGAAGAAGCAGTATTGCCGAGATCTTTTATGGTCAAGGCGTTATGCCGTATCCGACCTATATTGAACATTTTGATCTAGCACCGGGTCATGCCGAAAGATTACTTGCTGCTGAATCAGTCAGAAGATCAGAAGTTGTAGAAAAAGTTCACAAACAACTGACTAATTTCCTGGCGTCGCCTGATGTTCAAGCGACTTATAAAGCCGTTGTCATTGATACAGCACCCTCAAAAGGTCCTTTGACAGTGAGTGTGATCAAGGCGGCGACCCATATCGTGATTCCATCCGTCATGGAAGAACAACCGGTACAGGGTATTTATGGCATGTTGCAATTATGGATGCAAGAATCGCTTGCCCGGGATAAACAACGACCTTTGAAACTGGTTGGCATTCTGCCGAATATGTTTAAACAAACACGGTTACACAAAGATATTTTAAAAAGTTTGCAAGATAATGCTGCGATCGGTAAATACATTCTACCGGTTAAATTAAGCCAGCGTATTGTATTTGCTGAAATCGATTCGGAAGATGCCAACCCTCATTCCATTTTTGATTTTCAGGGTAGCCATGTTGCAAAGGATGAAGCATTAGAAGTTTGTGATCACATTGCCGAGAGGATATTTGCCAATGAGTAAAAAGAAACGTTTTGGAGTATCGCAAGCACTCACCCGTGGTTTAAGTGAGACCATACATGTCGTCGAAAACAATGCAGGTACCTTCAGGAATGTCGTTCTACCGTTATCACGTATTGAATTGGATCCTGATAATCCACGAAAACTGGCTATTTCTCTCGCGGATGTACAAAACGGTCTTCAAAAAAGTGACCCTGCTTTTGAGCAAAAATCGGAAGAATTACAACGACTGCGCGAGATGGCCAATACTATCGAAGCGAGCGGTGTTATTAATCCGATTGTCGTTTATAAATCGGGTGAAACTTACCGTGTGGTAGCCGGTGAAAGACGCTCTCTGGCTTCTCTTCTTGCGGGTAAACAGGAAATTGATGCGCGTGTTTTCAATGAAAAACCGAAAGGATTCGATTTAAAACTGATTCAGTGGATAGAAAATACGGCCCGTGAAGACCTGACACTGGATGAACGTATTGGCAATATTCGAGACATCATTCGTGAATATCAAGATCAACATGGTTTATCGGATCTCTCTGCCACCCTTCTTAAAAATATTACAGGTCTTTCCTTGCCACAAGCCAGTTATTATATGGCTGTTTTGAATGGTCCAAAGGATCTCAAACAGGCTATTGAACACGGTAAAATTGGCAGTCTTGACAAAGCAGCTATCATTGCCGGTATTGATTCTGATGTGTTACGAACGCAAGCTTTATTGGCTTGTATTGATGGCTGCAGTTTGAAAGAGTTGAGGCAACTTATCGCCAGGGAGAAACAAACGGAGAAGAAACAAACTGTTGTGCAGCCGTCATCCAAACGAGGCAGGGCAATCACACGGGTCAATATGGGTTTTACTTTGAATACCAGTGTGGTTGAAACCATTGTGACATCCGTTTTGGAACAGCCTGAATTCAAAAAATATGCTGATGTATTTTCCAAAGTGCATTGGAATCATTACGATCAGGCAGCGCGTGCATTTCAAAAACTAATTGAAATACTTGAACATGAGACAGTGAGATAATTTAGCAATGAGTAAAAAAATTATGACTTCAATTAAATTACAAAAATTGCTGCATTTTAAAATGCAGCAGCGAATTATCAGTGACGGATATGGGATGCGTGGTAAAAGTAAATGGATTATAGAAGCCATTGAAGATTTTCTCCAATTACCCGATTATCCTTCATTAACGGATATCGCCAATGAGATGGAACAGTCATCTGAAATGGTCAGTATTCGTTTATCCGATCATCTAATGAATCAGTTAGATCAAGCCATCATTAAAATCCGTCTTCAATATCCCGCCATGGAAGGTGTAAAAAGCAATCTGATTAGAGCCAGTATCATGCAACGTCTCATTAGAGCAACAACTTCGGTCACCGAATATTGACTTAACTTATTGAAAAATAAAGAAATTAATTAAATTTAAATAGGGCACAGCGATGTGCCCTATTTTTTAGCTCATTATCCAAGTGTGACGTTTGTGGGATATCAAACCGAATGAAGCAAACGCTAGTATGGCCATTCAAGTGTGACGTTTATGGGATAAGGATTTTCAATAGAAATGTTCCATGAGGAACATCAGTGTAGGCTGAAAGTGATTCTGTCATGCCAGCGTGCTTTTAGCTGGCATGACAGAGCAGCTTTGATAAGGACTGTGCCAGCTAAAAGCATGCTGGCATGACAATTTAATTAGTTCCTATTCAACCAATCACATCCCGTCACTGTTTCATCATTTTGTCGAGGCTTTGCATACGGGCGAGAAATTTTCATGATGAGTTCACCATGGCCGCAGTCAAGATTACGTTCATCCAATTGACCTAATGGCCATAAATAAATGCCATTGGTAACGTGCCATAACGTCGTGAATGACGTTTTTTTGTGATCGATTTCAAAATCGCCGGTTGTGAAATCACTGTAAAGTTTGGCATCACCGTATTTTAAGTGAGTAGGGTCATTACCTACATCCGTTACCTTGGTTTTCAAGGGATAAAATGCCACGAATTTATAAGAACTATTGCTGGCCGATGCATCCGGATCAGGTGATGTCGGGCCGCCCCAATCTTGTAAATGCGTGGGATCTGTATTGCTGCCATCCCAAAGATTTAGGCTCATTTTCATTAATGCGCCCGTTTCAGCTAATTCACCCCTTTCTGTCACCGGAGTGAGTGGCAAACTGTCATATTGAAAAGCGAGCTCATTATTCCAAAGTGGATTTTTTTCAACAACTGCAAAATCTTTTTTGACAAAACTAGGTATGGGTAAGTGGGTGGGTGCAGACTGACTTAAATTGACAGGCGTCAAATCTTTCGTCCAATAAATTCCTTTGGGCGTGTAGTAAATGTAGTAAGTGTAAAATTGCGTGAAGATTTTATCGCCGTTATTGGAAGCCATAAATAATTGCGTATTGCTGTGATGATAAGGTTGTCCATCAATAGCACGATAGTTGTATGTATTAAACGATAATGCAGAGCCTGCCTTGCCTGTCAAAAAAGGTCCCAATGGACAAGCTTCTTTTGTGGGTAATGTATCGGCACTGGTTGCAGAATAACACTCACCACTCGCCAAGGCATGCGGATGATCAGGATCGACGGTTCTTCCTACCCCTGTAAAACCCGGCGTAAATTCCAAATCAATTTCATGCCAGCGCGCAGGATAAGCCCCATTTTGATCGTATAAATAAAAACTACTGATCGCCCCCGGACTGGCGGAAGCGCGCATCGTGACCGCATATAAACCATAACCGGTTCCAACACTCGCTTCCATGCCGACACCGGCCACTTGGCCGGCAAACAGTGAAGTGGATAGCAAGGTTAAAACAGTTGTTGCCAGTAATTTCATTTTCATAAAGACTCCTCGTTTTGTTAATTCATTTTAGTGAGTTTTTCCTGGGAAAAATCACTTAACTATATGATTATTTTAATAAATTTTAAATTTTGTGTAACAGTTTTGCCATTTTTAAGGCCAAAAATCACTTAAGTTTATGATTAATAAAGATTTTTTTCATAAAATCCTCGTAAAAAGCCGTTGTATTTTATCATCGTTATTTTCCCTTTTAGTTTAAAAAATCGGGATATAACAAATATTTTTTTCGTATTTTTTTAAATTCGGCTAATTGCGGTTGCCAACTGAATCGAATTTGTTTTTCTCGGAGTCCGGATTGAATTTGTTCCTGCAATTCACTATTACCGGATACGGCATTAAAACCGGCAAAAAAATGTTTTTTGTCGGGAAACGCATGATACGCTTTTAATAAATAACCGAGTTGCAATTGATGATGCAGTTTCCAATGATGCGTGAAGTTCCAACCGTAACACGTTTTATATTTAAAACGCGGCGATTCAGCCCCTATTCTGGGTGTTGGCACAAAATGAAAATGCGTGTGCAAGCGCGGATGGCCAACGATCTGAAAAGGCTTATCTGTACCGCGTCCCACACTCATGACCGTTCCTTCCATCATGCCAATTGATGGATATAGATAAATGGATTGAATAGTGGGTAAATTTGGCGAGGGTTTGACAGGCGGAACATATAAACTGTTATGCGTGTAATTCAAACAACGTATGACCGTTAATTTTAACTGCGTCGCTTTTTCTTTCGGCGTCACATGTAACCATTTTTCACCCACTAACATTTTCGCATATTCACCCATCGTCATGCCATAAACCACCGGAATTGGCTGCATGCCCGTGAAGGAACGATAGCGAGGATTGAGTACTGGCCCATCCACATAAAAACCATTGGGATTGGGACGATCCAAAATAATTAAGGGTTTATCATGGTTAATCGCGGCTTCCATCACTTTTTCAAGCGAAGAAATATACGTATAAAATCGCACACCGACATCTTGAATATCAAATACAATCACATCAACATCCCGTAAATCATCCGCCGTCGGTGTTAATTTTTTTCCGTATAAAGAAATAATCGGCAAACCGGTTTGACTATCGATACTGTCACTGACGCGTTTATCCATTTCGCCGCGAAATCCATGTTCTGGCGCAAATATTTTTACGACATGAATATTTTTTTTGAGAAGGACATCGACTAATGATTGGTGACCAATTAAAGAAGAATGATTGGCAAAAACAGCAACGCGTTTATTTTTCAGTAACGGCAAATACTGATCGAGTTGTTCAGCACCCGGTTGAATTGTCAGCGCAAACAGTGTCTGAGAAAAAAATACTAATAAAAATAAAAAAATAAAATTCTTTTTTACCATCCGTGATTTCCTGCCATGATTTGCGCTGATGCATCCGGATAAGCGCGGGCTAATTCAGCGTGTCCCGTATTCGTTTGATTGTGTATGGGTGTATCGATAATACTGGCTGCAATAATCGTTGCAATGGTCCGTCTATCATCTGCAATTTGATCATTATGAGCAATCATCGCATGTGTGCGACTCGTTAATATAACAATCCAGGTTTGTGTCACTGGATCAATCCAAAGCGATGTGCCTGTAAAACCGGTGTGCCCAAACGATTGTACTGGAAAAAGAACGCCGCGATTGGAATAAGCAGAATCCATATCCCAACCCAACCCACGCATCCCATTTAATGCGGGCGATGTTTGTGGCGTTGTCATTTTCAAGACGGTTAAAGGACCTAATAAATAGCCGGATGAGGTTCGCCCATGATTTAAGACACATTGTGCGTAAGCCCCTAAATCTTTTGCCGTCGAAAATAATCCCGCATTACCGGAGACGCCGCCCATGGCATAAGCCATGGGATCTTGCACAACTCCCCAGCGTAATTGATGATGAATAATTTCAGTCGGCGCAATGCGATCACGTAATTTTTCTCGCGGTAAAAAAGAAGTGTCTGTCATGCCGAGCAATTTAAAAATATGTTTTTTTGTATACGTCGCAAAAGATTGATGCGAAATACGTTCGACTAAATAAGCCAGCACAATGAAATTGATATCACTATACAGATAATGGGTGCCGGCAGGATGATTTAATTTTAATTGCGTGATTTGCTGTAAAATATCGGCTTCGCCATGCGCAGGCGATGAAATATCAGCGGGTAATCCCGAGGTATGTGTCAATAATTCGCGTACGGTGACCGTGTTTTTATGCTGTGCTGCAAAGGCCGGCCAGTATTTTTCAACAGGGGCATCTAATTCTAATTTTCCCTGCTCAACCAATTGCATCACAGCGGGTGTGGTTGCGACGACTTTTGTTAAGGAGGCCATATCGAAAATGGTATTAAAACGCATCGGTGCGGGATTAGGTAAAATGCGACGGCTGCCAAATACGCCGCGATAAATCAGATGACCGCGATGAAAGGCTAAAACGATCGCGCCCGGATAGTGACCTTTCGCAATGGATTGTTGGATGAGGGGAGCGATATTTTTCAATAAATCAGTTCGTACGCCCGGTGCCGTAGGAATAGTGACTTGGGATGCTCCACGAGGAAAAAGAGCAGTTTCAGCCACTGTCCGCTCCATGACACTCAAACCAAACAGGATCAAAGATAAATATTTTAAATATTTCAACAACATACGATAGAGTCTCACCCGATATGGTGTTAATGAACTCTATCGTAAATCATTTTTTGAACAATCACAAATCTATTGTACGATAGGCGCGATCATTTTAGAGGCAGTTTGAGACGGATTAGGTTGTGAGACAAACTGTTTCGGTCCTTGTTGGGTTTGAATCACATGACCATGACTTGATACGACTTTTGGATTGGGGGTAGTTGTTTGGTCTTTTCTTCCTTCCATATAAGCACAACCTGACAATGATCCCATCGAAATACAAACCAGTAATGCTGCATGCTGTAATTTCATAAACAAACTCCTTATGTTATTCAATATCGTTATCCGCGGTGCCTGTATCCAAACTGGGATCATAATAATCTTCGTAGCGGTTTCCAACTAATCTATCCTCTGGATAGGCATAATAGACGCCATAAGGTGCTGGAGCCTGATAGTAAGTGGGTTCCATGAATCCGCCGCAAGAACAGCTGTGACAGCCGCCACAGGGTGCGGGATAATAGACTGTCATCGTATAATGACTGCGTCTGTGATAAACCCTTCTATAGTAATATTTTCGATGGGTGTGTGCTCTGACTTTATGGACTTTACAGGTGGGTCGATAGTACCGATAGTAGGGACGCGGGCTCTGACAGGCATCACAAACGACAGGCGATCCGCCATAGACCAGGTAGTATTCTGCGCTGGCATTCAACGGCAGCAAAATAAGTACTGAAAAAATAAGAATCCGCCCGGTTGAGACAAGCTTATCGGCTGTAATAGCTTTCATAAACTCCCCCCATTATTTTTTATTCTATCATTTTTGGATATCTTTTTTCTGAAGGGGTTGATTTCAGGATTTTCCCATTAGTTTCAATGTAATTAACTGGTTTTTCGCTAAAATTTCGCATACTATGAAAGTATGGATATTGTATTCCGGAGTGGATAATATGGCTGAATCCGAACTCGTTGGAATGGATGTCAAAAAATCATTTATCACAAAACAGGGTGTTTTTTCTCA
>CAZEEF010000070.1:505-9324 GCA_964511095.1 uncultured Coxiellaceae bacterium | reverse complement strand
TCTTTCCCTTTTTGCAAAAGCATCGCGAGCGAAAATAATTTGTTATACATCACTTTCGCTTTCAACGGTTGCTTGTCTTTGGCCAATAAATTCAATTGAAAATCGACAGCCTTCTCTGCCGGCTTGCCATATTGTCCGGGTAACTGAACGGCTATACCTTTTAAATCCGACTGCACAGTCACTTGTATGGGTTCTTCCGGATGTACTCCAGACGGTAAAATCAGTTTTGTTTGATAGGCGGTCGTCCCTTGCAGGATGTCTTCAACTGGCAAGCCTAACCAGGATTTTAAATCGGTCGTACTGATGACACCTTGCACGGATGCTGTGACATAACTTGTTTTATCTTTGGCTGCCTCTGTCAGAAGATCCAATGACACAGGATGCCCAAATAATTGTCCTGTCATATTGGAAGCTGTCACACTGTTTTCTGTAAAATGAAAAGCGCCATTGAATGAATGGATAGCTAAATTCCAGTCAGGTAAATCGAGCGATGCATTTGAAAAAAGAGTATCACCCGTGACGGTGGTATCACCCGGATGATTGAGAGGAACCGCTAAATTCAATTGTAATTGCATCGGTCCCTGTAACTGAAATGCCGACAGATTTTTTCCGATCGTTGTCTTCAACGGACTCGCCTGAATAAAAGCTAATCCATTTGCCAAATCCGTCTGCACTGAACTTTTCGCCGTTAAAACAGGATCCGTCCCCAAATCAGGAATATCCGCACGAATAGTGTGTATCGGTACATTTTCAATTTCAGCAGAAACGATATTGGCTGTCATCGACTGACCCGAAAAAAGTATTTTTCCTTCGATATTTTCGATCAACGGCCAATGCGGCGCATAATTTAATTCCACATTTTTGACATCACCCCCAATCTCAAATCGACCTGTCCCCTGTGTAAATGGAAAATCACTGAGTTTTCCCTGTAAAATCGCATATCCCGATTCAACCTGTCCGTCTAAAAATGCATGCCGCAGCCAAGTGACCAACGCGGGTGCAAATAGTTTTAAGGGTAAATAATCACTGATTTTTTTCGCGCGGGACACTGTAAACTGACCGGAAAGAAGAATACTCGGCGAATCATTCACTGGAAGAGTCATCGATATTTTCGCCCGTGCATTCAAATCAGAATTGACAACCTGAAGATTGTTCGTTGTTAACAACCATGTCTCTGTTGCATCTTTTTGACCCGTGAGTGATCCTGTCACGTGATCAAACGTCAGGGGATTATCAAACACATTATTCAACACAATCGCTGTGTCATAAAACTCCAGATCGGCCCGCATTTTTTGCCAGGCGTTATGATTCCATTCTGCCCAAATTTGAGTGCTGCCCATGCCTTTCTGGAAATGAATGCCATGCCAAGTTTGTTTATCGAACCATTGCGATAATGAAATATTGTCAAGATCAAGATATAAATTAGCCGACACGTGTGGAAGATCAGTGACATTACCCTGCCAGTTAAAACGAATGGTGATGGCTGTCGGTGATTTCTGATTTAAGATGGCGTTACCTGTCAACCGATGATCATTTGATGTATTCGTCAAGGCAAGCCATTTTAACGCCACCTCTTTTTCCACGCCTTCATACGATACATAATGAATCGTAAATTTTTGTAAAACCAGTTTGGGCTGTGAAAAAATCCAGACTAAAATGGCATTCGGATTGAGCGAGTGTCCCGTCAAATTATCCGTCACGGAAAATTGATTAAAACCTTCAATACTCACTTCACCCGGTTTCGGTTCATGTACAGTCAAATGCACACCCGTGACTTTTAAACTATCCAATATAAACGATCGACTGAATAAACTATTTAAAATGGCAATATTGACTCGGATTAAAGGAATTTTAATGTTTGATTGATTGGTTTGTGGATCCAACACAAGCACATCGTGAAAGACCAGCTCAGGTTCATAGATATCCCATAAAATTTCGACTTCGCCAATGTTAACCGGACGATTGAGTATCCGCGTGGCTAAATTTTCAAAACTGGCGCGATGCGCATTGAGAATGGGTGTGAGTAACTGTGTCAAACTGACGACCAAGGCAGCCAGAATCAGTAATCCTGCTATAAAATAACCTAGTCTGACTACTATTTTTCGCCAAAAATGTGTCATTTGTACGTTCCCAGTTACTCAGACAACAATAAAATATCAAATTGTTCTTGGGTATAAGAAGATTCTACCCGCAATTTAATGGGTTTACCTAATTGCGCTTCCAAATCCGCGAGCATAATCGATTCTTCATCCAACAAAAAATTCACCGTACCCTCTGAGGCTATCACTAAAAAATCTGCCCAGGGATAATTTTCTGCAATGCGTTTTAATTCCCGAAATATTTCATAACATACCGTCGCATAGGATTTGATGGAACCCCGACGTTGACACAATGGACAAGACACACACAGAATATGTTCCAGACTTTCCCGCGTCCGTTTACGCGTCATCTGCACTAACCCTAAACTGGTTAACTCACTCACTTCCGTACGCACACTGTCTTTCGCCAATGCGGTTTTGAGTGCTTGAATCAAGTGCGTTTTATGCATGGGATCCACCATGTCAATAAAATCGATAATGATAATCCCGCCTAAATTTCTGAGCCTCACTTGACGTGCAATCATTTCGACGGCTTCCAGATTGGTTTTGAAAATCGTTTGCTCCAGATTCGCATGACCGATGTAAGAACCCGTATTCACATCAATGGTTGTCATGGCTTCTGTTTGATCAAAAACAATGTGTCCGCCGGATTTTAAATAGACTTTACGCAGCAACGCTTTTTGTAATTCATCTTCTACCGAATAAATATCAAAAATGGGTCGATCGTCGGCATAATGTTCTATTCTTTCCGTCAATGTCGGCACATAACGCAATGCAAAGTCTTTCATTTCCTTCATGGCTGTTTCATTATCGACACGGATTCTTTCAATGTGATAACCCGCCAAATCCCGTAGTACGCGAAGGACGATAGGAATTTCTGCGTAAATCATTTCACCGGCTTTGGATTTTCGGGCACGGTTCGATACTTCCCGCCATAAGGTATTTAAGAATTCTTTATCGGTGGCAAGCTCTTCTTTTGTTGTGCCTTCCGCAGCCGTACGAAAAATATAACCACCCTGTTCGCCAGGCGTGATTAAACTGATCAATCGTTGACGTTCCACTTCATCGGTAATTTTTTGCGAAACAGAAATTTGGGGGATGCCGGGTGTCAAAACCAGATAACGGGAAGGAATAGTATACAGTGTGGTGAGACGAGCTCCTTTTGAACCGAGTGGATCTTTATAAACTTGAACCAGTAATTCCTGCCCTAACTGTAAAATATCACGGATATCGAGCGGTTCCTGAGTGGGTTGATTGATCAGATTTTCATACTCACTCAAATCACTGATATGCAAAAAGGCGGAACGTTCCAAACCAATATCCACAAAAGCGGCTTGAATACCGGGTAATAAACGATTGATTTTGCCTTTATAAATATTCCCCAATAAGCCTTGATGCAATCTTCTTTCAATATGTATTTCCTGCACCACGCCGTTTTCCAGTAACGCGACGCGTACTTCTCGTGGTGTGACATTTATTAATATTTCTTCAGCCATGGATGAAAGAGACCTTAAACAACACGATAACGACGTCGACAACTTTTTATGATACTGAACAACCAGGGCCAGAGTAACATGCTCGTCACCGGTGAAGACCAAAATAGCCAATTAGACGGCAGTTGACCCAAAAATCCCTGAATGCAGTACAGTACAAATTGATAGATAAAAGTGATAAATAAAACACAAAGACCTTGCTGCAATAATGAAAACATGCGCATGCGGCTGTGCATTCTGGCTACGACATAGGCTGCCATTGTCATCGCCAGGGCATGTTCACCTAATAAAGTGCCATTCAAAACATCCAGAAAAATACCCATGATCCAGGCAATACCCACATTCACGCGATGCGGTGTGACCATAATCCAGTAAATCAATACCATTAAAATCCATTCTGGCCGCAACCAGACAGTCCAGTCGGGCATGGGTAACAATGTCAGGATGAAAGCGGCTAAAAAAGTCGCTGGGGCGACTAACCAATTGTGTGACTGGCTTCTGGAACTATCCATGGGTCACTCCTGATCTCTTTTCACATTTTAATCATTTCTTTTTTTGCACCGGCGCCACGTACTGCACTATTTTATTCGGCCACACCAATAAAACTTCCCGACTCCGATCCAATCTCGCACTCGGTTCAACTGCAATACTCATAAACTGCAATCCGGGATCTTTAATCACGGATGTCACTTGCCCCACCGGATAACCTTCCGGATAACGCTCACCCAATCCTGAGGTAATCAAAACATCACCCACCCGTATATCAGTCGTCTGCGGCACATTCGCCAACCGTAACTTGCCCGTATAAGCATCTCCCACCGCTATGGCACGCACGCCATTACGCGTCACCTGTACGGGAACACCGCTGTGTGGATCATTAATCAACAAGACTTTACTGAATAAAGGTCCTACATGAATCACTTGTCCCATGACGCCATTGGCATCGAGCACCGGTTGCCCCACAAATAAATTATCGCGGCTGCTTTTATCGATCGTCACCTGATTCACAAAAGGATCTGTCGCAATCGACAACAAACGTGCTACCAGGACTTTACCCTGCACCTCTGTCGAAGATCGCAATAGTGCTTTTAACTGCGTATTTTCTGTTTCGATTGCCATCCAGCGTTGCATTTGCGCTTTCAACAATAACTGTTCGGCTTTGAGATCCAGATTTTCTTTCACTAATTGATCGTGAGAACTGAACGCGACTTCTAACTGATTGATCCACTGCACCGGCCAATTCACCATGCTTTGCAGTGGGGCAAGCGGCATGGAAAGTGCCGCGCGAATTTGTGCAAAGGTATCCGCACGTTTGTCAAAAACCATTAAGGCAATGGCAAGCACGGATAACACCAGCATGCGTAATCCCGGTTGTGATTCTCTCGCAAACAGTCTAATAGCTCTGTCCTCTGTTTTTTGTCATAACAAAGATAAAACTATTCTCTGGAAAGAAAATCCATTCCAATCGTATCCACCATTTCTAAGGCTTTCCCGCCGCCACGCGCTACACAGGTTAAAGGTTCATCTGCGATAATCACGGGCAAGCCAGTTTCTTCCATAAATAACCGATCGATATTACGCAACAATGCGCCGCCACCTGTTAATACCATGCCACGTTCAGCAATATCAGCCGCCAATTCCGGTGGGGCTTGTTCAAGCGCTGCGCGGACTGCTCCCAGAATACCCGATAACGGTTCTTGTAACGCTTCAAGAATTTCATTGCTGTTTAATGTAAAACTACGAGGAATACCTTCTGCCAGATTACGGCCACGCACTTCCATTTCACGAATTTCATTGGCGGGATAAGCCGCACCAATTTCATGTTTAATGCGTTCTGCCGTGGATTCACCAATCAAAATACCATAATTACGTCGTACATAACTGACAATCGATTCATCAAATCGATCACCCCCAATACGCACAGAAGCCGAATACACAATACCGCTTAAAGAAATAATCGCGACTTCCGTGGTACCGCCACCGATATCAACCACCATGGAGCCACGTGGTTCATCCACCGGCATACCCGCACCCATCGCAGCGGCCATCGGTTCTTCCAATAAGAAAACTTCTCGCGCACCGGCACTGATGGCGGATTCACGAATCGCACGTCTTTCAACTTGCGTTGAACCACAAGGCACACAGACTAAAACACGCGGGCTTGGACGCAGGAAACGATTTTCATGCACTTTGTGAATGAAATGCTGAAGCATTTTTTCAGTCACATAGAAATCCGCGATAACACCATCCTTCATTGGACGAATGGCTGTAATATTGCCCGGTGTACGCCCTAACATCAGCTTCGCCTCACTGCCAACCGCTGCGACATGTTTTTGGCCATTACTGCTGCCTGGCGCCTGGCGAATCGCCACCACGGAAGGTTCGTTCAAGACAATACCCTTCCCGCGAACATAAATCAGCGTATTCGCTGTCCCTAAATCGATGGATAAATCATTCGAGAAATAACCGCGAAGTTTTTTTAGCATGGCTGTCAGTTGTCCTTTAATCCTGTTATTGATACTTAAATTCTAATAGATAACAAATCAACTGACCATCTTTATATACGTTGAATGAGGAATTTTTGGCAGTTACTTAGGTGAATTATTCCCTGGAGGAACCACGTGAATTGTTGCAGCCGGTTCTCCTTCTGGCTCTTGCCTGGTAGGTGAACTTTGAGCAGAACCCGGAAAAAGATTTGCCCCAGAATGTGTTAAAGTCCGATCTACCGGTACCACGACCCTCGCTTGCTCCAACTTCGCCACAAGCGTATTTTTGTAAGTACTCATCTCTGCAACCGAAGGATCTTTATTTAAAAAAGCCTTCACCTCTCCTTGAATTGTTTGAGCTTCCTGAGGAGTCAATCTATCACAAAGACTTTTTTCGGTATCTTTAAGCTCCACGACTGCCCTCATGCGTAAATTGAAAGATGACAAATCCTGCGTCAATGAACCCATGTGAGCCTCAATAGCACGACGAGTCAGCGATTTGGCCAGGAACGGGCCCCAGTCATCTTGTATTTTTTGGGCACGATTTTCATATTTTTTCTTAACCTCATCTTCAAACAAGTTAGCCAAATTTTTATACCCTTGAGACAGTACATTCGACAATGCTTGCAATTTATATTTCTCGTTGGCTATATCATCTCTTTCATTCTCAAGTACTTTAAAACGGCTATCCATCAAGCGAGTGGCATCTTTAATCTGTGCCATGCCATTCTCCAAATGCGCTTTGACTTTTATCACTCTTCGTTCTTCTCGCATCTCTTCAACGATACCTAAATAGGCCTTTTTCTTAACAGGATCATCTGCATAATACCCGGCTAATTCCTGGGCAATAACTTTTATATTCGTGGCAACGATATAAGCTTCAAGTTCAATAATCATGCGCTCTAAATCATTTTTATGGGCTTCCCCCACACCCGCTGATTTAATCACTGCCAATTTTCGTTCCGTTTCATAGATCACAGTATCGACTGTATTATTCAATAATCTGGATCCTGCATTTAAACCACCTAATTTTGTCAGGCATTTCTCTGCTTTCTCCAGTAACGCGTCATGACTCTCCACTGGTGGTGGATTTTTATGTTCTGCCGTATTGTCCGGATTTTTATCTGGCGCCTGTCTGTGAGGCATGTGAGAATCTTTTTGCTTGGATTCTAGAGGTTGGAAAGATTGTTCCAACGACTGCAATCTGTCTTTAGCTGCCTGTTTCTGTATGTCTATAAAACCATATAATTCTTCAAATTTTTCATTAAATGGCTGATCCTCATTAATCAGCTTCTGAGTAGCTCCTCCCAATTCTTTCAGCCTGTCTCTCGCTTGATTGACATCCTCAACCACTTTATTCCATTGCTCCGATCCCTCATAATTTTTTTCTCCCAGGATAGCTTGAAGATGAATCTGAGCTCGATACTTTCCTTGTGCAATAATCGTTTTCCCGTGTTCATAGGCAAGCTGAATCAATTTTGCAGCCGGCGCTCTCCGTGCTTTCTGCAAGTCTACCAGATAGTTGAGATTATCCTGCTTAGCCATGGATATCGCTTCCCGCTTTAATTGTTTAAGCTGATCAGAAGCATTTTTGACTTCCTTTTTAATCCAGAACTCCTCTTGCAAGTGTTTTGCTAATATCAGATCTTGCACTTCTTTAAGGACATCCAGTGCTCTTTTATATTCCGTTTCTATTATACGTATACGTTTTTCTATTATACGTTCTCGATGAGTAGGCATAAAAATTCCACCTTATTGAATATATAGAATAATTATAGACCATTTTAGCCCATAAAAATGATAAAAAATTAACCCTATAACCTACTGATTATTCAAAACATAAAATTTAGCTTCAAACTAAACTGGCAGTGCATCCCTCTCCGGCATATACTTCTGTACTTTTAAATGGAGCCTAACGCCATGTCATTGACCTCCGGAGATATTAAAAAAATTGCGCATTTAGCCAGACTGAATTTGTCTGAAGCCGATACCGATCTTTATACCAGTCAACTTTCCCGTATTCTCAATTTTATTGAACAAATGAACCAGGCGGATACGAGTCACATCGATGCCATTGCGCATTCCCTGGATTTGACACAACGTTTACGCTCGGATCATGTCAGCGAGACAGACCAGCGCGCTATTTTCCAATCCATCGCACCGCGTGTCGAAGCCGGTTTGTATCTGGTACCTAAAGTCATTGATGAGGAATAATATGCACAACAAAACGATTGCTGAATTATCGCGCGATCTCGCCGCTAAAAAAATATCGAGTGTGGAATTGACACAACACTTTCTGGATCGAATTAAACAATTTGACGGACAACTCAATAGTTTCATCACCGTCACCGCGGAAGAAGCCCTGAAAGAGGCAAAGCGGGCAGATGAATGGCTCGCTGCCGGCAAAGCAGGTCCTTTAACCGGCATTCCCATCGCACAAAAAGACATTTTCTGCACCCGGGGAATCAAAACCAGCTGCGGCTCCAAAATGCTGGATAATTTTATCTCGCCATACGATGCGACTGTCGTACAAAAATTGAAAGAAGCCGGCACGGTTTTATTGGGTAAAACCAATATGGATGAATTTGCCATGGGCTCATCCAATGAAAATAGTTATTACGGCCCTGTGAAAAATCCGTGGGATACCACGCGCGTTTCGGGCGGATCATCGGGCGGTTCTGCTGCTGCAGTTGCTGCGTATTTAGCGCCCGCAGCCACTGGAACCGACACCGGCGGCTCTA
>CAZEEF010000070.1:0-495 GCA_964511095.1 uncultured Coxiellaceae bacterium | reverse complement strand
TACAGGACTCAAACCCACCTACGGGCGCGTATCACGTTACGGCATGATTGCGATTGCATCCAGTTTAGATCAAGGCGGCCCGATGGCACGGACAGCGGAAGACGCCGCACTTCTCTTAAATGTCATGGCAGGATTTGATGAAAAAGATTCAACAAGTGTTGATCAACCCGTTCCCGATTACACCCAAACACTCAATGATTCATTAAACGGATTACGCATTGGATTACCGAAAGAATTTTTTGCTGAAAGACTCGATCCGGCAATAGCACAATTAATTGAAACAGCGATTAAGACTTACGAAAAATTGGGCGCGACATTACATGAAATCAGTTTGCCCAATACAGCGCTGTCCATTCCTGCGTATTACATTGTGGCTCCCGCAGAATGTTCATCCAACCTCGCGCGCTTTGATGGCGTACGTTACGGTTATCGCTGTAAAAATCCCGTTGATTTAAACGATCTCTACGAACGCAGCCGCAGTGAAGGGTTTGGTCC
>CAZEEF010000069.1:0-9338 GCA_964511095.1 uncultured Coxiellaceae bacterium | reverse complement strand
AGGCGTGAATGGCGGTGCCTCCGGCGCTCGATATTCGAGTTTATGCAATTCAAACAGAATAGCCGCCACCTCTTTCGAATAAAAGAGATCATCACTAAATCGCTTGACTGTTGTGCTGATGACAGACACATTCATTTTATCAAGCGCCTCACGCATCGCATCACGATTGGCATCTTCCCAACTAATCCAGGACGTGGGTCCCGTTTCCGGTGTTTCACCCGCATGATGGACAAAAACGGCTTTATGACGGCAGGGACTTTCTTTCATTTCTGAAGTGATATTGATCACAGCCATCGTTTCAAAGTCAGTCATTCCACCGGATCGCTGAATCAACAGATTACTGCGCGCTTTAATCGCGCCTAATTGTTTATCATCCTGATTAGGTAAAATATGTAACACGACATTCGGCGACAATTGTGGATATTTTTCAGTTATTTTAGCGTGATAATCAGCTTGTTTATCACCCGCCAACACATAAATATGGCAAGGTTGCTGTAATTTAGCCCCCCACTCAATTAAATCCGCCGTATAATCCAGCGTTGCAATACCCGCTTGACTGCCTAACATAATACTCGCGACAACGGCATGATCCGGTATATCTAACGTATCCAATGCCGGTTTGATGAAACCTTCTCGCACCATGGGATTTTTTTCCGGTTTAAGTTCTTCAACCGATTTGAAATCCCCTTTCTTTTTGACATGAATCGCAGGCTGTTGCAGTAAATCATGGATAGGACCCACCGCATGCAAGCTCATCACTTTTCGTTGTTCTTTTGTCAATCTGCCCAATGAACCCATGAAATGCACAGCGCCTGGCGTTGCCAAATCTGTCAGGTATTGTTCGATATAAACAGACGCTTTATGTTCTTTATTGTACTGAATGACCGCGTCACACATCGCACTTAAGGTCATTGCCTGCGTACTGACGAGCTTGGTGTAAGGATTACCCGCCTCTTTTGCAGCGCATAATTCCTTATAGAAAAATGCTTTTGCGTCATGATATTTCTTTTTATCACTGTCTTCCTGTCTACCCAGCAAATTTTTTAATTGTTCTGTTTTTTCTGCAGCCTGTAACGAATTCCAGATAACAGCATCCATTGCACCCACAACACCATGCGGGTGAAGCAGTGCATCCAGATACTTGATCTTATCCAGGTTAAGCAATAATTCTTCAGACTTTGCCCGCAATTTTTTTAATTCAGGTATTTGAGGTAACAGATTCGTCCATTTAAGAAACTCACCTATTTTAACCTGTGTTTTTTCTTTGAGTGTTGAAAAATCGATTTGAGGAAGATAATCACTCCATTGCTGAGGCAATTCGGACGGAGGTACGTCTTTATCTTCTTCAGTCAATGAAGCGCGTTCTTTTTTAGCGGCGGCTGCTGCCTCTGCCATTTCTATGTAATAACTCAATCGCGCACCGAGTTCTCTCAATTGCAATTGCAATTCAGTGCGAACTTCTGCTTTGCTTAATAAATAAGGCAGATGCGCTTCTTTTCTCGTCTCTTTTTCATATTGGGTAATTAATGCATTAATGGCAGCTATATGACCGCCGCCTCCCTGGCTTGCAACAAATAAGATATGCTCTTTAAAGTCATCCAATTCTTGATCGTCCAGTGACGAAGGATGAGAATTGCTCCTAAAACCAAAAAATGACCGAAAACCGGGTTTATTACGTGTGACCATCATACCAGTAGCCCTCGCAGAGATTTTCTAGTGATAGTCATTACAATTGTACACTATATTGCCATTATTTCAAATATTGTGATTTACATGCCTATTCAAACCCCAGGCTTCCCAATGCCCTTTCATCATCCGTCCAATTGCTTTTCACTTTGACCCAAAGCCGCAGAAAAATCTTTCTTCCCAATAATGTAACAATTTCTTTCCGCGCAGCCGTCCCAATACTTTTTAACCGTTCGCCATTTTTACCGATAACAATCGGTTTTTGACTTTCTCGTTCCACCCAAATAATCGCACTAATCTCAAGCAATTTATCCACTTCTTTCATGGATTCCACAACCACCGTTGTACTGTATGGTAATTCCTGTGCTGTTCCACGAATCACTTTTTCGCGAATAATTTCACCCACCTGAAAACGTTCATTTTTGTCAGTGATTTGCTCATCCGGAAATAAATGGGGCCCGTCAGGCATCATATCTGCCAATGTTTCTTCCAGCGAATCCAGATTTTCCCGACGCGTGGCTGATATCGGAATGATATGTGCGAAATCAAATTTTTCCTTGTACTGTTGGATCAGGGGTAAAATGTCTTTTTTATCATTTAGTTTATCAATTTTATTGATCACCAAAATCACAGGCGCTTCCGCTTCAGAGACTTTTTTTAATACCAGCTCATCATCTTCCAGCCAGCGGGTTGCTTCAATAATAAAAACAATCACATCCGCATCTAAAATCACTGCATTGGCCAGACGATTCATATAGCGATTCATGACACGTTTTTCTGCATCGTGCAGTCCGGGTGTATCAATATAAACAATTTGAGTGTCACCCATTGTTTTAATACCCAAAATCTGATTGCGTGTCGTTTGCGGTTTGGGTGAAATAATACTGATTTTTTTGCCGATTAATGCATTCAGCAAAGTGGATTTGCCGACATTCGGACGACCCACAATGGCAACATAACCGCATTTTGAAACTTGACTCATTTTTTGATGACTCCTAACATAGTTTCCGCCGCCGCTTGCTCTGCGCGACGACGACTCGTGCCTTTACCCAGTGTTTTTTGATGTTGCACGTGACAGGATATAACAAACACTTGTTGATGCGCTTCGCCTTCAATCGATTCCACTTCATAAAGCGGTAATGGCAAATGCTGACTTTGCAAATATTCCTGCAATTGTGTTTTGGGATCTTTGTGACTGGCAGCGCTCGTTAAAGAAAGTAACAAGGGTTGATACCA
The DNA here is from genome assembly GCA_964511095.1 of uncultured Coxiellaceae bacterium. Classification (GTDB taxonomy): domain Bacteria; phylum Pseudomonadota; class Gammaproteobacteria; order DSM-16500; family DSM-16500; genus DATIJJ01. Next base: position 6,416 of record CAZEEF010000069.1, on the reverse strand, counting down.
CCGTAAAATACACTCACGCGCTGACTCAAAATGACTATCCAGATAAATGGCACCAATGATCGCTTCCATGGCGCAAGAAACGATAGAAGCACGATCATGTCCGCCGCTTTTTAATTCGCCCAAACCCAAATGCAAATAACGACCCAACTCAAATTGTTTGCCAATCGTGGCTAGTGTTTCGCGATTGACTAGCGTCGCACGCCAGCGGCTCAAATCCCCTTCGTTTGCTTGTGGAAATTGATGAAATAACACTTCTGCCATCACAAAATTCACAATGGAATCACCTAAAAATTCGAAGCGCTCATTGTTTTCATCGCTACTGCTGCGATGCGTTAATGCTATTCTTAATAAATGAGAATCTTTAAATTGATATCCCAATTTTCGACAGAGCTCATCATTCATCATCGCATTCATTAGTGAATCACCGTTCCAATCCGATTCCAGCGGATTTTATGCAAAAAATCCGCTTCCGAATCCCAGCTCATCCAAATCAGACTGGCTTTACCTATAATATTGGTATCAGGCACAAATCCCCAGAAACGACTGTCTGCACTGTCATCCCGATTATCCCCCATCGCAAAATACATGCCAGGCGGCACGACAATATTTGTCAAATCACTGTCAGATTTATCCGGCGTTTGATAAATCGCGTGTTTGATACCAAACAAATCTTCCTGTTTTTGCACGACATTCCAGCTGGATTCGTCAGAATCGTGATCTGTCGTATTTTTTTCAAACGTTTGCGGAATTTGTTTGCCATTGACATATAAGACTTTATTCACATAACTGATGGTATCGCCCGGCAACCCAATGACACGTTTGATAAAATCAACCGATGGATTGGCCGGATAGCGGAATACAATGATATCGCCGTGTTTGATCTCTTTTCCGGGATAGATTTTTTGATGAACTACGGGTAAGCGTATGCCGTAATCAAATTTATTCACGAGAATGAAATCGCCGATGAGCAAGGTGGGTTTCAATGACCCGGATGGGATGCGAAAAGGTTCATATAAAAATGAACGCAGTAAAAATACAATCAATAAAACGGGAAAAAATGAACGAGCATAATCGATCATAACAGGTAATTTTCCGATATTCTTTTTTCGGCGTTTGGGAGCGAAAAAAAGGATATCCGATAAAGAAATCAGGCCACAGATCACTGTTGCATAAAATAAAATAAGTTCGAAATTCAGATTCATTGATGTTCCTTTATTTTTTGTCCACCTTTAACACCGCCAAAAACGCTTCCTGCGGAATTTCCACATTCCCAACCTGCTTCATGCGTTTTTTACCTTCTTTCTGTTTCTCCAACAGTTTTCGTTTGCGCGACACATCCCCGCCATAACATTTCGCCAATACATTCTTACGCAATGCCTTCACCGTACTGCGCGAAATAATATGCGCACCAATCGCCGCTTGAATCGCTACATCAAACATTTGTCTCGGAATCAATTCCTGCATTTTTTCAGCCAACTGTCTTCCTTTGAATTGTGCCTGATCGCGATGCACAATCAATGACAAAGCATCCAATTTATCGCCATTAATCAATAAATCCAATTTGACCAGATCCGCCGCTTGAAAATAGGAAAAACTGTAATCGAGTGATGCATATCCCCGACTGGTCGATTTTAAACGATCAAAAAAATCCAGCACAATTTCAGCCATGGGAATTTCATACGTTAACGAAATTTGATTACCCAAATATTGCATATTTTTTTGCAAACCGCGACGTTCCACACACAGCGTAATCACACTGCCCAAATACGTTTGCGGGACTAAAATATTCACTATCGCAATTGGTTCACGAATTTCTTCAATATAATTCACCACCGGTAATTTCGACGGATTATCGATATAGAGTGTTTCGCCTTTCGTCGTCAATACTTCATACACAACCGTAGGCGCCGTGGTAATCAAATTCATACCGTATTCGCGCTCTAACCGTTCCTGAACAATTTCCATGTGCAGCATACCCAAAAATCCACAACGGAAACCAAATCCTAATGCTTCCGATGATTCAGGCTCAAAAAACAAAGCCGCATCATTCAAACATAATTTGGCAAGCGCTTCTCGGAAAGCAGGAAAATCATCTGCACTGACTGGAAATAATCCTGCATAGACTTGCGGTTTAATTTTTTTGAAACCCGGTAAAGGTTCACGGGCCGGTTTGTTTGCATGTGTTAACGTATCGCCTACCGGTGCACCATTAATATCTTTGATGCCCGCCACCACATAACCCACTTCGCCCGCACTCAAACGGGTCGTCGGTGATCGTTTGGGTGTAAACACACCGACGCCGCTGATTTCGTGATTTCTGCCGGTCGACATCACTTGCATTTTATCGCCGACTTTCAATAGGCCGTTTTTGACACGCACCAATGACACAACACCGAGATAGCTATCAAACCAAGAATCGATAATCAGTGCCTGTAATGGTGCAGTGGGGTCACCTTCCGGCGCTGGAATATCCGTAATAATTTTTTCGAGTAATTCAACAATACCAATACCCATTTTGGCACTGACTCCCAACGCATCCTGGGCTTCGATACCAATGATTTCTTCAATTTCTTTGATCACCCGTTCGGGATCCGCTTGCGGTAAATCTATTTTATTTAAAACAGGAATGACTTCGAGTCCCTGTTCTATCGCGGTATAACAAACAGCCAATGTCTGTGCTTCAACACCCTGCCCCGCATCGACGACTAATAAAGCACCTTCACAAGCGGATAATGAACGGGAAACTTCATAAGAAAAATCCACGTGACCCGGTGTATCAATAAAATTTAACTGATAAGTATCACCCTTTTTTGCTTTGTAATTTAAAGTGACACTATGTGCTTTAATCGTAATGCCGCGCTCACGCTCAAGATCCATCGAATCCAGCACTTGCTCGGCCATTTCACGTTCACTCAAACCACCGCACAGTTGAATCAAACGATCCGCCAGTGTGGATTTACCATGATCGATATGGGCTATAATTGAAAAATTGCGAATAGACTGCATGCGGTATCCGACACTCGTTAAAGCCGGAAATCTTAACGTATTTTAGTCGGTTTCGCGATTAAAATATTTTAGCCTGACAAAGAGCTGCCGATAGCCATCGGCAGGTAGCGCATCCCGGAAAATAAGGCAGGACTGTTTGAAATGATTTTCCTGCCGCGTAAAACGCAAAACAGAAACCCATCCTGTGAGGGTGCTATCGCCGGATAATGTGATGTGGGTTTTTTCACCCGATCGCTGCAAATACCAGCCCTCTTTATCCTGACCGATCGCTTGCCATGTTTGATGTGAATATAAATTCCAGAGGAAATAGCCTACCAGACAGACGACAAGCGCCGATTTGATCACCCCTGAAAAAGGTAACGCATCCGTGCTGATTAAAGCGCCCATCAATAAAATCACTTGGATAAAAGTAAAATACTTAGAAAAATGCAGCGTGCTTTCGAATTTTGGCATGGTGACGAATTTTTCCTACAATATCAATAAGATCCGGTTCGGATGGGCATTCTTTGCCGGTTAACCACCTAAAAAGTTCCTGATCATTACAATCCAGTAATGTGACAAAGTTTGCCTGATCGCTGAAAGAAGCGTTCAGATAGGCTTCTTCCAGAAAATTTCCCAATAAAACATCCAGTTCCAGCATACCGCGCCGACAAGCCCAACGAAGTCGGGGTGGAATTGTCTGAGACATAAGGTTAAACCTCTTAATATTTTCATAACAATGGTCAGATATTATATTGATTATGTACCAAAGTATGCAGTATTCTTAAAAGATAAAACGAGGTCATGGTGAATATATGGCAGGTGATTTTAAGCAACCGAATGATTTAAAAGCAAACCTGATTCAATCACTTGAAAAATATAAGAATCCATTTTTTACGCCCATTATTGACGATCTCGAAAAATCGGGAATCATTATCTCCCCAACCGATCAAAAGAATGTTGCCAAATTTTTTGAAGACATTCTCGCTCGATACAATCCAGACATTTTACGCGATCCATTTTACCTTTCCTGCAAAAACACACCAGCCAGCGACATTAAACCTCAACGCGGTCGTTTGTAACATAACTGGCATATTGAATTGATCTGATTCATAATCCTTCCACATTTTTTTCAGGAAGGATGCATAAAACATGTCACAAGATTTTTTAAATTATCTCGCCCTCGAAACTGACAATTTAAAATTAGCCGGATTATATAAAGGCGAACGCGTCATTACCTCGCAACAACAGGCAGAAATCACAACGAATCATTCTGACGTTTTAAATTTTTGTGCCAATAATTATTTAGGTCTCGCCAATCATCCCGTTCTCATGGAATCCGCCAAAAAAGCAATCGATCAATATGGTTTTGGCATGGCATCTGTGCGATTTATTTGCGGAACACAATCGCCTCACAAGGTATTGGAAAAACGTTTAAGTCAATTTTTAGGAACGGAAGATACGATTCTTTACTCTTCCTGTTTTGATGCCAATGGCGGTTTGTTTGAAACGATTTTAGGACCCGAAGATGCCATTATCAGCGATGCGCTCAATCACGCCAGTATCATCGATGGTATTCGATTATGCAAAGCTGAACGGTTTCGTTACAACAATAATGACATGCAAGATCTCGAACAAAAATTAAAAGAAACGGTCAATTGCCGTTATCGCTTGATTGCAACCGATGGTGTGTTTTCGATGGATGGCATTATTGCGAATTTACCGGCTATTTGTGATTTGGCTGAAAAATATGACGCCATGGTCATGGTCGATGATTCACATGCTGTCGGATTTATGGGAAAAAATGGTCGCGGCACACACGAATATCACCATGTCATGGATCGAATTGATATTATCACGGGGACGCTCGGTAAAGCATTGGGTGGCGCATCCGGTGGTTATACCAGCGGTAAGAAAGAAATCATTACGTGGTTACGCGAGCGATCAAGACCTTATTTATTTTCCAATGCACTCGCGCCCATGATTGCAGCCGCGTCCGTCAGCGTTTTGGATTTATTGGAATCCAGTCACGATCTCATCCACAAATTACATGAAAATAGCGCCTATTTTCGCCAACACATGCAGTCACTGGGATTTAAATTAGTACCCGGTGAACATCCGATTATTCCTGTGATGTTAGGTGATGCCCAATTAGCCAAAACGATGGCAGATGCATTGCTGAAAGAACAGGTGTATGTGATTGGATTTTCGTATCCGGTTGTGCCTCTTGGTCAAGCACGCATTCGTACACAAATGTCAGCGGCACATAAAAAAGAACATTTGGATAAGGCGATCAGCGCTTTTGCCAAAATCGGTCATCAATTGGGAGTGATCTGACACATGAAAGCATTAGTCAAAACGAAAGCTGAACGAGGTATCTGGTTAACCGATGTCGCAGAACCCACGATGGGTCATAATGATGTGTTAATCAAAATCAAAAAAACGGCGATCTGTGGAACCGATATTCATATTTACAATTGGGATGACTGGGCGAAACAAACGATTCCTGTTCCACTCACGATTGGTCATGAATTTGTGGGTGACATTGTCGATATTGGATCGGATGTGGAAGGCTTAAAAAAAGGCGATCGTGTCTCCGGCGAAGGACATATTGCCTGTGGATTTTGCAGAAATTGCCGTGCTGGGCGTCGTCATGTCTGCCGTAAAAATGTGAGTGTCGGTGTGACACGGAATGGTTGTTTTGCTGAATATGTCGTGATTCCCGCTGTGAATGCTTACCCTATTCCCGATTCTATTTCAGATAATGAAGCCGCTATTTTAGATCCCTTCGGTAATGCTGTGCATACCGCACTTTCTTTTCCGATCGTGGGTGAAGATGTCTTAATTACCGGTGCGGGGCCTGTCGGTATCATGGCTGTTGCAGTGGCCCGTCATGTGGGCGCACGCCATATCGTGATTACCGATGTGAATGACTATCGCTTAAATCTCGCCAAAAATATGGGAGCATCACTTGCGCTGAACGCACAAAAAACCACCTTGAAAGAAGCCATGAATACATTGGGGATGCGTGAAGGCTTTGATGTGGGACTTGAAATGTCCGGCAATCCACATGCATTTGACGATATGCTGATTCACATGAATTATGCCGGAAAGGTCGCGCTATTAGGCTTTTTGCCGCGTGAAACACGGATTGACTGGAACAATATCATCATGAAGGGTTTGCAGGTCAAAGGGATTTATGGCCGTGAAATGTTTGAAACTTGGTACAAGATGATTAGCATGTTGCAAAGTGGATTGGCTATTTCATCCGTGATTACGCATGAGTTTCCGATTGATGATTTTCAAAAAGCGTTTGAAACAATGTTATCCGGACAAAGCGGCAAGGTGATTATGCACTGGGATTAATTCGAAAAATGTTATATTAATCATCAAGTTACGTGATTTTTGCGACTAAAAATGTAAAAACTGTT
>CAZEEF010000068.1:0-9347 GCA_964511095.1 uncultured Coxiellaceae bacterium | reverse complement strand
GGCATCCTTCCCTGACAACTGTTTATAGAACAAAAATAATACCATCAAAACATTCAGTGAGTCAAAATTCACCGTGAGTCATGCCATCCAATGGATAATCTTCCGCTTCGTTGGCAATAGGTGGAACACAATGAGCGGCTGTCGACAAAAGCGTGTAGCCACATAATTTATAAAGCAATCGCGCCCCCACATTCGCATCCCATTCCGCCGCCGTATCCAATACATCGTTTCCATGATGTTCACCGAGCGACACTTCACACAAATCAAATCCAATGATTTTTCTGCCGGAACGCACGACTTTTTTTAATAAATAAAGCGCTTCACTGTAATCCAAACCGCCCGGCACCGGTGTGCCCGTGTGCGGACAAAAACGCGGATCCAGGCCGTCAATGTCAAATGACACATACACTTCATTTGATAAATGACCGATGATTTCATCGCCTATCGCTGAAAACGTTTTTCCATCCATTTTTTTATCGACGATATCCGCATCAAAAAAAGTCACAATACGGTCAGCATTATTTTTGATAAAATGAAATTCATCTTCGCAAAAATCGCGAATCCCCACCTGCACTAATTTTTTAAGCGGCGTTTTCGTCATCACATTATGCATGATCGATGCGTGAGAATGCTGATAACCTTCGTACGCTTCACGCAAATCAGCATGCGCATCAAAATGCAAAATACTCATTTCAGGATGATGCTCAAGAAACGCTTGAATCGCACCGAAAGGTGATGAGTGATCGCCGCCAATCAAGCCGACTGATTTTCCTTCGGCAAACCATTTTTTTGTGGATTGATAAACATAATCATTCACTTTTTCACTGAAGTCATTGACTGATGGGATCGTACAGTCTTTTGCAGCCCTATTCCATTCATGCAACAAAGACGATTCATCCTGCATCGCAATGCCGGCTTCAAAAAAATTTCCTAATTCCAAATCATACAAATCGACTTGTTTACTCGCATTAAAAATGGCTTGTGGACCGTGTGCCGTGCCGCCGCCATAAGAAGTCGTCGCGTCCCAAGGCACTGGCAACAAAACCAATGTTGCTTCGGTGACAGAATATGGCAATCCAAAAATACCTGAATCTTCTAAAGCCGCGTCATTCGGATTAAATGTCATTTTATCATTCCTCAAAATAAGTATAACCATTCAATCCAACGGTTAAATCTTCTAAAAATGCACTGGATTCCATTTCCGATAAATTAGCATCTTCCAATTTCTTTTTATAAGCACTTAATAAATTGGCTATATCAAAATCGACATAACGCAAAACAGATTCGACCGTATCGCCTTCGCGAGCATGCGATAAAATATAACTTCCATCCGCCGTTAATTCGACATGCACTGAATGCGTATCGCCAAATAAATTATGCAAGTCGCCTAAAATTTCCTGATAAGCGCCTACCATAAAAATACCCAGCAAATACGGTTTATTCGAATCATATGGCAGAAGAGGTAACGTCGTTTCCAATCCATAATTATTGACGTACATATCCAAACGGCCATCAGAATCACACGTAATATCATGTAAAATACCGCGTTGTGTGGGACGTTGATCCAGTCCCGATATTGGCATAATGGGAAATACCTGATTAATGGCCCATGCATCGGGCAGCGATTGAAACAGTGAAAAATTACAAACGAATTTATTGGCTAATTTTTCATTTAATTCATCCAACACATCACGATGTGCACGTGCAGCCGGTTTCAATACATCACGCAATTTGTAACACGTTGCGAAATAAACTTGTTCCGCATAAGCACGTTCTTTCAAATCAATCAACCCATGGATATACATCGTATTGACTTCTGACATCCAGTAACAAACATCGTGATAAATTTCAAGCGCGGTACTTTCCGTCAAATTCACCAGGCTATTCCACAAACCATGAATAATGGGTTTAGCGTCTTTTTCGGGTGAAGGTAAATCGGCGACTTCGCAAGCCGGTTCGCTTGAAATCACATCCGTTATCAACATGGCATGATGTGCTGTAATCGCGCGGCCGGATTCCGTCACGATATTGGGATGCGGTAAATCATGTTGCTGACAAATGTCTGCGAGCGTGTAAACAATATTGTTAGCATATTCCTGCACGCTGTAATTCATTGAAAAAAAACTGCGTGAACGCGTACCTTCATAATCCACACCCAATCCGCCGCCGACATCGATCGTGTCAATGGGTGCACCCAATTCGCGGAGTGCCGCATAATAACGGGATGCTTCGTGCATACCGCGTTGAATATCAGAAATATTGGCTACTTGTGAACCCAAATGCGAGTGAATAACGCGCAGCCAATGCAGCCGTTTTTTGGCACGTAACAATTCAACAATCTGTAATAACTGCGGTGCAGAAAAACCAAATTTGGCTTTTTCACCGCCAGAATCCTGCCATTTTCCTTCGCTGATAGAAGACAATCTGACACGCGTGCCGAGCACAGGCTCGATGCCCAATTTTTCACTTTCTTCCAGCACCAGCGTCACTTCATGCATTTTTTCGAGAATAATAAAAACTTTATGTCCCAGACGCTGGCCAATGAGTGCGAGACGAATAAATTCGCGATCTTTGTAACCATTACAAATAATCACTGAACGATGCTTGCAGGAAACAGCCAGTGCAGCCAGGAGTTCCGGTTTGCTGCCGGTTTCGATACCCACATTGACTTTTCCATTATCGAGAATAGATTCGACAACACGACGTTGCTGATTGACTTTAATGGGATAGGCACTGATGTAATCACCCCGATAATCATGATCTTTAATCGCGGTGGCAAATGCTTCGTGTAACGTTTGGATGCGTTTGGTTAATATATCCGTAAATCGAACCAGCACGGGAAAAGAGGTGCCTGAATGTTTGATGGTTTCTGCCAGATCATATAAATCAATACTGCCTTGTTCGCGTGATGCGTTTGGATAAGCCTGAAGTGTGCCGCGTTCGCCGATATCAAAAAAACCATCACTCCATTGGGCAATGTGATAGATATCGCGGGCTTGTTGGATAGACCAGTTGTTCATGGTGAGATACCTTTTTCAGATTCATTTGACAGAAAGCAGCCACTCGTCATGCCGCACATGCTTTTCACGGAATGACGATGGCGCTTATGACGACTCGCGAATTTATTCAGCCAATGCAACGGCTTCTGCATTCACAAAAAACTGACTGTATTCCCGCGCCGTTCGCTCACGCCAGGCACCTTTCCCGTAGGCGTATCCAACGATCATCGGTAACGCGATTGTCGCTTCACAAAATACCATCTGTTCATGCACCACCGATACTTTCCCCCACGAACAGGCTTCGCGCAACGTCGAACCTGACAAACCGCCATCACGCTCATCTGCGACCGTAATTTGCACGGCATATTTATGCAATGGCACTTCAGCGCCCAATAATTCCGCCGCAACGACCACATCCTGCGCGAAATTTTTCGGCACGCCGCCGCCCACCATTAACAAACCGGTTTCTTTCGCGGCAATTTTCAATTGCGTTAATTCACGAAAATCTTTCACCGAATCAATCGACACATGTTTTTTGGGATGTTGGACCTGATGCATCACCAAACCAAATCCGGCACTGCAATCACTGAATGCCGGTACAAAAATAGGGATGTTTTTTTGATAGGCACGCAAGACAATCGATTCTTTATTTTTACCGTGTTTTTCCAGATAACGGCCCATTTCCTGAATAAATTCACGCGATGAATAAGCCCCCGCAGGCATCGCATTGGCAATGTCACAAATGGTGTTATCACAAATCCGTAATTCATCTTCGTCAATCAACGTATCGTAAATACGATCAATCGCCTGCGCCTGCAATTCGGTATCTTCCAATAAAGGCGATCCCTGATAATGTTTAAAACCCAATCCTTCAAAAAAATCTTGATCCACGATATTCGCACCGGTTGATACGATCATATCCACCATATTATTTTCAATCATGTCGAGGACGATTTTCTTCAATCCAGCACTAATGAGTGATCCCGCCAAACATAAAATTACACCACAGTTTTTGTCGCCTAGCATTTGATGATAAATTTCCGCGGCTCGCGACATATTTCGTGCCTGAAACGCAGTTCCTTTCATTGCTTCAACGAGTTTCACAAAATCAAATTGTTTGATATCCAAATGATTCACTTCAGTGGAAAGTAATTCATTCTTGGCTTTTCCCATCAAGGCCCCCTCCAAAAGATTGTTAAATAGATAATTAAATACACAGCAGCCGTGCATTATGAGTTGTTTTCCGTGAGAAGCAAGTATTTTTTATTTGGGATATCGACAAGGAGTCTATTATAATCATTGAGAGTCGTTAACCGTCATAAAAGGCCATATAGTATGAACAACCACATTGTCACTATCACCGATAACTCGTTCGAAAATGAAGTCGTTGAATCCAAAATTCCTGTTCTTGTCGATTTCTGGGCTCAATGGTGCGGCCCCTGTAAAGCAATCGCACCTGTGCTGGATGAATTGGCACAAAAGTATGAAGGTAAAATCAAGGTCGCCAAACTGGATGTTGATCATAATCCGGCCACCCCGCCTAAATTTGGCGTTCGGGGTATCCCCACTTTGATTATGTTTATCAACGGCCAGGTCAAGGCAACGCAAGTCGGTTTGTTATCTAAAACAGACTTGATGGCTTTTATTGATAGCAATTTATAAAACGGCAGGGGCATGGCAGACGGGATACCATGCCCTAAAAAAAGTCTGGCTATTCGTTTTATTTAATGTTATTTTCTTGTCCTAAGATAACCTCGTTTTAGAGCCTATCGATTGTATTTTTCGTAACGCACAACAATCCCAAAACAACACGCTTCCAATTTTTGGAATGATAAACGATGGATATCCACATCAATCCTATTCAACAACCACTTCAAAATGGGCAAAAAATCATTATGAATTTAACGGAACTCAAGAAAAAAAGTGCTGCAGAACTTATTCAATTATCAGAAGAATATGGCCTGGAAAATATGGCACGTTCACGCAAACAAGACATTATCTTTGCAATATTAAAAGCGCACGCGAAACGGGGCGAAGACATTTATGGGGACGGCGTATTGGAAATTCTCCAGGATGGCTTTGGATTTTTACGCTCTGCCGAAGGGTCTTATCTCGCGGGCCCTGATGATATTTACGTATCACCCAGCCAAATTCGCCGATTTAATCTGCGCACCGGCGATACGATTTCCGGAAAAATTCGTCCGCCCAAAGAAGGTGAACGCTATTTTGCATTACTCAAAGTCGATCACATTAATTTTGATGCGCCTGAAAATGCTAAAAACAAAGTTTTATTTGAAAATTTAACGCCATTATTCGCCAATGAACGTCTCCGAATGGAATGCGGCAATGGCAGCACAGAAGATATTACTGCCCGCATTATTGACCTGGCAGCACCGATCGGTAAAGGTCAACGTGGCTTGATCGTATCCCCACCCAAAGCCGGAAAGACCATGATGCTGCAAAATATTGCGCATTCCATCGCTCAAAACCATCCGGAATGTTATTTGATGGTATTACTGATTGACGAACGTCCTGAAGAAGTCACCGAAATGACACGTTCTGTTCGTGGTGAAGTCATCGCGAGCACCTTTGATGAACCCGCTAACCGTCACGTACAAGTGGCTGAAATGGTCATTGAAAAGGCTAAACGTTTGGTTGAACACAAACGGGATGTCGTGATTCTGCTGGATTCCATTACCCGCTTGGCGCGCGCCTACAATACGGTCGTTCCAGCATCCGGCAAAGTGTTAACGGGTGGTGTCGATGCCAATGCACTGCAACGTCCTAAACGCTTCTTTGGTGCTGCGCGTAACATTGAAGAAGGCGGCAGCTTAACCATTATTGCGACAGCCTTGGTTGAAACCGGTTCGAAAATGGATGATGTCATTTACGAAGAATTCAAAGGCACGGGTAACATGGAAATTCACCTGGATCGCAAGATTGCAGAACGTCGCACTTATCCAGCCATTAATATTAATAAATCCGGCACGCGTCGTGAAGAATTATTGACGAAAACCGATGAAATTCAAAAAATGTGGATTCTGCGTAAATTATTACATCCGATGGAAGAATTGGCTGCGATTGAATTTATTATTGATCGTTTGAAAGCGACTAAAACAAATGAAGATTTTTTTGATGCGATGAAACGGTAATTTTAACCCTGTGTCATGCCAGCAAGTAGTCCCTGCTTTTTCAAAGGGCGTTGTTGCGTCATTCGTCATCGCGAGCCTCCGAAGGAGGCGTGGCGATCCAGTGTAGCCAATTTCAAAAATAATGGCCGCATTCTGGATTGCCACGTCGCACAAAACGCTCCTCGCAATGACGATGTTGCATAGGGGACTTTGTGTGGATACCTTGAATTCGCATTATTCATTAGGATAACAACATGAACCACTGGCTATTCAAATCCGAACCCGAAACCTTTGGCATCGATGCCCTCGCGCGTAAGCCCAATAAAACCGAACATTGGGATGGTGTCCGAAATTACCAGGCACGCAATATGTTACGCGATCAAATCAAAGTCGGCGATCAAGCCTTCTTTTACCATTCCAATTGCACACCCCCCGGCATTGTCGGCATCATTGAAATTGTGAAAGCCGGTTATCCCGATTTCACCGCTTTTGATCCTGAATCCGATCATTATGATCCCACATCCACACCCGATCACCCACGCTGGTATATGACGGATGTTAAATTAATCAAAAAATTCAACCAAATGATTCCCCTGGAAGCATTAAAAAATCATTCTGTTCTGAAAAATATGCAAGTCGCTCGCAAGGGTAATCGTCTTTCCATTACACCTGTGACAGCCAAAGAATGGGATATCATAGTGAAGATGACGAATCGTTAATTCATCAATTTTTCTTATTATTCCGATCACTATTTCTGACATCCCTCCCATTATACAATGTGATAAGATACATTTTAGGTAATCATTATCGGGAGTCAATCATGACAAATCATACAACTCAAATGACGGAAGGATTAGCCAAATTATTGGCGGATACCTATACCCTTTATTTGAAAACACAAAATTTCCATTGGAATGTCACGGGGCCACTTTTTCATTCATTGCATAAAATGTTTGAAGAAGAATATATTGAATTGGCTGCAGCAGTCGATGAAATTGCAGAACGTATCCGTGCGTTAGGCGCTCATGCACCGGGATCTTTTTCGGATTTTTTAAAACTGACGTCGATTCAAGAAGAAACGAAAACACCGATTGCGTCCGACATGGTGAAAAGATTATTAGCCGATCATGAAATCGTGATTGCGCATCTTCAGTCACTGATGCCTGTCGCACAAAAATTAAATGATGAAGCCACGTTAGATTTACTCATTACTCGCACCGAAATCCATCAAAAAACGGCATGGATGTTACGCAGCTCAAGTTAAGAATTTCTTTTTAGATTAAGCAAAACGCTTGACTGGATATCATTAAAAACAGGCTCATTCGATGAGCCTGATGGTATTTTCTGTTCCCGCAATACTTTCGGTAATCCATCGATAATCATTTCAACAACCGTTGGATGGTTTTTCAATATTTCGTAAACAGCGGGCGGTGTTACGCGAAAGCCATCAATTGCAATACTTTTTAATGCGTGATTTTTTAATAAACTTTTTGCGATTTTTTCCAGCACCACTTGATGACAATCGGGTGAAAGCGAACGAATAAATTCAAATTGGATCATATTCTTGGTAACACTCAAACCTAATGTCAATTCGCTTAATTGACTTTTATGACCCAAATCCTGTTCGTCGATTTCACAAAAATTTAATTTCAACAGGAATGTTTGCGGCAAAGAACCGAGCGTGACAAACAAGTCAGACAGATGGACGCTCTCCAGTTTTGAAAATTTTGTTCCAGAAAAATCGAAAACAGTATCATCAGACAGCTTGATTTCCGTCAGGATATCATCAAAATTACTAGCGTCTATAATACGTTTAAACATTACCACTCCAGCATCGATGAATAGACTGCTATTTTTTTATTGCTAATCTTACTATTATACTACAGAGGTGACATAAATAATGATCAAATGGGCGAAAAAAACCGCATCATTAATTCAACTGATTGTTTTTACAGATCAAAATGGGATGACTACGAATGAGTATTTTGGTGACACTCCACGAATGGGCTCATAACGATCGCCTGATTCACAGCATTAAAACAGTTTTCGCCTGTTGTCTTGGATTCCTCATAGCGAACTATATCCATTTTCAAGCCATGCAATGGATCATCATTACGGCGCTTGTTGTGATGTGCGCACAAATCAATGTTGGCAGTGTGATTCAAAAATCTTACATGCGATTTTTAGGAACCTTCACAGGATCGCTCTTTGCCATTCTGATTTTACAATTATTTGGTAATAATTTTGTGATTAATATCGTCGCGGCGCTGATGGCGGCTTTCTTTTTTAGTTTCATTGCAACCAGCACAAAAAGTTACAATGAATCTGGAACACTGGGTGCTGTGACTGTTATTATTATTTTATTCGGTACCAATCCCACTGTACAAACTGGCATTGAACGTTTTGTCGAAATTTCATTAGGCATTTTAATTGCCGCACTGGTTTCCCAATTTATTTTTCCCATTCATGCAAAAACGCTTTTACAACGCAATCAGGCAACGACTATCAAAAAAATTCGATTATTTTATATCAATTTATTTGTGAGTACTCCTTCAGCCGATAATGCCAATCCCCTGGGAAATCTGGATGAAGAAATTGTTAAATCGCTTATTATGCAACGAAAATTGGCAGGTGAAGCCCGTAAAGAAAAATTCGGTCAGTTATTTAATATGGATTTTTTTCATCAATCATTATGGTGTGAAAAAGAAATTATTCGCAGCATTATTTTTATGTTTCATGCTTATCAAAAAAGCGCTCCGTTGATGATCATGCGTCAATGTCAATCATTGTTAAATTCATTTCATCAAGAGATTACCGACCTATTACAGACGATAGCATCTGATATTGAACAAAACAAAACGCCAACGACTGTATCGATTATCAATATTCATCCCTTAAAACAATCCCTTAATCAAACTGCATCACTTGATCAGAACGATAGAATTTCGGTCGATGCTTTTATTTTTTGTGCGGAAATATTGGTTGAACGTCTTGATAAACTGGTGAGTTTATTGAAACAAAATTAGTCCGTTGTCTGTCATTCCCGCCCCCGCCTTCGCGGGGGTAAACTCCGGCGGGAATCTATTCCGAATGGATTCCCGCCTACGCGCACTAGCATCCGGTAAATCAGCAGCATAATTACACACAAAAACGTATCAAATCAAAAAAACCTGTCACCCCGCAAAATTTTTGCCCACTGTCCAATACAAGAAAAGCA
>CAZEEF010000067.1:0-9355 GCA_964511095.1 uncultured Coxiellaceae bacterium | reverse complement strand
AACGCTCCTCGCAATGACGATGTTGCATAAAAAGTGATTTATGCAACAACGCCGGGCAAGCCGCGGGACGACGTGAGTGGTTCTAGTACTGTTTTCATTCAGTTCTTGTCATTCCCGCGAAGGCGGGAATCTATCCCGGATGGATCTCCGCCTTCGCGGGGATGACAGTGAACCTGCCAGAATTAAATGGAAAAGGTACTCGTTACATTCCAGTCTTATTATTTATTTTTCCATTTGATATTACAACCCACGCTTGGTTTTTGGTCTGAATGGATAGGTTTATTTTGTAATAATGCATCCAATGCCGCCGATAAATCTTTTCCCGTCACAGGCAGATTATTTCCTGGTGTTGAATCATCAAATCGGCCACGATAAACACAATTTAAATCGCGATCGAATAAATAAACATCTGGCGTACACGCTGCCTGATAGGCGGTTGCTATCATTTGCGTTTCATCAAAGAGGTAAGGAAATGGATAGTGGTGTGCATTGGCTTCTTTTCGCATATTTTCTGGACTGTCAGCGGGATAATTTTCAATATCATTTGAATTGATGGCAATGAATTGAATTTTTTTTGCCTGATAGTGATTGGCTATATTCACCAGTTCGGTTTGTATGTGTTTAACATAAGGACAATGATTGCAAATAAATAAAATGACTGTACCCACAGGCGATTTTATTTGCTGTAAGGAAATCATCTTGCCTGACAGTGTATCCGGTAAATTAAAGTCCGGTGCATGTGTCCCAAGCGGCAACATGGTTGAAGGAGTTAAAGCCATAATGTCTCCATTTGTTTATAAATTTATCTGAAAATGCAGTGATTGTATTAAATAAAACAGCGGATAAAAATCTTGTTTTGTTGTGCAAATCCGGTATTCTAATCGAACCGTTTTTTTAAGCGATCATATACTTCAACTCAGATTTGATAAAGTATTTTTCTGCTTGTTTCATTGATTATTAGGATAACTACAAAGTGAAGGAGAATTTCATGTCCAGGCGATTTCATTTCCAACGTCTTTTTGTCTTAATGTCCGCTGCCGGAACGATTGGATTTTCAACGCATGCCTCTGCTGCAGCGTTTCAATTATGGGAACAGGATGGTGCCAGTGTCGGTAATTATCATGCCGGTCGTGCCGCTGAAGCGCCTGATGCCAGTACGGCTTATTATAATCCAGCTGGATTAATTAGAATTCATAATCAGGAAGTCGTTTTTGCTTTGGATCCTGTTTTGACGGATTTTAAATTTAAAGGAACCATGGATGTTGCGACTCAAGATTTGGGGGCCTCAGGTCCCATTCCCGGGACGGCTCAAGGCGGTCATTTTAATGTGCTTCCCAGTTTAAATTATGCAGCGCCTTTAAATGACAGCGTGGTATTCGGTTTCAGTATTGTTTCCCCATTTGGTTTGGAAACCAATTATGGTAATAGTTCTTTTGTGCGTTATGCCGCTACATTAACGTCTCTCGAAGTAGTTGATATTTCTCCCTCATTAGGTATCGCGCTTAACGATAAATTATCGATTGGTTTTGGTGCGGATATAGAACGTGCGCGAGGCGAATTTGATTTAGTCGGTGGTAATCCCATTTTAAATATGGATATGAATTTGGATACACCTTCCAGTAATGTTGGCTATAGTTGGGGTTATGGCTATCATCTCGGCGCATTGTTCCAATTTAATGAATCGACTCGAGTGGGTTTAAGTTATCATTCCAAAGTGACGCATCATTTAGATGGAACGAGTAAATTTAATGGACCTCTTGCGAATATTGATGCTGAAACACCGGGTGGATTACAAGAATCTTTCAATCTTAAAACAAATGCCACGCTGCCTGCGACAACGGCTTTAAGTTTATTTCATTCAATCAATCCGGTATGGGATGTCATGGGTACTGTCGCTTACACGCAATGGAGCGTGTTTAATAACCTGGCTTTACAAAATGTAGCCGGTGTTGCTAACTCCGGCAGCAGTAATAGCATTCTGGTTGTGATTCCGCAGCATTATCGCAATAGCTGGAATTATTCTCTCGGTGCAAATTATCATGCCAGTGAACAATGGATGTTCAAAGGTGGGGTGGGATATGATGAAACACCTTCAAATGACCGTTATCGCAATTTACAATTGCCGGACAGTGATCGTATTGCGGTGGCGTTGGGTGCGCATTATCAGGCCACTAAAACATTGGGTTTTGATGCGGGCTGGACACATTTCTTTGTGAAGAATACAAACATCAATCAGTTATCACAAACATTTGGTGATCAAACGACAACAACGAATGGTTCAGTGAATGCCAGTGCGGATGTTTTTGGTTTCCAGGCAAAATGGGATATTGCATAATGCTATGATTAAAAAAAGCCGTCTTGAGACGGCTTTTTTGTTTTCTATCTATAATCGATTTGAACGGTTGAAAATGCAGGGGAGCTGACTGCATAACTTCCTGAAAGATTGTTAATAGCTTTGATATTCAAATTGGCTAAATCAATTGTCACTGTAGCAACCGGTGCACCTGAACAATCACTTGAAGCAAATACCGTTGCCGTGCAGTCACCTGTTTTTTTCAGTGGATTACCACAAATTGTTCTGACGGTACCAATAGCCGTGGGTAAGCTGCCGTGTGGTGCAGTCGTTCTGGTTGGACAAATGCCGGTTTGTTGAATTCTAACAGAGGAAAATTCATTTGTATTGTTAACGGTAACTAAATCCGCGCTGGCTAAAACAGGCAATCCTAATGCTGCCACTGCAGATCCAATTAAAGCGATTTTCTTTAAACGCATATTATCTCCTATAAATATTTTTTAAAACCGGAGGTACTATATGCTTAAAAAAATTAAAAAACAATTATTATGATTTGTGCGAAAATTTTATTAACCAGTCAGACAGTTTGTTTTTGGCCTCTTGATGGATGGTTAAGCCCAATTTAGTTCGTCGCCATAAAATATCATCCACTGTTTTTGCCCATTCCTGTTGAAGCAAATAAATCAATTCTTTTTCATATAATCCATTCGTAAAATTTTCTCCAAGATCGTTGATATTTTTTGCATTATCTAAGATTAACTCTGCACGTGTCCCATAATTTTTGGTATAACGATGGCTAATTTCATCTGGCAGCCATGCATAGCGATTTTTAAATTCCGCTTTAAATTTTTCAAAATCCTGATTGGGAAAGTCGCCACCTGGCAGCGGTGACAGTGCTGTCCATGCCGGTTTCATATCCGGAAAATGCGATTTTAACAAATTAACGGTTTCTTCCGCCAAGTTTCGATGCGTTGTTAATTTACCGCCGATGATTGTGATAAGCGGAGGCTGGTTATCTTGATCCATTTCAATTTTATAATCACGCGATATTTCAGATAACTGTTTTTCATTATCCACTTGCAAACAGCGAACGCCTGCGTATGACCAAATGATGTCTTTCGGAGAAATTGATTTTTTGAAATATTGATTGATCACGTGACATAAATAATTTTCTTCTTCTGAATCAATGGCAATGTGTTGATTTATTTTTTCTGAAAAAGCAACATCCGTTGTGCCAATCAATGTAAATTTAGTTTGATAAGGAATGGCAAATACAATTCTTTCATCTTTATTTTGTAAAATATAAGCAAAATGGCCATCAAATAATTTGGGTACAACAATATGACTGCCTTTGACGAGTTCGAGCGCAATCGATTTTTGTGAATTAATTTTTTGTTGCGTGTCATTCACCCAGGGGCCGCTTGCATTGATGAGTATTTTAGCGGTGCAATGGACTATTTCTTGGGTCGATTGATTTTTATATTGAATCATCCATCGATTATTTTCATGTCGAGCTGAAATAAATTCGTGTCGCGTTACAATATCAGCTCCTTTTTCTTTTGCAGCTAATGCATTCAGTAACGTTAAACGTGCGTCATCTGTAAAACAATCATAATAAGAAAATCCCTTAAAAAATGAATCCTGTAACGCCTGACCGTACATCGTTTTTTTTAAATCAACCCATTTTGAATTGGGTAACATTTTTTTTCGGGATAAATGATCATAGATAAATAACCCAATACGCATTAACCAGGCGGGACGTAAATGTTTTTCGTAGGGCAAAATAAACTGTAATGGCGTAATCAAATGGGGCGCTTTATGCATTAAAATTTCACGCTCCTGTAATGCTTTTCGAACAAGATGAAATTCATATAATTCGAGATAGCGCAATCCACCATGAATGAGTTTCGTACTGGCAGAAGAAGTGGCTGAAGCGATGTCGTCTTTTTCGCACAAAACAACCGATAATCCACGTCCTGCCGCATCGGCTGCGATGGCGGTACCGTTAATACCACCGCCAATAATAAATAGATCTTTACTTTCCATGACTGATTCTCTTGGGGTTTTTGAACTTTTATTATACCATTGCCAGTCGGATAAGGAGATCAAAATGACGCATTACTTACTGGCTATCGATCAAGGCACCACAAGCAGTCGTGCGATTGTTTTTTCATTTCGCGGAGAGCCGGTCAGTCAACACCAAATCGATTTAAAACAATTTTATCCAGCCGCGGGTTGGGTCGAACAGGATCCGGACGAAATTTGGCGAAACACTTATTATTGCTGTCAGGAAGCATTAAAAAAAATGCATTTGTCTGCAGAAGCGATTGCAGCCATCGGTATTTCCAATCAGCGTGAAACGACGCTTATTTGGGATAAAAAATCAGGCAAACCCATTTATCCCGCCATCGTTTGGCAAGATCGTCGAACGAGTGAATTATGCCAGACATTATCTCATCATCCCTTATTGACGAATCTGCAGGAAAAAACCGGTTTATTACTGGATCCCTATTTTTCTGCGACTAAGATAATGTGGTTACTGGACAATGTGTCGGGTGCCCGCCAAAAAGCAGAGGAGGGTGAATTGGTGTTTGGCACAGTCGATACTTTTTTATTATGGCATTTAACCGGTGGAAAAGTGCATGCCACCGATGCGACGAATGCTTCGCGTACGATGTTATTTAATATTCATACACAAGCATGGGATGATGATATTCTTGATGCACTGGCCATTCCAAAAATACTGTTACCCCAAGTACGCGATAGCAGTGCGCATTTTGGTGATACCACTCAAAATTTATTTGGTAAAAGCATTCCCATTCGTGGCATGGCAGGGGATCAACAAGCGGCGACCATTGGCCAAGCCTGTTTTTCGGAAGGGATGGTCAAAAGTACTTATGGCACGGGCTGTTTTATGTTATTAAATACGGGCTCTCATGCTTTGCAATCTCACAATAAATTATTAACAACGATTGCGTATCGCTTGAATAACAAAGTGACTTACGGTCTTGAAGGCAGTATTTTTTGTGCCGGCGCAACGATTAAGTGGTTGCGCGACACACTCAAAATCATTCACAGTGCAGCCGAAACAGAAGAATTAGCCAAATCGGTCAAGAATACAGACGGTGTTTATCTTGTGCCAGCTTTTACGGGATTAGGCGCACCCTATTGGCAGCCTGATGCACGCGGTGCCATTTTAGGATTGACACGAAACAGTGGTATTGCACATATCGCACGCGCTGCGCTGGAAGCTGTTGCTTATCAAACGTGCGATTTATTGAATGCCATGATGAAAGACGGTGTGACGCACCTCAGCGCATTGCGTGTGGATGGTGGTATGGTGGCTAATCATTGGCTATTGCAATTTTTGGCGGATAGTTTGAATCTCACGGTAGAGCGTCCGACCTGTATTGAAACCAGTGCATTGGGCGTTGCGTATTTAGCGGGACTCAATGCGGGTGTTTTTGAATCACTCGATGCGATTTCTGCATTATGGCAATCGGATGCAACGTATGATCCCATGATGTCTGTTTCAGAACGAGAAACGTATTATCAAGGCTGGTTGAAAGCCATCAGATGTGTTGCGTAGTTCGGATAAGCGTCATAGAATGGGGACAAATTTTTTGTCCATAAGGAAGTAATCACTATGAAAAATAAAAAAATAGCATTGGCATGTTTGAGTGTGTTCGCTTTATCAATCCATTCTTATGCATCTGCAGAAACGCGTCCAGGTGCAGTCTCCCTCCGATTAGCAGATGGTTATATTTTCTTTGCTCACAAAAGAGATTTTGATAATACATCCACACCGACTATCGAATTAGGTTATGAATTCAGTGAAAAATGGGGCATGAAAATCGGCGCAACGGTGCTGAATACTAACATCAAAGGCAATGGTCCTGATTCAGGTGTGCATGGATTTATTTATACATTGGATGGTGTGTATAAATTCAATGATTATGGACATTTTGAACCGTATGTTTTAGCCGGTATCGGTGTGACCAGTCTCAAAGCGGCTAATATAATAGATGATCCGACCAATCAAGCTAACGTGAATGCGGGTATTGGTTCACAATTTTTTATTGATCCATCCATTGCATTAAACGCCGAAGCAAAAGATGTTTATACGCTATCGGGTGGCAAAAATGATGTGATGTTAACGGCAGGTATCACGTTTTATTTTGGCGGCGAAACACCCGCTGAACCCGTGCTGTATAAAGGTGCAAAAAATTAATGATTCGAATCGACAGGGAGGTTGATCGTGCTAACACGTATTAATTATCAAAACGATACATACAGTCCATTTCTTCATAGCAATTTCATTTTAAATAAAATCATTGAGTTTAATGCGGTTGAATCGAACTTGATATTATCCGATGCAGCCTCATTGGTTTCAGGACTTGGAACGGCTGCATTCATGATCATGAATTCGGCCGGATTTTTTTATTATCTCGCCTTGGGCGCTGCATTTTATTTTGGAAGAGATCCCGTATTGGGTCGAAATCAATATCGCAAACAATTTCTTGATAAGTTAACGGAATTGCTCGAGCTTTATGATTGGTGCTGTAGAATGGGCGGCGAACATAATACTTATGATGATGCTTTTTTAGTGTTGTTAGATACGATCGCACCTTATGTTCAAGATGGAAAAAAACTCGTATTAACAGATCGGGAGTGTTCACCGCAATTCAAACAAATTTTGTCACAAGCCCCACAATATTTGCAATTTTTAGAAGACAGAAAAGTAGAAACAGCGTCTTTAACTTCCATCGTAGGCTCTCTATTTGCCAAACCCAAACCAAAACCTGCGTCATCCTTTAAACCCAAAGAAACACTCGAATGGATCGCGAGTTTTAAGTGGCGTTTTTATAGAGAAGAAAAACCTGCGGATGCAAAAATGAACGAAAACACGTTGGCTGAAGCCGTCACGACAGCAACGTCGATCGTGGGGCCTTATTTGAGAAAAATATCTTAAAAATCATGTAGTTAAGCTATTTTTAGCGATAAAACCCCGAAAACTGTAACACAAATTGTTAAAAATAGTAGTATAATCATAAAGTTAACTCACTTTTCCCAAGGAAAAAAGAAGCATGGCCAAGCTTTATTTTTATTATTCTGCGATGAATGCCGGAAAAAGTACGGTGCTTTTGCAATCCTCCTATAATTATCAGGAAAGAGGCATGAGCACGTTGCTTTTCACGCCATCGATTGATAATCGGTTTGGGGAGAATACGATTTCATCGCGCATTGGTCTCAGCTCACAGGCCGTTTCGTTTGATCGGTTATTCAATTTATTTGAATACACACAAAAGCAAATTCATCATGATCCGAAGCTCACATGTGTCTTAATCGATGAAGCGCAATTTTTAACAAAACAACAAGTGATGCAGCTTACACAAATCGCTGATCAATTAAATATGCCCGTATTGGCCTATGGTTTGCGCAGTGATTTTCGAGGCGAACCGTTTGAGGGCAGTCAATATTTATTAACGTGGGCCGATAATTTAATTGAAATTAAAACCATTTGCCATTGCGGCAAAAAAGCGACGATGAATGCGCGGATTGATGCGGAAGGTAAAGTGATTAAAATAGGTGAGCAAATTCAAATTGGCGGCAATGAACGCTATGTGGCGGTGTGTCGAAAGCATTTTAATCTGTTATAGACTATAGACCTTTATCTTATGGTAATATAATGCTATAATGACCATAGTAATATAACCATAGGTGAATTCAATGAAAACGATCCAGGCGGGCGATTTTAAAGCGAAATGCTTACAAATTATGGATGAAGTAGATGAAAAGCATATTTCTTTCATGATTACGAAACATGGACGGCCTGTGGCAAAATTGGTACCTGTTGATATGACGAAAAAAAGCGCTTTTGGCTGTTTAAAAAACACGGTAAGCATTCAAGGTGATATCATTGCACCGATGGATGAAAACTGGGATGCTGATCGATGAATGAAATTTTGTTAGATACACATGTATTAATCTGGTATGTCAATGGTAATGAAATAAAAAAAAGCACACGAAAAATAATGGATTCGGCTATTGAAACCCATACTATTTATCTGGCGGCTATTTCGCTTTGGGAAATGAGTATGTTAGTGGCAAAAAAACGTATTATTCTAGAAATGCCTTGTTTGGAATGGATCAATAGAGTCATTCGTGAATTGCACTTGCAAATTGCACACATTACACCGAATATTGCTGTGGAAAGCTGCAATCTTCCCGAAAATTTTCACGGCGATCCGGCTGATCGTTTGATCGTCGGCACGGCTCGTGCGGAAGGCATGAGTTTGGTGACACGGGATTCAGTGATTTTAGAATTTGGTAAAACGAAATTGTTGTCTGTTATTAAAGCCTAGTACCGTTTCAATTTAATTCTGACAGGTTCACCGTCATCCCCGCGAAGGCGCACTAGCATCCGGTAAATCGGTTTTATAATTGCACACAAAAACGTATCAAATCAAAAAAATCCTGTCATCCCGCAAAAAAATTGCCCACTTATTTCCACAAGAATTTGGCGTGTATGCAATTTTTTGTGCGGGACCCGGTAACGGCTTTAACAAAAAAATTGCTGCTACCAAATACTTCACGATATTTAATTGTTAAAACACAAATTTCAAATTTTCACGATGGTTTGAATATTTTTGTCACAGCCACTACCGGGTCCCGCACAAAAAATTGCTAATAGGCCAAATTCTTGTGGAAATAAGTGGGCAATTTTTTTGCGGGATGACAGGATTTTTTTGATTTGATACGTTTTTGTGTGCAATTATAAAACCGATTTACCGGATGCTAGTGCGCCTTCGCGGGAATGACAAGAACCTGTCAAAATTTAATGGAAATGGCACTAGTACTACGCAGCTATTTCACAACCCCTGATCAATCAGGCCGTTGTTCAAAGTCTTTTAAATGGATGATCTCATTGCTGCCTGCTTTTTACCTCTCCTTGTGGTCTACCCTGCACACACATTTCAAAATTGATCTTACTTTCCACGTCATCCCGTCGTGGGGGGGGGGGGGGGGGGGCGCCGGGGGGGGGGGGAGTTATTTAATATA
>CAZEEF010000066.1:0-9436 GCA_964511095.1 uncultured Coxiellaceae bacterium | reverse complement strand
TCCACGGCTGATCGGGATTTGATGCATGTCCGCTTAGCGGATGAATCGGTCTGCATCGGACCGCCCGCGCCGAATGAGAGTTATCTCAGTATTCCAGCCATTATCAGTGCCGCTGAAATCACCGATTCCGTTGCCATTCATCCGGGCTATGGATTTTTAGCAGAAAATGCTGATTTTGCTGAACAGGTTGAAAAAAGTGGTTTTATTTTTATTGGTCCCCGACCCGACAGCATTCGTCAAATGGGTGATAAAGTCGCTGCTATTCAAGCCATGCGCTCGTTGGGGATTCCCTGTGTTCCGGGTTCCAGCGAACCGATTGGCAATGAAGATCCCGCAGCCACCGTCAAAATGGCACGCGAAATTGGTTACCCCATTATCATCAAAGCCGCGGGTGGCGGCGGCGGTCGCGGGATGCGTGTCGTTCACACTGAATCACATTTGTTAAATGCCATTGCCATGACGCGCACGGAAGCACGTGCTGCTTTCAACAATGACAAAGTGTATATGGAAAAATACCTGCAAACCCCGCGTCACATTGAAATCCAGGTATTGGCCGATGGCCAGGGTAATGCCATCCATCTGGGTGAACGCGACTGTTCGATCCAGCGTCGTCATCAAAAAATTATTGAAGAAGCGCCCGCACCCGGTATTACACCCGAACAACGTCAAACCATCGGCGAACGGTGTGCAAAAGCCTGTCGTGACATGAATTATCGCGGCGCTGGCACATTTGAATTTCTGTATGAAAATGGCGAATTTTATTTCATCGAAATGAATACCCGTATTCAAGTCGAACACCCCATCACTGAAATGATCACAGGCATTGATATCGTCAAAGAACAATTTCGTATCGCCGCCGGCCAACCGCTCACGCTGAAACAATCCGATATTCAAATCAAAGGTCATGCCATTGAATGTCGAATTAATGCAGAAGATCCCCGAAATTTCACACCCTGTCCGGGCACTATTACCCATTTTCATGCGCCGGGCGGACCCGGTATTCGATTGGATTCGCACATTTACAACAGTTATAAAGTGCCGCCTTACTATGATTCCTTGATTGCCAAGATTATTGCTTATGGCGAAAATCGGGAAATTGCCCTGGCAAAAATGCGTAATGCACTGGATGAAACGGTCATTGATGGCATCAAAACCAATCTGACGCTGCATCAAGATATTTTGCGGGGAAATACGTTCCAGCGCGGTATCGTGAACATTCATTATCTTGAGCAATGGTTGAATTTATAAATGCTATCGTGGACTGAATTACATATTAAAACAACGGCGGAATATGCTGATTCCCTGAGTCATCAACTGAGTTTATTGGGCGCCGGAGCGGTCACGTTTCAGGATGCCGGTGATCAGCCGATTTATGAACCCGTCCCCGGCGCGTTGCCATTTTGGCAAGAAACGATTGTGATTGGCCTATTTGATAATACACTAGCGCTTTTGCCCATCCTGGCTTACCTCGAAAATCAGGAAGCCTCGGGATTCATAAAAAGTTTTTATCGAAAAGACCTTCCGGATCAGGATTGGGAGCGCGTTTGTCTGGAACACTTTAAACCTATTCAGTTCAGCCCTCGTTTGTGGATTTGTCCCAGCTGGCATACCCCTCCGGATAAAAAGGCGGTCAATGTCATCCTGGATCCGGGACTCGCTTTTGGCACTGGCACCCATCCGACAACAGCGCTTTGTCTTGAATGGCTGGAGCCGCATATCCAGCAGGAATCCATCGTCATCGATTACGGTTGTGGTTCTGGGATTTTAGGGATTGCCGCACTCAAACTGGGTGCCAAAGCAGTCATTGCCATTGATACTGACTCGCAGGCACTCCAGGCCACTCAGAAAAACAGTCAGCGCAATCCAGACATAGCACACCGCTTAACCACTTATTTTCCTCATGAAATCAAAGCATTAAACTTAGTGGCCGATGTATTAATCGCCAATATTCTGGCACAACCCCTGATTGAACTAGCCCCGCATTTTGCCTCGCTGACACGGAGCGGCAGTCAGTTATTGCTCTCTGGCATCCTTCCGGAACAGGTCGAATCTGTTTCAAATGCTTATAGACCCTGGTTTCATTTAACAAAGCCCGTGATCAGAAATCAATGGGTTAGGTTAGAAGGCGAGCGTATTTGACTTATAAACTTTAACGCACTATTTGATCGAAGTACGATCAATGGTGTATACTCTATGGCTTGGAAAGAAACTTTTAATTGGATTATTTTGATTTGAGAGATGACAATGGCTACTAACACAAATATTGAAACAACAGATATGTCGCATAAGGTTGCGTCACCTTTTACTGTTGCACATAAGAATCAGCCGCTGCACGACAGCGTCAGACAAGCTCTTGAGAGCTATTTCACGCAACTAAAAGGTCAAGCACCTAACAACCTATACGAACTCGTATTGGCTGAAGTTGAAGTTCCCTTACTGGAAGCTGTAATGGAATATACCAAAGGCAATCAATCCCGCGCAGCAATCCTCTTGGGATTAAGCCGCGGTACATTACGCAAGAAACTGAAAATTTATGGCATGTTAGATTAATCAGTGATTGTGAATAAATCAAAAATCCCGCTGATCGCGGGATTTTTTTTGCCCGCCTACTGTCATGCCAGCCTGCTAAAAGCTATAATCCCTTAACGGTATAAAAATCATATACTAGGGAATCGAATCAGAGATGATCATGAACAGCGAAGAAATCGCCGAAAATGAAACCTCGATAGCCGATGTCGAGTCGAAATACTCTGAATCGCATGAAGATATCACGCTCATCTCATCGATCAATCCATTACTGACACGCGGTAAACTGATTTCACATCATCCTAAATCGGGCATGAATCCTTTGGTGGATTCGGCGGGTTATCTTTTTTCAATCATTGGCCGATTAAAACAAATCAAATCGTACCGTCATTTGAGCAAACTCCATAAAGAACTCGTCACTGAAATCAATACATTCCAGGATATTGCGAAATCCCATGGATATGGTTCTGAATACATCCTCGTCAGTCGTTATGCGTTATGCGCCACACTGGACGATGTCATCACGAATACAACGTGGGGCTCTCAAGGTCAATGGGATAATTACAGCATGCTCACGACTTTTAACCAGGAATCCGCTCAACAGGAACGTTTTTTTATTATTTTAGAGCGACTGATTAAAGATCCGGGTATTTACATTGAATTAATGGAATTTATGTATTTATGTTTGAGCTTGGGATTTAAAGGAAGCTACCGCTCAACGGAATTTAGCAATACCCAACTCGAACAAATCTGCCATGCCTTGTACAAACGCATTCGCGCACATCAGGGCGATTTTAGTCGAATGTTATCGCCTTTACCGGTCAAATCAACGGGATCCGCCTTACCCAAAAAATCACAAAAAAAACCACCGATTGGATTCATCATGATTACAACCGCGTGCATCATTCTGTCCATTTTTATTGGATTGGGATTTTTACTGGATACGATTTCAAACCAAACCTATCAAGAGCTACTGCATATTGGAAAATCATTACTCTATGAAACTCACGATACCTAGTGTTTACAAAAAACAGGCTATTCCATTAGCTATTTTTGTTTCTTTATCTTTGTTCATCTGGTTTATTGGGCCATTACTCGCTGTGGCAAATCATGTTCCATTGACACATCCTGAAAAAAGACTTTACATCATTGCCGCCTTTTTTTTGTTATGGCTATTAAAATTTATTTTTTTTGATAGTACTGAACACGCACCCAAAAAAGAATCCCTCGTCACACCCTTGTCGCCTGAAGCCGCAAAAAAATTGCAAACATTGCAAGGCCGTTTTCAGGGCGCGCTGAATTTCTTAAATAAAACGATTATCAACACACAAGATACAAAAATTAATTTATCGCACCTGCCGTGGTATTTAGTCCTGGGCCCAACGGATTCCGGTAAAACAACATTACTGGCACACTCAAAAGTGAATTTCATTTTATCCAAACAATTTAAACAGGCTGAAGCTGTGATCATTCCAAATTCGGATGCCTGTGACTGGTGGGTAACACGGGATTTGGTTCTGATTGATGTGCCAGGCTATTATTTTGCAACGAAAGAAAAAAACAAAACAGCAAGTTTATTGTGGAATAGTCTTTTAAATCTCGTTAATAAAATGCCTGCCCGGGAAAATCTGGCCGGTGTCATCATTGCATTAAATCTCCCGGAAATGATGAAAAAAACAGGTTCGCACGAAAAAAATATACTCATTCATGATTTAAAAAAACGAATCACCGAACTCCGAAAGCAATTCGGCCCGACACTTTCCTTTCAATTTGTCATTACCAAATGCGATTTATTACCGGGTTTTCTGGAATTTTTCAGTGAAACCAATACAGATGAACTGTCACAAATGTGGGGCTTGACCCTTCCTCCTTTGCCATCAAATGCTAAATTACTGGATGTGTTTACGTTGCGATTTAATGCACTCATCAAACGAATTAACAAACAATTACTCTGGCGCATGCACCAGGAGCGCAATCCGAATACCCGGCCAGCCATTAAAGATTTTCCTTTGCATCTTGAACGCTTGAAAGAATCCCTCACCAACCTGTTAAAAGCATTGGAGCTGCCTGACCTGCTATTGCAAGGAGTCTATTTAACCAGTGCCACGCAAACATCCGCTGAAGAGCCTGTTGCCCATGCACACCCGAGTCATATCACGCATCAGGCATTACAAATCATGCGCGCGCCTGCCATGCCAACTCGTGCTTATTTTGTGAAACAACTGATCGCGCACAGTTTGCTTTATGCTTCCCAAACAGAAACGGCTGACAATGCGGTAGATTACAGTTGGCAGCGGCGTGCCCTGTATGCTGCATCCATCGGAATCATTGTGACATCCACTTTGTTATTAGTGCGTGATTTTCAGAGAAGTGTTGAAAATGCTTATGCGCTGCAAAATGCCTTAACGCATTATCAAACCACCATTCAACAAAACGACACCAATGATGGTCGTTTGATTAAAGCATTACCTTTGCTGGATGCCTTGCAGGAAGCGGCTGTTTCTAATCATCAATTATCCCGTTTGCAGCATATTTTATCTTTCTATTCTAACCAATCACAACAAACAGCCAATCTGGTTTACAGTAAAGCATTGCAAACAATCGTGATGCCAGAAATTAAAAACGCACTGGAAAAATACCTGCAAGAATCCGGCAACAAAAATCCAGTGCTTGTTTATACCGCATTGAAAGCGTATCTCATGCTGAAAGACACTGAACATTTTCAGGCAAATTTTATCGCCAATACCATCAATAAAATGGATGCAACGCCCATGAACCATAAAGCGTTGTCTCAATTAACCAGCCACATTGATCATGCCTTTTCAGGACAGACTCATGCGGATGTTTTACTTGACCAAACTCTGGTAGCCGATGTGCGTAAACAACTCATGAATTTACCGAGCACAGAACTTGGTTTTGTTATTTTAAAAAATATTGACGCGAATAATGCAGACAGCACAGTCGAATTAGGCACCAATCTCGGAAGCCCGCCTGTTTTTGTGAGCAAGCAAATTGCCAATCGCATTCCTAATATGTTTGTCGGCACGCATTTTCAGAAAATAGTGTCGGATGAAATCAATGCTGCAGCGAGTGAAGCACTCAAAGGAAATTGGGTTTTAGGTGATATCATGCCTTCTGTCAATCAACCTTCTTTCGATTCGCTCATGTCACAATTACGCAATCAATATATTTCAAATTATGTGGATATCTGGGAAAGCCAGTTAGCCAACATTCAGCCTTACTCTCCCAAAAATTTGCTGCAGGCTGACGAAATGATTCAAAACCTGACAAATAATAATTCTCCTCTTTTGCAGTTACTACAAACCATTAAACAAAACACGTCATTTGATCCGATTGTATCCGCCAGTCCTAACATGATGGCATTGGATAATTTAGTCATTGCCCCTGACATGAATCAGGGTGCGTTATATGAAGTGTTTGTTGAATTGCGGCAATTACATTTTTATTTACAGAAAATTTTAAATTCACCGGAATCTGATAAAAATGCTTTTCTGGCTGCCACAAGCCGCATGCAACATGCGAATCAGGATCCGATTACAGACATTCATCAATTAGCTGAACAAAATCCGGAACCCCTCAAATCCTGGTTAAATACGATCGCGAATCAAAGCTGGGGTTTTATTCTGGAAAAAGCGGGCGAACATGTGAAAAGTGCCTGGCAAACGACTGTACTGCCTGTTTACAATCAGCATATTGCCAATCGCTATCCTTTCGTGCAAAACAGTCAACAGGATGTCAATATACAACAATTTACGGCTTTTCTTGGACATCGAGGAACGCTCGCGAATTTTTATTTAACGTATTTAAAACCTTTCGTGAATGATTCAGGCGAACAATGGACATGGCGCACGATTGATAATCAACGCATTCCTTTCTCGAGTGGATTACTTCCTCATTTGCAACTGGCCGCACAGTTACAACATGTTTTTTTCCCCAATGGTGAAAATAAATTATCGATTGAATTTACCATGCAACCCATTTCACTGGATCCCGCGATGAAAGCATTAACACTGGATATCAATGGCCAGCAAGCACTATTCCAAAAAAACAGTAAGCGTTTGCCGCATACGTTTACCTGGCCGGGAAATTATTATTCGCATGCAACGACAGTCAGTTTTATTACGCCGCAAAGTAAAATGCTTTCCAACACACTCAAAGGCGATTGGGGATTATTCAGATTGATTAACAATTCGACGGAAAGTATCAATGATAAAAAAGGGATGATATTAAACATTGCCGCGAACGGCCATTCTGCCAAGTATATGTTATTTACGTCGGCTGCAATGAACCCCTTCTTGCCGACGGGTCTCTCGCATTTTGAATTGCCGCAAGATATTTTGCAATCGTAGCAACCTGAAATGCCTGATGAAAATGGTTATAATTAGCGCTATATCATAAATCATGCTATTATTCGCCCCAATTTTTAGTGAAGGCGATAGTATAATGGAAGAAGCAAAATCCGACCCATCAGAACAAGAATTATTTGATCGTATTTATTCTGGGGCTAAAGAAGAAAATTTACCAACCCTATTATCCGCATTGGAACACACCACTCTTTTGATTCGAGTGGGTATGCACACCCCTCTTTCTAAATTGTTATCCGAAGGAACATCAGAAGCAAAAAAAGCCATTCAATTTTTATTCAAGAATTTTCCCAAGGAACGAATGACTTTATCTGATGAAGCAATAGTCGAATTGGCTGCCAGTGGCGACAACGATGAAGTCAATGCTATTTTAGACCAAGCTTTTGATCCTGTTGAAAAGTGGGAGTTAACAGAATCAGCTGCTTTTGGTTATCTTAAAAGCGGTCGCACAGAAGAATATAAAGCATTAGACCTTCACCTTCAGCTTGATTTATGGAAGCAATTTAAAGCTTATGGTTTGCAAGGTAAAAAAGTCAGCGAGCTGACTTTTCCAACAGATCCAAAAGAAAAATCTGAAGCATTATCAGGCTTACTCGCTGGTTATGTTGGAATGGGTTGTGACCATTTAGTAAAAGACTTTAAAGACTTTATTGATACAATGGAATTAAATATCCAGGAAAAGGCAAACCTCTATGGTGAAATAGCCTACCGATATATTGTTTGCGGTTATCCAGAAAAAGCACAAGAATTAGTACAAACCCATCCCCTCGAGGAACAATTTGATCTATTGGAATTTTGCATGTACGCATGTGCTTTTATTAACGATAGCATGAGCATCCAAAATATTTTAAGACACGCTGTCACTGATGAAAATCGAGCTGACTTAAAAATACAAATGCTTGATGGCCATGCTTCTGGAGTACATTTGCGTCAACTCAATCATTTGTTGACAGAAGGAGGAACGCTTGGTGACCAGGTTCACAAGTATATTTTAAGATTTGCAGAGGATGGCAATGAAAACGAAGTCAAAAAAAGATTCCTTCAAATACAAAACAGTCTGACGAATAGAGAGTATAAAAACGTCTGTGCAAACATCATCAACACCTATATTGATAACGGATATCTTATTTTTGCAGTGAAATTCTTAGAAATAGTGAATCGTCGTAACCTCATGTTTTTTTTAGTCGATTCAATCCGAAAACAGTTGACTAAGAAAGGACTTCTTCATGAGGATCATTCAGCATTATTTATATTGGCTTTGTTTAACCTTAACTATCAACCTCTAATGGCTAAGAGAATGAAAAAGCACTATTTAATTTCTCGTGCTGCGGCTTTACATCCCTTGCTGACGACACCATCCCATTTAACTTTAACGCGTCCCATGAATTACCGATTTCTCATTGGAAAAAATTGGCCGCAAACGTTGGAATTTGTTTTAATGACAGGCGCGTATTTAACGATAAAATATGGGCTACCGCAAGATGCTTTTCTTCACATTGCAAGTCTTTTGAGTGGTCTCCGAACGACGCAAGCCGTTTTCGAGTATTCGAATAGACTTTTTAAGTGTTTTCGCCCTACCCTTTTTGATCACTATCTTGTAAAAAAAGATTCTTTATTAACAATAGATCTCAGAGTGGATGAGATACCTCATGCTGCAAAAAAAGCAAAATTAGGTTAGTATTGTTTATGTCGAATGAAATAAATTCTCTGATTCAATACCGTCAAAAAGCTGAAAAAAAAGCAGCGACTCTTTTTGAAACTTTGTTACCCCTACAAAAAACGGCGACAGAATGGAATGTATTAGTGATTGCGGCGGGCAGTTTTCCAGGTTATTTGCCACTGCTTCAACAATTCGTTAAAACAATCCCTGATTTACAGCAAGTCAATTTTACGTTGATAGAACCCATAAAAAAATGGACAGACATTTTTTTGCAACACTTTGCAACATTACCTAAACACGTTATCCCGCTTAAAGTGACAGTGTCAGTCGTGAGTCAAGGGATTGAAGACTATCTGATGCAAGAGCCACCCAAGTCGCCCCCCTTTGATTTAGTGTATTTTGAACATGCGGAAACCATGACATTACCCATTCTATTGGCTAAATCAGGTATGCGATCCTTTCGTCGAGTCATTTCTTTTAGAAAATCATTACCGCATTTAGCCATGCTATTAAAACCGAATGCAATGATTATCGCGAGTGCGATGTCACGACATGAATTAACGCAGTTAAAAACTTTACTAAAATTTAGTTTACATACCCATTCAACGTTAACGACTTCTCCGCTTTCCAGTTATGTTTATGGGGGTCCTTTCAGCGCGGGATTGTATACGCGTTTCAAGCAGTGCAAGGATCATTTACCCCTCAAAAAATCCCACGCCATCAGACGCAGTGACAATGTATTATTTCTTGTTATGCTCATTTCATTTGTGATTTATTTCACACGGTTTATGCAACCTGATCAAATCGCGGAACGTTTGTTGGCGATCTTTTTGATCGGCGCACAATTGTTTTGGCATCGTCCTGG
>CAZEEF010000065.1:6708-9724 GCA_964511095.1 uncultured Coxiellaceae bacterium | reverse complement strand
CGTAAGCACTTTCTAAATCGATCCAGGCTTCCAGACGTTTTGCGCGTTCGCGTGAAAGGCGTGTTGTGCCGAAACCATCTTCTACTGTTTCGAGTGCAACTCTTACCTTGTCACCGACATTAACTTCAATTTTTCCACGTTCATCAGAAAATTGTTCGATTGGAATAGTTGATTCCGATTTCAAGCCCGCACTGACTACAACATAATCAGAGCCAACACGTACAACTGTGCCAGTAATCACTGCACCTGGAACCATCGGGGTTTCATTAAGACTTTCTTCAAATAATTGCGCGAAACTTTCGGACATATTTTATATTTCCCAGATCTAGATAGATCAAATAAAAACGGGTTAATTAATAAAAACGATGATTATCTTCATGAATAAACCACCGCACCATCTTGCCTTACTGTTAATTGACTGCGCTCTGTAACGCAGGAAAAACTTTCTTTATTTCCGACATAATCCGCTCAACAACTTGTTCAATGGTGAGTTTATCGGTATCAATGCAAATCGCATCTTCTGCCGGCCTCAAAGGAGCAACAGTACGCTTTTGATCACGCTCATCGCGCTCCTTAAGCTCCAAAATGAGGTCGCTTAGGTTAACATTAATACCTTTCTCCATCAACTGATTATAGCGCCGGCGGGCTCTTTCCTCAGGGCTTGCCGTCAGAAAGATTTTGACATCCGCATCCGGGAAAACAACCGTTCCCATATCACGGCCATCGGTAGCAAGACCCGGTAATTCCCGAAAAGCACGCTGACGACTCAATAAGGCCGTTCTGACAGCCGGCAAAGCACCGACTTTGGAGGCATCATTACCTATTTTTTCTGTCCGAATGGCATCTGTAACATCTTGACCTTCAAGCAGAATTTTGGGTGGGATCTTAAGATCTGTTGCAATAAACTGTACATCAAGGTGTTCAGCCAAAATGGTCACAGCCGGTTCGTTATCCAAAGCCACCCCATGCTTTCGAACGGCCAGAGCGAGCACGCGGTATAGTGCACCACTATCCAATAACCTCCAGCCTAACCGTTTTGCAATTAAATGCGTGACAACCCCTTTACCTGTTCCACTCGCACCATCCACTGTAATAACGGGTATTATTACAGGCTGTTTTTCAATCATTCTGACGCTTCCCCTTTATTTTCTTCAGCATCATCACTGGATGGCTGTTGAGATTCATCTTTGACAGTTTCAGTTTCATCCCCTTGCAGGGTTGCGATGGGTTCTAATCCAACCAACAACTCATCATTGACCAAATTAATTAAACGTACACCCTGTGTATTTCGACCCACCAAGGAAATTTCTGACACGGGCACGCGGACCAAAGTGCCTTTATTACTAATGAGCATGACTTCATCCGAAGCCGTTATTTGAATGGCGCCAATCACCTGGCCATTGCGTTCGCTGACCTGTATGGAAATGACACCCTGACCGCCTCGTCCCGTTGAACGATATTCGTCAATCGCAGTACGTTTCCCATAGCCATTTTCAGTGGCTGTCAAAATATCGCCTTCCGGATGAACAACAACGAGTGAAATCACTTTTTGATTTTCCTGTAATTTAACCCCGCGTACCCCACGCGCTGTTCTGCCCATGCACCGTACGTCCCCTTCTGAAAAACGTATCACTTTGCCTGCATTGGTAAACAACATCACTTCTTGTGCGCCATTCGTAATATCAACACCAATTAATTTG
Organism: uncultured Coxiellaceae bacterium; assembly: GCA_964511095.1. GTDB lineage: Bacteria > Pseudomonadota > Gammaproteobacteria > DSM-16500 > DSM-16500 > DATIJJ01. Next base: position 8,024 of record CAZEEF010000065.1, on the reverse strand, counting down.
TCATTATCACTGAGTTCTATCGCAATAATACCGTTGCTGCGCGGTCGCGAAAATCCAGTCAATGATACTTTTTTAACGGTTCCCTGAGCTGTCGCCATGAAAACATAACTATTTTCCTGATATTCACGAACAGGAAGAATGGCACTGATTTTTTCGCCTTCCACCAGTGGCAATAAGTTCACAATGGGTTTTCCGCGTGAATGACGACTCGCCTGGGGTAATTGATAGGTTTTCATCCAGTAAACTTTACCTTCGCTGGAAAAACATAAAATGGTGTCATGTGAATTTGCAACCAATACACGCTCGATAAAATCTTCATCTTTAACGTTAGTGGCCGATTTACCTTTACCGCCTCGATGCTGTGCCTGATACAGTGAAACAGGTTGTGATTTGACATAGCCTTCATGGGATAACGTAACAACAACATCTTCTTCCGGTAATAAATCTTCCAAACAAAAATCACCGCTGCTTTCAATAATTTCTGTTCGACGTGCATCACCAAATTGTTCTTTGATGACAAGCAATTCATCTTGTATCACTTTCATCAGGCGGGATGGATTCGCCAAAATATCATTTAAATCAGCAATAATGGCTTGTAGTTCTTTATGTTCATTTAATATTTTATCTTGTTCTAATCCGGTTAAACGATGCAGGCGCATTTCTAAAATAGATTGTGCTTGATCGGGCGATAAACGATAAACATCACCTGCCAAGCCATATTGATTATTTGCTTCCTGACGACTCAAGATTGTAATCACGGATGCTGGCTGCCAAGTGCGGCTTAAGAGTTGAATTTTAGCTTGAGCTGCATCTTTCGCTTTTTTAATCAGTGCAATCATTTCATCGATATTCGTTAAAGCGATTGCCAAGCCTTCAAGAATATGTGCGCGCTCTCTTGCTTTACGTAAATCAAATATCGTGCGACGTGTCACCACTTCGCGTCGGTGTTTGATGAATGATTCCAGAATTTTTTTGATCGTTAACACTTTCGGCTGGCCATCCACTAACGCAACCGTATTGATCCCATAAACACTTTGCAACTGGGTATGAACAAACAAATTATTTAAAACCACTTCAGAATTTTCACCGCGTCTCAACTCAATCACGACACGCATGCCCTGTTTATCCGATTCATCCCGGAGCGCGCTAATCCCTTCAATTTTTTTATCTTTGACGAGTTCTGCCACACGTTCAACCAAACGCGCTTTATTGACCTGATAAGGTAATTCACTAACAATAATTTTTTCCTTGCCTGATTTTTCATCTGTTTCAATATGCGTTCGGCCGCGCACTGAAATACGTCCGCGACCCGTTCG
>CAZEEF010000065.1:0-6608 GCA_964511095.1 uncultured Coxiellaceae bacterium | reverse complement strand
GGGACGAAATCGACTGTTTCCTTTTCCAGATCCGCTAATAAAGCATGCGCAAAACGTGACATACGAACTTCGGTATAACGCATGGCTGCTGCTTCATCACCATCGATAGAACCAAAATTCCCCTGACCATCTACGAGCATATATCGCATGGAGAAAGGTTGCGCCATACGCACTACCGTATCATAAACTGCCGTATCGCCGTGCGGATGGTATTTACCAATCACATCACCGACCACACGAGCAGACTTTTTATGCGGCTTATTCCATTCATTACCTAATTCATGCATCGCGAAGAGTACGCGACGATGAACAGGTTTCAGACCATCCCGAACATCTGGCAATGCCCGTCCAACAATAACGCTCATGGCATAGTCCAGATATGACTGCTTTAACTCATCTTCCAGGCTGACTTTTTGTACTTCTTTAGCGATTGGGGTATCCATAGGTTCTCAATAGTTTGAATATAAATATAAACACAATAGTGATTCAATAAAGTGGAGGGATTATAGCATAAAGTGTATGGGGGCAGAAAGGCCCAAGTAACGTGCCAACAACGACGTCAGTCGGGCATCCTAAACGCTTTCAGCCTTTGAAATGGCTCTATTACGCAATGCACGCCGCAAAATTTTTCCTACATTCGATTTTGGCAATTCCTGGGTAAATTCCACATATTTTGGAATTTTATACCCTGTTAAATTTTTATGGCAATAACGTAAAATATCGCTGTCGGTCAAATCCGGATCCTCTTTGACGATATAAGCCTTTACCGCCTCACCCGAACTCTCATCTGGAACACCGATAATGGCCACCTCTTTCACACCTTGAAACCGCGCAATGACATCTTCAATTTCATTTGGATATACATTAAATCCAGACACTAAAATCATGTCTTTTTTGCGTTCCAGAATTCGCACATAGCCTTCTTGATCAACCGAAGCAATATCGCCTGTTAACAACCAGCCATCTTTGGTAAACACTTTTTGAGTCTCAGTCGGATTATGCCAATACCCATACATCACTTGTGGACCCTTAATCGCTAACTCACCGGATTGATTAAAACCCGCTTCATTCCCTTCCTCATCAAAAATCATAATATCCGTCGAAGAAACAGGCAAACCCACCGTACCATTGTAACGTTTGAGTGTCGGTGGATTGACTGCAACACACGGCGATGTTTCAGTTAAACCATACGCTTCCAACACGGGCATACCGGTTATTTTATGCCATTTTTCTGCAACCACTTGTTGCACCGCCATACCGCCGCCTAAACATAATTTTAATTGACTAAAATCCAGTTGAGCGAATTTGGCATTTTTTAATAAGCCATTAAATAACGTATTGACTGCCGTAATAGCCGTAAATCGAAATTTGCTCATTTCTGAAATCATGTGTGATAAATCACGTGGATTGGTAATTAAAATATTTAAGCCGCCTGTTTTAAAAATAAATAAGCAATTCGCTGTCAGGGAAAAAATATGATAAAGCGGAAGTGCAGTAATGATGATTTCCTTACCTCTTTCCAAAATCGGATTAAACCAGGCTTCTGCCTGCATCACATTCGCCACCAGATTGCGATGGGTTAACATTGCACCTTTGGCAACGCCTGTCGTGCCCCCCGTATATTGCAAAAATGCAATATCCTGACTGGATACTTCAACTCGTTTAAATTTTAAATTTTTGCCTTTTGTTAATACATCTTTAAATGAAATGGCTTGCGGTATTTTCACATTTGGAATTTTTTTCTTAATGAATTTAAGATAAAAATTAATAAAAAAAGCTTTGGGTTGTGGAAACATATCGCCCATTTTTGTGACGATAATATGTTTCAAGTGGGTTTCTGCCAATGCTTCTTTGACTGTCTTAACAAAATTGGCGAAAACAACAATCGTTTCTGCGCCCGAATCGCGTACCTGATGAATGAGTTCAGGTGGCGTATAAAGCGGATTAATGCAAACCACTGTCAAGCCTGCGCGCAATGCGCCAAACAAGACAATAGGATACTGCAATACATTAGGCATCATGATTGCCAAACGGTCGCCTTTTTTTAAGTTCAATACAGATTGCAGATAGGCAGCAAAGGCTTCAGATAATGTGTAAATATCCTGAAAAGTGAGGGTTACGCCGAGATTATAAAATGCAGGTAATGCTGTGTATTGTTTGCATGTCTCTTCAAATAACTCGATAACGGATTGATACATATCAGGATTAATTTCCGCTGGGACACCCGGCGGATAATGCTTCAACCAGACTTTTTCCACGAGACACTATTCCTTGTTATTTTGTGTTTAGCGAAGTAACTCTTTGACGAAAATGCTAATAATCGGGACGGCCGGATTTGAACCGACGACCACTTGCCCCCCAGACAAGTGCGCTACCAGACTGCGCCACGCCCCGTTTCTTATTAAACTTCTTCGTTTTTTCCTGTGTAAACCCCTTCGTTTTTTCCTTTATAAACCTCAACTCGCGCTCTTAATTTTTGTCCACTGCGAAAAGTGACAACACGTCGAGCTGAAACAGGTATGGGTTCACCTGTTTTGGGATTTCTCCCAGGTCGTTCACTTTTGTCATGCAATTCAAAATTACCAAATCCGGAAAGCTTAACTTGCTGACCACTTTCCAGCGCTTTGCAAATTTGTTGAAAATATAATTCAACCATGTCCTTTGCATCACGTTTGGTCATACCATTCACATTATTAAATAAATGTTCTGATATATCTGCTTTTGTGAGTGCCATATTAGCCCCTTAGTTCAGCAGCAAATTTTTCCTTCAATGTGACGATGATGCGCTCTATTAAAGCAGCAACTTCTTCGTCGACCAATGTGCGCGATGAATGTTGTAAGGTTAAGGACAATGCAATGCTCTTATGCCCTTCCTTAATTCCCTTACCTTGATATACATCAAATACATGCACATCCTGCAGCCATTCACCTGCCACATCACTTATTGTATCCTGAATCAAGCTCGCCGGTACAGTCTGATCAACTAAAATTGCCATATCGCGTCGAATATCAGGAAACTTTGAAACTTCTTTGAAATGCGGCAATTTCGCGGTTTCAATTGTATCTAACAGTATTTCAAACAGCACTACTTTGTCAGTAATACCCAGTTTTTGCGCTATCGCAGGGTGTAAAACCCCTAGAGTACCCAAGTACTCACCATGACGATAAATATCCGCCGTTTGTTTTGGATGTAATGCCGGATGATGACCCACTTTAAACGCAAAACTATCGCTATCAAATGTTAATTTTAAAATGCTTTCGACATCCCCTTTGACATCAAAAAAATCCGCGTCGCGCTTGGGAATGCCCCATTGTTCGGGAAAAATAGTCCCACACACTAAACCACTAAGTACATTCTCTTGATGAAGAGATTCATTTTTTACAATAAACCGCAATCCTGTCTCAAAAATACGCACCCTGGCCAATTGCCGATTTTGATTATACAAAAGCGTATTGATTAAGCCTGGCCATAGAGATGTTCGCATGACCGACATTTCGGCGGTGATAGGATTCAATAATGCCTTCGGCGTCATTTCCGGATCAAATAGTTGTTGGATTTTTTTATCAATAAAACTATAGGCAACAATTTCCTGATAGCCCAGATGACATAAAACTTGGCGTATGAAAGACAGGTGAACTTTTTTTTCTGAACGCGGCGCCGTTTGCATACCCGATACGGAAAGACGCTCCGGCACTTTATCGTAACCATAAATGCGAATGAGTTCTTCAATTAAATCAATTTCAGTTGTGATATCAAATCGTCTGGCAGGGACTGTCACACGCCACCCTTCCACATTTTTTTCAACAACAAATCCCAATGATTGTAAAATTTTTTCAATTTCAACATCATCGATAGATAATCCTAACACTTTTTTGATGCGTGCGGTCCGCAATACAATTTCTTTTTTATGCGGTAAATATTTTTCTTTTACGCTATCAATGACTGGTCCGGGTTGACCGCCAGCGATTTCCAGGATTAATTGTGTGGCACGTTCAATCGCTCGCACTTGTAAATCGGGATCAACACCCCGTTCAAAACGGTAGGACGATTCAGAATTTAATTTATATTGCCTGCTGACGCGCGAAACACAGACGGGCTGAAAAAAAGCACTTTCAAGAAAGACATCCTGTGTGAGTAATGTGACAGCCGATTCCATGCCGCCCATGACACCCGCTATGGCTAACGGCTTATTTTCATCGGCAATAATCAGTGTATCGGAATCTAAATTGACGACTTGCCCATCCAGAAGTTCTAGTTGTTCCTGTGGTTTTGCCATGCGAACTTCTATACCGCTTTTTATTTTTTCAAGATCAAAAGCATGCATCGGCTGGCCTAGTTCAAACATGACATAATTCAGAACATCGACTACTGGACTAATACAACGCACACCCGCACGACGTAAACGTTCCTGCATCCAGACGGGTGTCGTTGCATCCGGGGTGACATGACGAATCATACGGCCGACATAACGCGGACACGCTTCCGCTGCATGAATAGTCACTGGCAGAGTATCTGGAATTTTTGTATCGATTATTGAAACAGCAGGAATGCGAGCTTTTGTTCGCGTAATCGCGGAAACCTCTCGCGCCAATCCCAATATACTTAAACAATCACCGCGATTCGGTGTAATCGAAATATCTAGAATGTGATCTGTTAAATCGAGATACTCCCAGACAGCCCTACCGACCGGTGCATCGGCAGGTAAAATGATTAAACCTTCGCTTTCTTCAGTCAATCCTAATTCTCGCGCTGAACACAGCATGCCATGCGATAAAACACCGCGCAATTTACTTGATTTAATTTTTAGATTATTTGCTAGAACAGCGCCTTCCAATGCAGCGGCTGTCTTCATGCCCACTTTAACGTTATTGGCACCGCAGACGATGGTTAAAGCTTCGGGTCCGCCCGTATCGACTTCACAAACTTGTAAACGATCGGCTTCCGGATGTTTTTCAATTCGTACTATTTTTGCAACAACGACACCTGAAAATTTTTCTGCGACGGGCAATACGGCTTCCACTTCTAATCCTGCCATCGTTAACCTGTCACATAAATCTTCTCGACTTATTTCAGGATTTACCCATTCATGCAGCCAAAGTTCACTTAATTTCATTTCAACATCCCTAAAACTGTCTCAGGAAACGCAAATCATTTTCAAACAAGAGGCGCAAATCAGTAATCCCATATCGCAGCATTGTTAAACGATCCAATCCTGCGCCAAATGCCCAGCCCGTATAACGGTCACTGTCAATGTCTACAAATCGAAATACATTAGGATGCACCATGCCGCAGCCTAAAATTTCCAGCCAGCCGGTATTTTTACAAATACGGCAACCTTTTCCACGACAGTTTTGACAACCAATATCTACTTCAGCGGACGGTTCTGTGAAAGGAAAATAAGAAGCTCGAAAACGAATCGGTATTTTTGCTTCAAAAAAAGCTTGCAGGAATTGCGTTAAAATACTTTTAAGATCAGCAAAACTGACATTTTCATCGACCATCAATCCTTCAATTTGATGAAACATCGGTGTATGGGTTAAATCAAAATCACGACGATACACACGTCCCATTGCAATAATGCGCAAGGGCGGTTTAGTCGTTTCCATCACACGAATTTGTACAGACGATGTTTGTGTACGCAAAACTGTATTATCCGGAAAATAAAAAGTATCTTGCATAGCGCGCGCGGGATGCATCGCTGGAATATTGAGCGCTTCGAAATTATGATAGTCATCTTCAATTTCCGGGCCATCCATTGTAATAAAGCCCATTTGACTGAAAAGATTTTCAATTCTTTCACGCGTTTTGGTGACTGGATGCAATGCTCCAAAATCCTGATGACGTCCCGGCAATGTAATATCAATCGATTCAGCGGCTAATTGTTTATCAATTTGTTGTTGTTTTAATAAGAGAGCGCGTTCTTCAATCAATTCTTGAATTTTTTCTTTAATAATATTAACGCGTTGTCCTGCGATGGGACGCTCTTCCGGCGATAATTGTCCCAAGTTTTTAAGCGATTCTGTCAGCTTGCCTTTTTTACCCAAATAGTGCACACGATACTGCTCGAGATTTTTCAACTCGATCGCTGCGTGAATGTCTCGTGTGGCTTGTTCTAAAATGATTTCCAGGTCCGTCATATTTTTCAGCCTTCAGATTGGCTAATTGTGTCATCATTCCCGCCTTGGCGGGAATCTACTCTGAATGGATTCCCGCCAAGGCGGGAATGACAGTAAACCAGTCAAAATTGATGAAACGATCTACTCGAATTATGCAGCTAACGATTTTTTAGCTTGTTCTGCCAATGATGCAAATGCTGCACGATCATGTACTGCGATATCAGCTAATACTTTACGATCAATTTCAATATTGAGTTTCTTCATGGAATTCATGAAGACACTGTAAGACAACCCGTGTTCACGCGCTGCCGCATTAATACGTACGATCCAGAGTGCTCTAAAAGTGCGTTTCTTTTGACGACGATCACGATAAGCATATTGAGCGGCTTTCGTCACTGCCTGTTTTGCAACCCGGTAAACACGACTGCGTGCACCGTAATAACCTTTCGCTTTAGCCAGTGTTTTCTTGTGGCGGGCGCGCGCTGTTACGC
>CAZEEF010000064.1:0-9847 GCA_964511095.1 uncultured Coxiellaceae bacterium | reverse complement strand
CTTCATCCAAATTTAAATCCCATCTTTTTTAACAACAACCTGTCTGCTTGAGACAGGTTGACATCTTCCAACGCCACAAACCCAAATTCATATCGCTCCAAATATTTTTTCCTGAGCACATCAAAACGATTAGGGTTTTCCATCAATTCTTTTTTCATTTCAACTGTCGCAAAAACAGGATCAAAAACACTTAACACCACATCCCGCCAGTCGTTAGCAAAATCCATTTTCATTTTTTTTGCAGGATACTCGGGAATGTTAACTGTTTTTTCTCCCAGAATATTTTCCTTCAACGCCGCACGATAAATCATTTCAATGCCGCGATACTTACTTTGTAATGAATAACCCGCAATATGCGGTGTGGCAATCAAGGCTTTTTGTAAAATGTCGAAATCAATGTGCGGTTCATTTTCAAAGACATCCAAACACCAGAATAATGCCTGGCCACTTTGTTTTAACGAATCCGATTTAAACACTTCACCACGACCCGCATTCAGTAAAATGCAATTTTTCTTTTGTCTTTGTAAAAATTCTTTTTGCACAAGATGATACGTTGGATATTGGCCTGTTTTTGTGAGTGGCGTATGAAACGAAATAACATCCAAATCAGTCAATGCGTCCAATGGCGTTGACAGAATATCTGTTCGTAATGGATCACATAACACAACATCAAAACCTAATCCCTTAAAATAATCTGCCACACGCTGGCCAATTTTACCGACACCGACCACCCCCGCACGAATGGTTTGCCCGGGCAAAAAATTCATTTTTTGCAAAGCGGCAATCACACACACAACATATTCCGCGACAGCCACTGCATTACAGCCCGCCGCGACATGCCATTTTATGTGGTGCGCATCCAGCCAATCCGTATCTAAATGATCAGCACCCGATGTCGCACTGCCTACGAATTTTATATTTGTATTTTTTAGTAATGCCTGATTCACTTCTGTGACAGAACGAATCAATAAAATATCAGCATCGATTAAATCCGCCTGCGTGATTTCGCGACCTGATTTCAACACTAATTCGCCATAGTCACTAAAATAGTATTTAATTAATGGAATATTTTCGTCTGCCACTATTTTCATGAAAGTAAAATCCCCATAAAAATAATCAAGCCTACCCAATTATTATTTAAAAACGCCTTAAAACAAGCCTCCGGATGACGATTCCGAATCAACCACTGCTGATAACAAAATAATAATCCCGCACCCAACACAGCCATAAAATAGCGCCATGATAAATGAAATAAATCACCCATCTGAATAAATAATACAATTAAAATCCCTTGCAATAACCCTATCAAGCATCGATCGAATCGGCCAAACAAAATCGCTGTCGATTTCACACCTATTTTTATATCATCTGCACGATCTGTCATGGCATACAACGTATCATACATAAAAGACCAAATAACGGCTGTCAGAAAAACTTGCCAACTCATCAATGACATTGAGACATTTTGCGCGGCAAATGCCATCGGCACACTCCACGCAAATGCAAGCCCCAACCCTAATTGCGGTAAATGTGTGATGCGTTTTAAAAAGGGATACACGCTCGCCAGTATGGCAGCGACGCATGCCAGGAGGATGGTTTCTTGATTTAAAAATAACACTAATACAAATGCAATCGTCATCAATACCAAAAAAAGAATCAATGCTTCACGCTCTGTTATTTTGCCTGAAGTCAATGGTCGTTCTCGTGTGCGTGCGACGTGTTGATCAAAATGCCTGTCTGCAAAATCATTAATGACACAACCCGCAGAACGCATCACGATCACCCCTAAAATAAAAATGATTATGATCGAAATAGCTGGCTCTCCATGACCGGCTAACCACACGGCCCACAACGTCGGCCAGAGTAATAAAAAAATCCCGATCGGTTTATGTAATCGCATCAACAAAGCATAGTGTTTTATCTTCATAACGTTTCAATATCTGGCAAAAAAACTTCTGTTAACAATAAGGGTTTTTCATGCAATGTAAAAATGGAACGTCGCGCCCATAACGCATCTGCCTCAATATGTGCTGCTTTAACAATATATTGATGAAACAACTTATCGCTCGATAAACAAACGACATCAAATGCACTCCGCTCAATCGTGGGTTCTTTAAATAAAACAGAACCGAGCGAACGATTTTTGAGTCGCGCAAGACAGAGTTGTTTTCCCGTGAGCGTTTGACGCGGAAACACAGTACGGGCATACATCCATTTTTTTCCCACACTATAAATCAACACTTCACGAATCAGCGCATAAGTACGCGTCGTGATCCCCAACACTCTTTTTTCATCCCGTGTCGGCGACTGCCATTGTTGCCGCAATAACTGGACACGCGGATTGAAAGCACCTTGTTGTCTCAATCGGTCCATAAAAGACGCCGGATGCAAAATCCATTGCCTGAATGAAATGGGCAACTCCTGCGGCAATGGAGCGTGTTTCCACTGTAATTCTAATTTATTCATATCGTTATATCTCCTTACCGAAGACAGCTCTCAAAAAGAAACGTCTCTTTTCTTTACTTTGAAGAGTTAAGTTAATACTATTTGCATCAATAACACTTTTATCTTGAAGAATTTTTCAATGCAAAACCCCATCATTATTATCGGCGCAGGATTAGCAGGATACCAGTTGGCCAAAGAATTTCGCAAACTGAATCAATCGGCTCCTTTAACCATTATCACAGCAGATGACGGTCAATTTTATTCAAAACCCTTATTATCGACGGCTTTCACAAGCGGTAAAACGGCTGATATGTTACCCGTTGCGAATGCGCTGATGATGGCCGAACAATTGAATGCCACCATCCTGACACATCATTCTGTCACCTTGATTGATCCGGACGAAAAAAAGATTACGATAAAAAATAAAAAAATCGCTTACGCCAAACTCATTTTAGCGTGTGGGGCGGATGTGATTAAAGCACCGATCCAGGGGGACGCCGTCGGGGATATTTTATCCATTAATCATCTTTATCATTACGCGGAATTCCGTGATCTGATTCAACATAAAAAACGCATTGCTATTTTGGGCGCTGGTTTAATCGGTTGTGAATTTGCAAATGATTTGAGTAATGCCCGTTATGAAGTGCATATCATTGCGCCTGCTAAAGCGCCGCTGGATTTATTGATCCCTGAAAAAATCGGGAAATTACTGCAATCCGCACTCGAAAAAAACGGCGTGCACTTTCATTTGGACTGTGTCGCGACGCACATCGATAAAATCGAAAATGGCAGTTATCAGTTGGAATTATCCAATGGCAATTCGCTCGAAGCCGATTTCGTTTTATCTGCTATCGGATTGAAACCGCATGTTGCCCTGGCGCGTGCGGCGGGAATCGCTGTCAATCGCGGGATTATGGTCAATCGATATTTAGAAACGAGCATTCCCGATATTTATGCACTGGGTGATTGCGCAGAAGTGGAAGGACATGTTCTGCCATACATCAGTCCTCTGTTAAATTGTTCGCGTGCTCTTGCCAATACATTAAATGGCCTGAAAACAGCAACGGAATACGCGGGTATGCCTGTCATCGTTAAAACACCCGCGCATCCCATTGTTGTTTGTCCGCCGCCAAAACATATCATCGGTGAATGGCAAATTGAAACGATCAATCACAGCGTGCGCGCTTTGTTTTATAATACTGAAAATAAATTATATGGGTTTGTCCTGACGAATGAAGCCGTCAAGGAAAGAATGGCGCTGGTTAAAGAAATTCCGAGCTTGTTTTAACGCCCATTTCAACCCTGGCATGACAGGGTCAATGGAAAAAATTTCTTTTAAATCATCAAGTTACGTGATTTTTTCGTTAAAAATAGTTATTTTTGTTGCACAGAATTATAAAATTTCTTTTATAATCAATAAGTTAACTCACTTTTCCCAGTCTTGGCGGTGTTATTTTACACCAATTGCAACGCATCCACATCTCGAACCCACGGATGCATTTGTTTTAAATCCCCTGGCAAATTCTTTTGTGTAGCCGATGCCTCATGCGCTGTCGCAAAACGTCCAAAGGTCAATACATACCAGTCTTTACCTTGATGCGTTGTTTGATAAATATGCCCCGTATTTTTTAAACGTAATTGCAATTGCAACTCCTTGACGGCATTCAAATGGTAGCTGCCATACAATTGCAAGGCATATTTACGCGCCTGTGCCTGTTGATTGAAGACTTGTTTTTCTTCAGAAGCACTCGCGATGTTGACAGGCGGTTCGGCAGGCATTTTTTCGGGTTCTGCCTCAGACATTTTTTGCGGTGTCACAATGGGAATATATTCCTGCCGTAATATTTTTTCCTGATGATTTTCATAAACACTCGGCTGACGCGACGGCACAATCGACTGAGAGGCAGCCGTCGGATGTTGAATTAATTGTAATGCCCTGATCGCGGGCGGGTAATTTTGTTCGGCCGCTTTCGTCATCCAGAAAAGGCCGGATTCATCATCTTCAGGCACACCGTAACCGTAATAATACATATAACCCACAGCATATTGCGCTTCGGGTTTTCCTTTGACAGCCAGCGGCAATAATTGCCGAAAGGCTTCTTTGTAATAGCCATTTTCAAACGAGGCTTTCCCTGCCTGCATATCTTGCGCCATTCGGGGACCCGCGCAGGAAATCAGCATAAAACATGTCACAATCATTGATAAGCATTGTCTAAACCGCACTACTTACTCTCCCAATGATTTCGGCATTCCCTGAAACAGTAATGGCGTCCGTGGCAAGGGTAATTTTTCTAAACGGCCTGAATTATTCAACACCACGCCTTCCGGTGTAATGGCATCAATTCTGACGCCCGATGATGGCAGCGTATCGCCGACCTTATAGACTTTGCCTGGCTGATTCGATTCTGAAATAATAACACGTGAATACTTTTCCGGCGTTGATTTAATCACACCCACCAGACGAATCTGCAAACTCGTCACAGGCAAAATAGCCGATTGTTCAACTACACCATATTTCCCAAATAAATGCCATTCCGGTAATTGTGTGATGCGCTTTGCTAAACGATCATTTGCCAGCAAAAACTTGTCATTTTGATTCGAATGAGATTGGGTCAGTCGGATATCACTTCGCAAGGTCATGATTGTCTGAATAAAGGTGATTAACACCCCCATCACCATCAGAATCAATATACCCTGACCCAGACGACGGCCCCATGTAGTAGTCAACAGCGGCGATATGAGCTCATCAACCATAACAATCATCCATCTATATTTAGTTATGATATACCGGCTAAGGAATGAAATATACTGGTCATTTTAGTGACTGCAAATACTCAGCCACGTCTCTCGCAAAATAGGTCAGAATCGCATCGGCTCCTGCCCGTTTCATTGAAATCAATGACTCCATCACGACCGCTTTTTCGTCTAACCAACCTTGCAGAGCGGCTGCTTTCAACATGGCATATTCACCGCTGACTTGATAAACAAACGTCGGCACACGAAATAATTCTTTCGTTTGACGCACGACATCGAGATAAGGCATGCCAGGTTTAATCATCACCATATCCGCACCTTCCTGTAAATCCAATGCGATCTCGTGTAAAGCTTCATTCACATTACAGGGATCCATCTGATATTGAAATTTATCGGCTTTCCCTAACGATTGTTTTGAACCCACGGCTTCTCTGAATGGACCATAAAAACTCGATGCATATTTGGCGGAATAAGCCAGAATTTTGGTATTCACGAAATGATTTTTTTCCAAAGCCTCGCGAATGAGACCGATGCGTCCATCCATCATATCCGATGGCGCAACGATATCTGCACCGGCTTCTGCATGTGACAAAGCCTGTTTCACTAAAATTTCAAGGGTTTTATCATTTAACACATAACCGTTTTCGTCGATCACACCATCCTGTCCATGCAACGTGTAGGGATCTAACGCAATATCTGTGATGACACCCAGTGCTGGAAGCGCTTTTTTTAATTCACGCAGAGCACGTTGAATTAATCCATTCGGCTGATAAGCTTCTTCCGCCAACAGGCTTTTTTTTGATTGATCTATAACTGGAAAAAGTGCAATAGCAGGCATCCTTAACCGCACCCATTTTTCCGCTTCTTCCAATAACAAATCCACACTCAATCGTTCAATGCCCGGCATGGAATGAATCACTTCACGGCGATTGTTGCCTTCCACAATAAACACGGGATAAATCAAATCATCGACTGATAAATGGGTTTCTGCCATGAGTCGGCGCGAAAATGGGTCGGAACGCATGCGGCGCAGGCGGGTTCGCGGGAATTGACGGTCAGTGAAATTAATTAACATAGTACTTCTCATATGCGGAAACCAAGAGTTTTGCATTATACTATCACGTCTTCATAAGTGAAACTTTTTAGACCATTTTTTAAGGAATAGGCATGTATTTAATATATTTCGATGAAAACAAATACTCTGAAGAGAGCCCCTATTTTTTTGTCGGAGGCATTTTGCTTGAAGATAAAAAATTAACTGAACTAGAAAGCACAATTATGCAAATACAATATAATTTTTTTGGCACAAACATCCTGACGAAAGATACGGAATTACATGGTATTGATTTATTTCAAGGAAAACGAAATTGCAAGAATAAAAAATTAGAAAATCGAGTATCACTTATAAAAGATATAACAAAATTTTTAATCAGTAATACAATTCCCATTAGATTAGTCTGCATTGATGTAAAAACCCATCGTAAAAAATATACTTATCCTCAACCGGAATATAACCTTGGATTGATGCTGATCTTAGAAAGATTTTGCGATTACTTAGATAAATCGGGCGATATTGGTGTTGTCTTTGGTGATTATGAAAAAGATGAAATTACGCGCTCCGTTTTGGATTTTTCACAATTTAAATTCAGTGGAAAAACACATATGCATTTTGGTCGTCCTTTAGGACGGTTAAAAGATACGATCTATTTCACCCATTCTCATCACAGTAGGTTTTTACAAATTGCCGATATCGTTGTTTATATGGCAAATCGCTTCGAACATAATCATAAGGAAATAACAAAATGGCATGAAATCGAAGTTCAAACAGCGTGGCATGAATTAAAGAAAGGAACAGATTTTCTCATCCAGCGATGGCCTGCGTAGGCAATTATATGAAAAATAAAGAAAAAATGGAGCGACCAGTCCTCAACTCGAGAAATGTTCGCCTAAAGGAGCAAACAACTCTAGTCGCCATCTATAAGCCTAATTCTTTATAAGCAAATTGTCAAATTACTGGAAATAGTAAAAATAAAAGACTACTTGGATTATACTATCTACCTCTCACCAATACGAATTTTTATGATCGCCATTTTTACATTACATTCTGAACTCATTCCCACCGCCAAAAAACTGGCTGAAGAACTCGCATTGCCCTTTCAATCAGAAGCCGATTATGTATTAGTATTGACACCCGATTACCTGGGCTTGCAAAAATCAGGGGAAAAATTGCTGCCGCTCTACATTGATTTTTCCTCAAAACGTATGAATTATCGTCGCGAAACCGCCAGTTTACGCAAAGAAACCCTGGTCCGTGCCATGGGTTTGAAAAGCCATAGCCAGCCTTTTATCATCGATGCCACCGCCGGATTGGCAAGAGACAGTTTTATCCTGGCATCCCTGGGATTTCACGTCCAACTGATTGAACGTTCTCCCATTATCCATGCATTATTGCGTGATGCCATTCAGCGAGGATTGAACAATACGGTGATAGCACCCATCGTCAAGCGATTAGAACTCATCCAAAGTGATGCGATCAGTTGGCTGACAACGCTAAACAAAAAACCCGATATCATTTACTTAGACCCCATGTTTCCAGAACGTAAAAAATCCGCTCTGTCCAAATTAGACATGCGCATTTTTCATGCGATTGCAGGCAGTGACCCCGATGCGGGTTTATTATTGCAGAAAGCCCTGGCTTGTGCCCAAAAGCGCGTTGTGGTAAAAAGGCCTCGATTGGCAGAAGAATTATCGGGTATAAAACCTTCTTATTCACTCGCCGGTAATAGCTGCCGATTTGATATTTATATAATTTGAGATCCTTATGGATACCCTGCATTCTCTGATCAACTTTGTTTTACATATCGATGAGCATTTAATTGCTTTTGTGACCGCTTACGGCGCATGGACTTACGCCTTATTATTTTTAATTATTTTTTGCGAATCCGGCATCATTTTTACAGCTTTTTTACCGGGCGATTCCCTGTTATTTGCCACAGGCGCATTAACCGCCAGTATGCGCGGTGTATTAAATATTCATATGTTATTTTTTTTACTCGTCATTGCATCGGTTACCGGGAATGGATTGAATTATTTTATTGGAAACTGGGTGGGACCGAGAGTATTTCGGTCAGGCAATTCCTGGATTTTTAATAAAAAACATATTGAAAAAGCGCACGCTTTTTATGAGCGCTATGGCGGCAAAGCGATTGTCATTGCCCGTTTCATTCCCATCATTCGCACAGTCGTGCCGTTTATCGCCGGTGTGGGTTATATGAAATATCGCCAATTTTTTATTTATAATTTATTGGGCGCCTTGCTCTGGATAGCCGGTTTAGTCTATGGCAGTTACCTGTTTGGCAATATTCCATTTGTCAAACAGCATTTTTCGTTGGTTATCCTGGCCATTATCCTGCTTTCTCTATTACCGCCTTTGATTGAAATGATCCGTCATCGGCTGCTAACTTCTACTAACTCCTGATATCTGGACAAAGATATAAACTTCATGCAGAATGCATCCTAATCGAAGCGAGGCATTTATAACGCATGGCAAAAATACTAGTTTTACACGGCCCCAATCTCAATTTACTGGGCAGCCGGGAACCGGCGGTTTATGGATCTGAAACATTAGATGCGATCACTATTCGTCTCACAGCAAAGGCGCTGGAATATGGACATACATTATCTGCTCTGCAGAGTAATGCAGAACATATCCTCATTGATCGCATTCAACAATGTACCCGCGATTTAACTGATTTCATCATTTTTAATCCAGCAGCCTTGACGCACACCAGTATCGCGTTGCGTGATGCACTGCTGGCTGTGAATAAACCGTTTATTGAAGTGCATCTTTCCAACATTCATGCTCGTGAATCCTTTCGCCATTTTTCTTATTTTTCTGATATTGCGATTGGGTGCATCACTGGATTGGGTTCAGAGGGATATGGATTGGCACTTCAATACGCTCATCATTACTTAACAAATGCAACTCGATAGGAGCACTGTGCGCTATGGCTATGGACCTGCGAAAAATTCGCAAACTCATCGAACTGATTCAGGAAACCGGTATTGCTGAAATCGAAATTCACGAAGGCGAAGAATCCGTTCGCATCAGTCGTGAAAACAGTAAAGCGGCGCCTGCTATGATTAACATGCCGCAAACTTATACTTTACCCGCTGAACCCTCTGCCGTCACAACTGCATCTTCTTCGGCAGCCGCTTCTGTGGAATCTGCTGCAACACATGCCAATAAACATGCGGTCAAGGCACCCATGGTGGGCACTGTTTATCTCTCGCCTTCGCCGGGTGCAAAATCATTCATCCAAGTGGGACAAGTTGTCAAACCAGGCGACACGCTTTGTCTGATCGAAGCCATGAAAATGTTTAATCAAATTGAAGCCGACAAAGCCGGCACAATCACTGCCATCCTGGTTGAAAGCGGCGTTCCGGTTGAATTTAATCAACCGTTAGTTGTGATTGAATAAAAAGGACACTATCGTGATGTTGAACAAAGTTGTCATTGCCAACCGTGGCGAAATTGCTTTGCGGATTTTGCGCGCCTGTAAAGAAATGGGTATCAAAACAGTCGCCGTGCATTCCACGGCTGATCGGGATTTGATGCATGTCCGCTTAGCGGATGAATCGGTCTGCA
>CAZEEF010000063.1:0-9902 GCA_964511095.1 uncultured Coxiellaceae bacterium | reverse complement strand
TTATATTTAACCATGCTGGAAAAATCCTGGCAGCAATATCATGCCTGGTCTGGCCGCGGTTTTCAGGATCACGATTATTATTGCTATCACACACCCGTGCCCCGTCTCGTTGAAAAAGCGCATCAACACTTGGCCAAAATGAATGGTCAGGAAAAACTGACAGAAGAACAGTTAATTTCACATATTGGTTATTCACTCGACTATAGCCGCAAGATTGGTAACAGTTATACGGCTTCGTTATACGTTGGATTCATCGCGTTACTGGATTTGGCGAAAGAAAATTTGGCCAATAAACGCGTTGGATTTTATAGCTATGGATCAGGCTGTATGGCGGAGTATTTTAGTGGTGTGATTCAGTCGGGTTATCGTGACATGTTGGATACTGAACACCATCAAAAAATCTTAAACGAAAGATCAGCGTTAACTTATCCAGAATATGAAGCATTTTATACGTATCGTTATCCAGTCGATGGGAGTTATTGTGAAATGCCGCGACATGAGACAGGTCATTTTCGTCTGACAGCGATACGGGATCATAAACGGATTTATGAGCGGGTGGAATAATTGAAAATTCACGCGCCAGGCAAATTGATTCTTTCGGGCGAGCATGCTGTGGTATATGGTAAACCTGCATTGGCGATGGCAGTGAATCGCTATGCAACGGCTTTAGTCGTGCCTCAATTATTACCGTTAGTGTCATTTGATTTGTCAGATTTGGCTTATGAACATGGATTGACTATCACTGCACTGAATCATTTAAAAAGTCGCATCAAACTCAATTATCAACGATTTATGGCGGGTGATTTTACTATTCGGGAAGTATTAAAAAAACCGGTTGAGCTCGCACAATTTGCGTTATCGCTTTTTTTAGAAACACGTCAATTCAAATTAACGCAGGGAATCAAAATTCATATGCAATCCGATATTCCAATGGGTTGTGGAATGGGTTCTTCTGCAGCAACGATTTTAAGTATTCTGCATGCGATGGCGCATCATTTCCAAATTGAATTGTCTTCGAACAGTTATTATCGCTTAGCCCTGGTAGCGGAAAATATGCAGCATGGACAATCCAGTGGGCTGGATTTACAGGTTTCTCTCAAGGGCGGTTGTATTTTAGTTAAAAACGGTCAAACGTATCAACGATCTATTCCAGATTTACCGCTGTATTTAGTGAATACGGGAATACCCCAATCGACAACCGGTGAATGTGTCATGCATGCGGCGCATTTTTTTAAAAAAAGTCATATCGGTGATGATTTTGCTGCCGTGACTGAAGCAATGGATGCAGCAATACAAGCGAATGATTTCAGTGAAATGAAAAAAATGGTTGATGCAAATCATGAATTACTTGTTCAGGTTGGCGTGGTTCCGTTGACGGTGCAACGTTTTATTCATGACGTTAAACAATTTGGCGGCGCAGCAAAAATTTGTGGCGCTGGCGCGGTGGCGGGTGAAAAAGCGGGTATTGTTTGCGTGATGACAGACAACATCGAAGCGCTTGCTGCACTCTGTACACGGTATCATTATTCTATTTTGCAAGTGATGGGTGAGTCACGAGGAGTGCATATTGTTTAAGGCATCTGCACCCGGCAGTTTGATGCTGTTAGGCGAATATGCCGTATTGCATGGCCAACATGCATTGGTGACAGCGATTGATAAACGAATTTATGTGACACTCACACCCCGCGAAGATGCGCGAATTATTTTAGACTCTGCTTTGGGACATTATGAAACAACTGTTTCGAAACTGCAGGGAGTGGCGCCTTTTGAATTTGTGCTGGCTGTTTTGCATTCTTTCAAAAAATATTTTCAACAAGGTTGTCATATTAAAATTGAATCCGAATTTTCAGCGACAGTGGGTTTTGCCTCTTCTGCTGCGGTGACGGTTGCGACATTAAAAGTGTTATCGGAATGGTTTGGATTATCATTTTCAGCCACGCAATTCATCAAGCGTGCGCGTCAAGTCATACAGGATGTGCAAGGCAGAGGATCCGGCGCGGACGCCGCAGCCTGTGTATTGGGCGGGACTGTGTTTTATCGCATGCAGCCCTTTGTTGCAAAAAAAATGCTATTTCATTATCCGATGACGGTTGTCTATTCCGGTTATAAAACACCGACGCCAGTTGTAATAAAACAAGTTCAGGAAAAATTTGTGGATTTGTCAGCCATTTTTATAAAACTCATGGCATCCATCAATGCCTGTACGCTGCAAGGTTTTGAAGCAATCAGTCAGCAAGATTTGCAAAAACTGGGTAATATAATGAACATTCAACAGGGATTGATGGATGCATTGGGCGTGAATACAGCAAGAATGAATGGCATAATAGAATTATTAAGACAGCAACCCACTCTATCCGGTGTGAAAATATCGGGCGCCGGTATGGGTGATTGCGTGATTGCTTTGGGTGAGTGTCTGCTGGATGCATCGCAATTGTCTCAATGGGATGCAAAACAAATCAGGATTACTATGGCCAGTGAGGGGGTTCGCTGTGAGAAAGTCTGATGTCATTTCAACCATATTGGCGGAACGTAAAACATTGTTGCCGCATCACCCATCATCCAAAGCTTACGCGCCCAGCAATATTGCACTTTGCAAATATTGGGGAAAGCGGGATCAGGAATTAAATTTACCGGTGACATCCAGTCTGTCGATTTCGCTTGCTAATAAAGGTGCGACGACGGAATTGTCGATCCATTCGGGTGCTTATGATATCGCTTATTTAAATGATCACCCTGTTGACTGGGCTTCACCATTTGGTAAACGGTTACTGTCATTTTTAGATTTATTTCGAGTGAAACCTGATTTGCATTTTTCTATTCATATTCATACCAATATTCCAATCGGCGCGGGACTGGCTTCTTCCGCGTGTGGTTTTGCCTCCCTCGTTTCTGCATTGAATCTTTTATTTGGTTGGGAATTGAAAGAGCATGAATTATCGATTTTAGCTCGCCTTGGCAGCGGGAGTGCAAGCCGCTCGCTCTGGCAAGGTTTTGTGGAATGGCATGCTGGGATCAAGACAGATGGAATGGATAGTTATGCGGAATCGATTGCGGATGAATGGCCAGAATTGTGTATTGGGTTACTCATTTTGAATGAAAGAGAAAAATCAATTAGTTCACGCGATGCAATGCAACGCACGGTGACGACCAGTTCACTCTATTCTGCATGGCCTGCCAAAGTGAGTCGTGATTTATCTGCCTTAAAACAAGCGATCAATTTGAAAGATTTTCCTTTATTCGGAAAAACCGCTGAGTCCAATGCCATGACCATGCATGCCACCATGCTCAGTGCCTGGCCGACGATTTGTTATTTTCTGCCAGAAACACTGACGGCAATGAATAAAATCTGGCTGTTGCGACAGGAAGGATTGAATGTGTTTTTTACACAGGATGCGGGACCTAATTTAAAATTAATTTTTTTGGAAAAAGAGAGGGCTTCCGTGCAGGAGCAATTTCCGGATATGGAAATTGTGAGTCCGTTTGCAGCGCATTAGATCTTAACAAAAAAAACGAGGAATGTATGTTATCAAACGATCGTGGAGAAGAAAAAATAAAGGGTTCATTTTCACGGAATCAAAATTCATTTTTCAATGAAATGAAAGAAATTCTGCCGAATGATCTAGTTGAATTGGTTTATGAATACACGCTGACTGAATCCGATTTTTCATTTTTAAAAGCAGTCGGTAAGACGACTCGATTGATTAATACCCAAATTTATTCTGATAACCCCAGAGAGGCAATGAATTCACTGCTGAAAATGATTAATACAGAGCTTAAACCTTATCTGAAGATCTTTTCCAATCACGGGATATTGTTTGGATTAAAATTTTCTGTTTGTAAAAAAACAGAAACTCTTTCTCCCGAACAACAAAAAAATGTAATAGAGTTAGGTCGTGCGCTTGTCTTTTTAGGTATTGATCGTTTTAAATATTGTCCTCAGATTCAAACTCAATACTATGTGTATGCATTAAAAGCTTATGTTAACACATGGGATGGGAGTGCTAATTATAAAATAAAAGAATTACTGAATAGTTTATTTAATCAAATCATACCAAAATTTCCCAATTCCCTGCCCGATGATAAGCTCGAATTTCTGCGTTTATATCCCTATAGAACATTTAATACGTCTTATTACGATGATTTTCTTTGTGATAAATTTGAAGAAAGTGCCTCTTTTAGAGTTAAGTATTTGGAAAAGGATCAATTGTATTTGTATTCGGATACTTATCAATTAAATTTAAGAGAGGCGTTTTCAGAAACAACGGATCCTTTACAACAGTTAGCCTTGATTAATGCTTCATGGGGACAGAATTGGTCTATTCGTTATTGTTCGAAGGAATTGAAAGCATTTTATAATTTTTTGGCGGCAGAAGCAAAGAGAGGAATTGCTGGTGCTTCTGTATGGATCGTATCATCCAACAGACATGAAAGATTAGATGTTTCATGGGTTGTTGATTTTAACTGGTTTTCTGTGGATGATTTATTTTTGTTTTTACATCATTCCATGAAATTCAATACAGGCAACATCGGAGAATACATTGTTTTTTTTGTCAAAGCATTGGTAGAAAAATTAAATCAGCATGATCCAGCGCATCTCGGGGATAGGCTTGTCACTCACTTTACAGGCAAAGAAAATAATAATGTTTATTGGCATAGAATACAGTTTGTTATTTTACAATTCATTCATGAAAATCGTCCGGATTTGGTGGATGAGTTTGCTTTGATTAAAACCGATTTTGAAAAAAACAGTGCTGAATTACAGGAAAAAAATAAACTGAATCCATTGTCGAAAGATTATTTTGAAATGGTTTTACAGGATCTCAATGCGATGGATATGAGTTGTAGGAAGACGCTGAGATTAAAGTAATGTTAGACCCTGATCTTTGACTCATTCTCTTTCTTCCACAAACGGAAGAAAGAGATAGTTAACACTTACTGAGTTTCATTTGAAAATGGAGCATCATCTCCCGACTTCAATTTATCGACATCAACAGCTACAACAGGAACATCAATGCCTGTTGCTCGATGATATGACTGCGCTGCTAAATCAGCTTTAATTTTTCCTGGCTGATCAACAATCTTGTTTCTAATTTCATAGAAAAAAGCTTCAATGGGAACGTCTTTGTTTTCTTTATGCGACCATTCCTGAATGACAAGTTCGTTCCAGTTGATCATGAAAGACGGTGGAGGTTGTTCTGCTTTTAGTTTTTTGAAAGTATCTAACATCATTGTAAATCCAGCCTGATCAGGTGATGCGGAGCACATCGTCTTGGGTTCAAGATTAACATTTGCTAGATATGCATCAGATGTTTTCACTCCAACACTGTCGCATGTGGGTCCACATCCTTTATCAGTACGCTGATCTGTGGACCCATTGATAGGATACTCACATAACAACGTATACTGTTCAGCACTCGTTAAACTTGCAATCGGTGCAAATATATAACCTGCACCAATCGTCGTATCACTCTCATATAAGGGATAGTCGACCGGAATATCTTGTCTTAAATAGGAAAAGGAAACTTTCACTGTACCCCGATCACTTGGCATCCAGGGATCACTGTTTGAAGTATGTAAAGAGTCATCATCAAACACATGTGCTATGACCCCAGAACAATAGTAATCTGGATCACTCGATTCACAACCTGTCCGATTACTATTTTTCCAGTGTTGGTTTAATTTCGCTGCCTCATCATTTGCGTAAGCATTACAAACACAAAGAGATAATCCCATCAATAAGAGTGTAACGAGTCGAGCAGTTTTCAATTTAAATGCCTCTTTTAGATAAAAACTGCGCAATTTTAGCATTGATAAAAGTGTATTGTAAACTTTATCTCCATGAATAGGCTTTAAACCGACATCAATAAGATAGATGCCATGGCCAAGATAATTCCCATCCATTGTTTAAGCGTGACAGCTTCTTTCAACAAAAGGTAAGCTAAAATAATCGTGACCAATGGATAGAGTGCAGTGAGTGTTACAACGGTCACAATTTTTCCTTTACTGGCAGCGACAAAATAAAATAAACAACCGATGCCGTAAGCGGTGCCGGTGAGTATGGCGTAAATGAATCCTTTTGAATCCGTCGCGGGTTTGAAACTCATCATGCTTAATGTGATGATGCCAATTAATACAACACCAATCGTTTGATAAATAAGCGCGCTGCGCGAGTCAATGTGCACGACAGTGAGTTTTGTAAATAAACCCCATAAACCAAAACTCAAAAGAGAAAGAAATGTAGCGGGTAGCCAGGTTGCCATTGTTAAATTATCCAACTTAAAAGTTTTAAACAAATGATGCCGTAGACGCCAGCCAGGACATCATCCAGAATCATGCCAAATCCGCCTGACACATGTTGGTCAGCAAATTGAATCGGCCAGGGTTTCCAAATGTCAAAAATTCGGAAAAAAATAAATCCTAAAATAATCCAGATAATACCATGCGGGGCACCAATCATGGTTACTAAAAAACCAACGATTTCATCTAAACACATTCCCTGATGATCATGTATTTCGATTTCACGAGAAACACGTTCACATAACCAGATGCTGCCAAGCGCAATTAATATGACAAGAATAGTGTACGCTTCGGGTGTTAGGGGACGAAATGCGAGATAAAATGGAATGGCGATCAGCGTGCCAAATGTGCCGGGTGCAATGGGTAATGCACCGGTGCCAAAACCAAATGCAATAAAATGCGAGGGTTTTTGCCAAACAGAAGCAGGAATCGGCGGAACGGTATAATTGCGCAT
Organism: uncultured Coxiellaceae bacterium; assembly: GCA_964511095.1. Lineage (GTDB taxonomy): Bacteria > Pseudomonadota > Gammaproteobacteria > DSM-16500 > DSM-16500 > DATIJJ01. Next base: position 3,151 of record CAZEEF010000063.1, on the reverse strand, counting down.
GATGCTCTCTCATGTAAAATGTTGATAGCCAGCTTTGTTCAAATGATATTTTTTGCCATCCGAAAATTGTAAATCCAGTTTATTCGTATCGGTGATTTTGCCGATGCAAGTGCAGTGCGCAGGTACAAGATTTTTTTTATCAGCGGGTATTGTAAAACACAATTCATAATCATCGCCGCCACTTAATGCAAAATGAAGCGCTTCTTCTTTCGTGATTTGGTAACGCAACGTGTTTGATAATGGAATCAGATCGACATTGACTTCAGCACCGACAGCACTTTTTCCCAGAATGTGTCCGAGATCCGCTGCAAGACCATCCGAAATATCAATGGCAGACGTAGCCATTCCACGTAACTGTTCACCTATTTTCAGTTGGGGAATGGGGCGATTTAATTTGGTAGAAATCATTTTTTGATCGTCATCCGGTATCGTTATTTTATGCTGCAAAACGGCAAGCGCCAATGCGGCATCCCCTAAGGTATGAGTGACATAGATCAGATCGCCCGGTTTTGCGTGGCTACGCTGTATGGCTTGACCTGTAGGGATCAAACCCTGCGCTTGAACGGTCACTGTCAGTGGCCCGTGTGTTAAATCGCCGCCAATTAATTGTAAGGGGTATTCTGATGCGAGCGCGAAAAAACCGCGACTGAATTCTTTCAGCCATGTTTCATCAGCGGTCGGCAGTGTTAAAGCCAGTGTTAACCAGGCCGGTGCTGCACCCATTGCAGCCAGATCACTTAAATTTACTGCCAGCGATTTAAATCCAATATCGTATGGCGAGGTTTCTATCGGAAAATGCACACCGTATACCAATGTATCCGTTGTGATGACAATTTGATGATTGACAGGGGGTGAAATAATAGCTGCATCATCACCTATGCCGAGATTCACGTCTTTGCGTAGACAGGGTTGATGGGTAAAAAAACGTTGAATAATGTCAAATTCATTCATGATTTTTTGCCAGCTTTGATTTCATCAATACGCAGTAAGCGCGCAACTTGATCCAATACGCCATTCACGAATTTGTAACCTTCCACAGAGCCAAATTTTTTTGTCAGTTCCAAGGCTTCATTAATGGAAACGCGGTAAGGAACGTCTAAACGTTTTGCCAGCTCATAAATGCCAAGACGTAAAATAGCGAGCTCAACAGGATCCAGTTCATGGATGGGTCTATTTAAAAAAGGCGTCATGTGATTGTCAATTTCTTCACAATTTTCTGGGACGCCGTGAATTAATTCTTTGAAATAATCCAAATCTGTTTTTTGTTTAATATGATGTACTAGAAATTCCAATTCGATTTCTTTTACAGGCGTCGCGGAAATTTGCCATTGATACATGGCTTGCAAAGCGTATTGTCGTGCATGGCGACGGGCTGTGGGATTCATTGTTAATTCATTCCTCATTTTTTATTTTTTCTAAACGACTCACTTCTTCACGAAATTCTTTAATATCTTGAAAACTTCGATAGACAGAAGCAAAACGGACATAGGCAATTTGATCAAGATTATGTAATTCTTCCATGACCCATTCGCCCAAGAGCTTCGATGGAATTTCGCGTTCGCCGGATGTGCGTGACTTGTGGATAATGCGATTGACAGCATTTTCTATTTGTTCAAGACCCACCGGACGTTTTTCCAAAGCGCGAGAAATGCCAGCGCGCAGTTTGTCTTCATTAAACAGATCACGTCTGCCATCACGTTTGATAATGCGCGGCAAAGCGAGCTCTGCTGTTTCATACGTTGTAAAACGCTCTTTGCATATCGCACATTCACGACGTCGACGGATTTGATTTCCTTCTCGAAGCAATCGCGAATCAGTGACCTTTGTATCATTGGCTTCACAAAATGGGCAGTACATGGTTACCTCAATTTTTGCGCAGTTTAGCCGATTTGGATAAGCAACGCATCCTGATTTTATGTATTTCGCTGCATTAATAAAGTGGCAAAGTCACATAATAATTTTTTCTTTTCACCTAAAAAATCCAGTGAATGCAGAGCGGTGTCAAATAATGTTTCGATTTCTTGACGGCTTTTTTCAATGCCGAGCAAACAAGGCCACGTTATTTTTTGATTGGCTTGATCCAGACCTTTCGGTTTGCCAGTTTGATGAGTCGTGCCTTCGATATCAAAGAGGTCATCCTGAATTTGAAATGCCAAACCGATATTTTCAGCAAAAAGATGCAAAGAATCGAAAATTGCCGGGTCGGAAACGCCAGCCGAAATGGCGCCGAGCTGAATAGCTGTACTTAAAAGAGCGCCGGTTTTGAGTTGATACATGGGTTTTAATGTATCTAACGAAGTCGCTTTTTCAATATCTAACATTTGTCCTGCTGCCATTCCCTTCATACCACTGGCTTTACTTAAAATTTTTATCATATCAAGCCGTTGTTTCAAGCTAAGCGATCCCGAGTGTTCAGTGAGTATTTCAAAAGCTAAGGGTTGAAGTGCGTCACCTGCGAGCATGGCAGTGGCTTCATCAAAGGCTTTATGGCAGGAAGGTTTGCCTCGCCGTAAGTCTGAATTATCCATGGCAGGTAGATCATCATGGATTAATGAATAGATATGAATGAATTCTACGGCACAGGCAGGCGCATCTAAATTTTCCCAAGAAGCATTAAAAATATGACCTGTCAGATAAACAAGGAGGGGTCGAACGCGTTTACCGCCATTGCAGGTAGAATATGCCATTGCTTTCTGAAGCGTAGCCGCAGGCGATCGGGTGTCGATTAGATAGTGCTGAAATAAAGAGTCTAATCGCACATGAGCATGCGTTATAAAATCAGTTAGAATCATTCTTCATCATTCTCGAATTGATCAAGCGTTTCCTGGGTTCCAGTTTGAATGAGTATTTGGACTTTCTGTTCAGTTTCTTGCAAAATTTTTTGGGCATGTCTAATTAATAGGATGCCTCGCTCAAACTGACTTAATGATTGTTCAAGGCTAAGATTTCCGTGTTCCATTTTTTCAATGAGAGTAGAAATTTCTGTCAGTGAAGTTTCAAAGTTAGGTAATTCAGCATTTTTGGTCACGATTTTACATGTCTCCGGCAGTTTATAGCGGGAAATTATAATAACATGAAAGTTTTTAAAAATAATTTAAAAATAGTGTTGACAGGTACTGCTAAGGATGTAGAATGCGCGTCTCTGATGCAC
>CAZEEF010000062.1:0-9957 GCA_964511095.1 uncultured Coxiellaceae bacterium | reverse complement strand
GCAATTGACTGTTAATCAATGGGTCACTGGTTCGAGTCCAGTCCGGGGAGCCAGACATATCAAGGGTTCTGGCGAAATCGCAAAGTTCAATATGGCTTCGTGGGGCACTGGTGGGGCAGTACGCAACAAAAACCCATCAACCATATTTAATACCTCCCTGACCAGCTACATATTCTTTGAGAATCATGTACTCCCCTATATCATCCTGTTGCTCTACTGAGTAAATGTCTTGACGGTGAGCCTGAGATAACGATTCTTGTTCAGCATATTTTTCTGCCTCACTCAAATCATCAAACTCTTTCGACTCAACAACAATTCGGTCAACTATTCTATTTACGCGAAACATTAGCCACCTCCTGACGAAAAGCGCTCAATATCTGAAATTTCTATACATTTTTGTTTCTTCATATAATTCTCCAAGATTCACAATTTGGTCTTTTTAAATTTACCGCAGTGAAAAATAACCTCAAAACCGGACTGAGCCGCCGCCCCAGCCTGCACAACCATCCCAACATCTCCATGAACATCAAAACTCATCCAAACTCGTGCATCTACATTCTCCGAAGAACCACAAATTGCCGCTCTTACTGTCTGAATAGCTACCGCAATGGCTCTTTCATCCATTTGTTTAACTTCAGGAACAAGCGTAGAACCGCTGTACTTTGCATATCCAGAATCGGAAACCATGGCACCATGTTTTCCGGAATCAGGACTAACAGGCTCATAAAATATGACAGGAACTGTATTAGGCGATACGCTTTTATTGTCCGCAAATCCCATACCGCAAGTTAAGGCAAAAAAAACAAAATATGCAGTAAATTTTTTCATAGCACCTCTCGATATTTGATGGTTATTTATTGATCAAAATCGTGTCGTGTTTTATAGATAAAGCCCCATGAGTGCCCCATTGTAGATAAGAAAGCCTTACATAACACGTCAATTCAAAAAGTTATAGAAAAATACCGTTTGATTAATAATCATATGTTGCCATATTTTGCTGTTTGTTGTAACTTATCGCCGCTTACAAAAATAACACGGGAGCGGTTATGGCAAATATCGAAAAACGAACAACCCAAGACGGGAAAACTGTCTTTCGGGTCAAAGTCCGTCTGAAAGGGTTTCCCGCTCAGAGCGCAACTTTTGAACGATTAACAGATGCCCGCAAATGGGTTCAACAAACTGAAAGCTCCATCCGTGAAGGTCGTCATTTTAAAACCTCTGAAGCAAAACGACATACGCTTCAAGAAGCAATCAATCGATACATCAAAACCATTCTGCCCACGAAACCTAAAAGCAAAATATTCCAAACAGCACAGCTTACCTGGTGGAAGGAAAATCTCGGCGAATATTCACTGGCAGACACAACCCCATCACTGATCGCGCATCATCGCGACAGATTAACCAATTCCCCTACCTCGCGCGGGGAATCACGAACACCGGCCACCGTTAATCGATACATGGCAGCGCTGAGCCATGTTTTTACCATCGCAGTAAAAGAATGGGGGTGGATTGAAGAAAATCCTTTACGAAAAGTCACCAAAATGAAAGAACCGCGCGGACGCGTGAGGTTTTTATCCGATGAAGAACGCGTTCGCCTGTTGGAAGCCTGCAAAAAAAGCGAAAGCAGTTACCTTTACATTGCTGTTGTGCTAGCTTTGTCGACCGGCGGGAGACGTATGGAGATTCTTGGCTTACGCTGGCAGGATGTAGACCTTACGCGAGGAGTCATAATTCTCCATGAAACAAAAAATGGTGAACGCAGAATATTACCCCTTACAGGACATGCTTTGGAACTCATGAAAGAACATTCAAAAATTCGGCAAATAAATTGTGACCTGGTTTTTCCCGGCAAAAATTTCAAAAAACCAATCGACCAACGTACCCCCTTTGAAACAGCTTTAAAACGGGCAGAAATAGAAAATTTCAGATGGCATGATCTGCGCCATTCGTGCGCCTCTTATCTTGCAATGAATGGCGCCAGTCTTGCTGAAATTGCAGAGGTGCTCGGGCACCGAACACTTTCGATGGTAAAGCGGTATAGCCACCTATCAGAGGCACACACAAGCAAAGTGGTAGCAAAAATGAATGAAAAAATATTTGGAGTTTAGAATGGGACAACCCGTATTAAATACAGATTGGCTTAATCAGTTATTTGATTCGCTTTGCACCGCGAAAATCAACATACGCAGCACAGCGATTGATCTACAAGGAAAAATACGAAAGACCTTGGAAAATAAATTAAATTCAGAACAGTGGGAATTATCAGAATTTCTTATTTTAGCATTAGCATTCAACTCTATGGATGAATTATGCAATACGATATCAACAGTTGGCAGCATATACAAAGACGAATGGGCGAGAGGAATAGGAATTACACGACCATTAACAGCAGGAGATGTTAAAGATATTCGTGATCGTTGCTTGCATTATTACAGCGAAAAAATGGTGTTTCTCAAACAAGAGGGTTTATTTCGAGGAATCAGTAGTACAACAACGCCTATCAAATGGCTTGAACTGGCTGAATCGGTTAAACCTCATCTATATTTACAAAGATACATAACCACCTATGAATTAACAAATGAAAATCCATCTATTGCCATCGAAGTTAAAAAAAGAAGCGGCATCAGCGAATTAATAAACACAGAAATGGCAACGGTAATTCGATACAAAGCATTTTCATTAAGTCAGCAAGAAGAAAATGCCAGCCACGATTTTCCATACGTTTATACATTGACAGAGCTGGCCAATAGATGGAAAACCAACATGCAAAACGTGATGATGGCGTGCGGAAAAAGCAGCCATTTTTGGCCATATTTAAACGTTAGCGCAGGCATGAAACTTTGCGAAAGAAAAATTCCAATCACAATGGAAATGATCAATGAAAATCTTCGGAATGGTAATTTACAAGCAGATTACAAGTATGGATTAAGGGGTTATGTAAGGCTGGCAAAAAAAATCGATCTGCCACATAAAATTACACTGGAATATTTTTATGCGAACAAAATCATAGACCCAAAAAATATTCGCGATAAAAAAACATATACACCATTTATTTGGCTTGAACCCCCTTTCTGCAAATATGTTTTGGGGATATATCAGTTTATAGAAGTAACCCACCCCATCGAGCCCACTTTATTTTTTTTAGGGGATGAAATTTATGATTTTGAAAAAACAGATGAGTTTAAAAAATTATTCTCCCCTGAAAAAAACACAAAAATCTCACATGCTATTGATGGGTTGCCATTGTGCGATGAGAAAAATATCAGCTTTATTGAGCAAAAAAATTCATCCGCGATTAATAAATTTCGCAAAAATGGGGGCTGCTATGAAATAGATTATGTCGGGCAAAAATTTATATTAAAATCATCAAAAGGACTGGAATATATAGAATATCTTCTTAAAAATGCATCAAAAGAAATACGTGTTCGCGATTTAGAGCGCGCTATCAACAAGTCTACATTTTCGGATGAGGAAATTAGCTTAGCTGAAGCCGCAGAAGCAGGTTTAAATGATGCAAATGATATTTTGCCAGATGACATGGCAGATGAGAAAGCAATAAAAACGGTTAACATAAAACTTAAGGAAAAAGAAGAAGACTTACAAATTGCAAAAAAAGAAAACCAAATAGAATTAGCAGAGGAAATCGAAGAAGAAATAGGACTACTCAAAAAATATCTAAATGGTGCACTTGGCAAGAATTATAAACCGCGCAAGATACCCGATGAGAATGAAAAAGCCAGAAAACGAGTCCTTGATGCTATTACAAATGCACGCAATGCTATCAAATCCTACAATCAATCGCTATTCGATCATTTACTGCAGTCCATTAAGACTGGCTATTTTTGTAACTACGAACCTGTTCCTGCCATCAAATGGCTCTAGCTGATAAAATGCCAGTTTTATTCTGGCATATTGCCAGCCAATTTCTGGCGCCCTATCTCCTGTAACACTTGGCAAATCCGCTGAGTGTGTATAAACAACAGGAGATACAATATGATTAACAATCACCCGGAACTGCCACACACACGCTACATACCAGTACCAAATTGGGAAAAACACCATGAATGGCCACGTATTGGCGGCCTGCGTAATCTCATTTTCAATAAAGATAAAAATGGATTTCACAAGGTAATCAAAAAGGTGGGCAAACGTGTCCTCATTGACGAAGCTGCATTTTTTGAATGGGTAGCAAATCAGGGAGGCAAATAACCATGTCTATTCAAAAGAAATGCCCAGCGCCACTGGGCAATCCCAAAAAATCCAAACACCCTTATAGTAATTCTGCTGCGTCACAAAGAGCAAGAATTTTAGAACATTTCGTAATCTGTCCTCGTTTATCAACCCTTGAAGCCCGGGAAAAGTATGGAATTTTACATCCTGGCGGTAGAGTCATGGAGCTACGTAAAAAAGGGTATCACATTGATACTCACTGGATATCCGCTCCTGATTCTAATGGCGTGTTACACCGCATTGGCCAATATGTCTTTCATGGGGAGGCCATAATCAATGTCTGAAAAAATTCAGATTAATTGGAATGAAATTATTGATTCACTTCCTGCTAGCGTTTTCTACAATGCGATGACCATAGATCAACGATATGAGTGTTTAAAGAAATATATCACTCAAGATTTGTGGATATCTAATTACGATGCAGTGAATCAATCGTTGTGTGATTTTTTGAAATATTAGGGGAGATTTATGTCAAGGATTAGGACGATTAAACCCGAGTTCTGGACAAGCGAGCAGGTTATATCCTGCTCGCCCCTTTCCAGATTATTGTTCATCGGGTTATGGAATTTTTGTGATGATAATGGCGTACACCCTGCATCATATATTCGACTTAAGGCAGAAATTTTCCCGGCTGATCCCTACTCATCGGATGAAATAAAACGATGGGTTGGCGAGTTAATCACAAATGATTTAGTACGTGAATATGCCATAGAAGACAAAATCTATTGGGTTGTCACTGGCTGGAAAAACCACCAAAGAATTGACCGTCCCACATATCGTCACCCATTCCCTCATTCAGAACTAAAAAAAATCGGCACTGACTCGTCGAGTCCTCGATCAGAAATCGACAATAACTTGTCGACTATTTCACGATTGGCCGATGATCCATCGACTACGGAATGGAAAGGAATGGAAGGGAATGGAGAGGAAAAAGAAATACGTGAAGTTAAAACTTCACCGCATGTTTTTTCTGATCCCAATCGATCTTCCAGTCATGAGATTCAAGAAGTGTTTAAGTATTGGCAGGATGTATTGAATCATCCCCGCGCCAAACTTGATAACAAACGTCACCGCAAAATCACGCAGGCACTTAAGCTTGGTTATTCGGTTGCAGACCTGAAACAAGCTATTGATGGTTGCGCCAAAACTCCATTCAATATGGGAGAAAATAATTCCAATCAACGATATGATGATCTTGACCTAATAATACGTGACTCCGCTCATATTGATCGTTTTGTAAGTAATGCAATTAATCCACCATCTACAAGCATTAAGGCAAACAACATAACAACCGATGTCATGGCGGGAGCAATTTAATGAGCAATATTTTTAAACAGGTTTCCTGCTTGTTAGCGCAACACGCCGAAGATGTTGCACGCTATTTGTTACCGCAAGGTAAAAAAATTGGTCATGAATGGTGCGCTGGAAGTATTCACGGTGAAGCTGGTGAATCTTTGAAAATATGTCTCTTAGGTGAGAAAGCTGGTGTTTGGTGTGATTTCGCAGAAGGTTCCGGTCACAGTGGTGATTTACTTGATCTATGGTCAGCCGTGCGCAAAATTAAGCTTCCACAAGCATCAAAAGAGGCTGAGCAATATCTTGGAATGGTTAAACCAAAATTCGAAGCGTATAGGCCACCAAAATTCGTTAAACCAGATCCCAAAAAAATAAAGCCCGTTAATACGATGTCATCCGTTATGAATTATCTAATTAACGAAAGAAAATTAACGAGAGAAACGATACAGGCATTTCAAATTGGCGAATGTGAAAATGGACGAGAAATAATTTTTCAATTCATTAGGGATGGTGAGTTGATTTTGCGTAAAAATCTTTCCTTAGATCGACCTCACGGAAAGAAGCAAATTTTTGTTGAAGGCAATTGTGAGCCTTGCCTATTTGGCTGGCATATTCTTGAATCGTTCATGCCAAACACAAGAAAAATAGCTCTAGTCGAAGGTGAGATTGATTGTATGAGCGCTTATCAATTCGGAATTGATGTCCCAACGTTATCGGTACCTTTTGGTGGTGGGGCTGGTAAAAAGCAGCAATGGATTGAGTACGAATTTGAACGTCTTTCAGTATTTGATGAAATTTTTCTTTGCTTTGATCCTGACAAAGAAGGTGATTTAGCTGTCACAGACCTCATTGAACGTTTAGGTCAACATCGTTGCCGTGTGGTGAAATTACCTTACAAAGATATGAATGAGTGTCTGCAAAATGGTGTAACCAGAGAGGAAATCCAGAAATGTTTTGATGAAGCCCGCACACTCGATCCCGAAGAGCTCAAACCCGCTGGTTATTTTGTTGATCAGGTTATTGCTGGCTTTAATCCACCAAATGGTTGCGAAATTGGAATCGCGCCGCCATGGGAAAAAACAAAAGGCATCATATTATTCCGCCCCTCTGAATTAAGCATTTGGTCTGGAATCAATGGGCACGGGAAATCACAATTTTTAGGCCATCTGATTTTACACTTCATAAACGTGGGTAGCCGTGTGTGTATTGCGAGCCTTGAACTTAAGCCTCAGCGACTATTGATGCGCTTAACACGACAAGCTGCTGGCCTTGCTGACCCATCAGACGGTTATATACGCGCCATACACAACTGGTATGTGGATAAACTGTGGTTGTTTGATCTTGTAGGCACGACAAAAGTTGAACGATTGTTGGAGGTTTTTTTATATGCCCGCCAGAGATATGGTATCGATGTATTTGTGATCGATTCTTTTATGAAATGTGGCATAGGTGAAGATGACTACAATGCTCAGAAAGCTTTTATTGATCGGCTATGTGACTTCAAAAATCAACATAACTGCCACATCCATCTCATCATGCACCCACGTAAAACAGATGACGAAACAAAAATACCGGGGAAATTAGACTTCAAAGGCACAGGCGCTATTACTGATTTGGCGGATAATTGTTTTGTTATATGGCGAAATAAAGCTAAAGAAGAAGCTGCACAAATTAAGTCCGGCGGAAACGTGCTTGATGCAAAGCAACAAGCAAAACTTGATGAATGTGATTGTATCTGGCGATGCGACAAACAGCGAAATGGTGAATGGGAAGGAAAAATTTCGCTGTGGTTTGACCCAAAATCATACCAGTATTTAGGCCATCCTAAACTTAAGCCAATACAGTTTGTTGAATATAAGAATTGATTATTAATAAGGAGTGTAAATTATGGAGATGGAGAAAAATAAAAAGAAGGTTGGCAGGCCAAACGGTTACACCCCCGAGTTGGCAGAGAAGATTTGTGATGCTATTGCCACATCAAGCAAGGGAATTACCAGACTGTGTCATGACAATCCATGTTGGGACGTTAATCCAGACACTGTTTACTCATGGCTCAGTAAACACAAAGAATTTGCCGAGATGTACGCGCGCGTGAAGAAACAGCAAATCGAGGTAATAATTGATGAAATTTTATCAATTGCCGATGATTCCTCAAATGATTATTTGATTAACGCTGATGGCAAGGCTTTTGCTGACCATGAACACATTAACCGTGCTCGACTTCGAATTGATACGCGTAAATGGATCGCTGCAAAACTGGTGCCTCGTTTGTATGGTGACAATGCAGCGGTGCGTGAATTGTCAGATGAAATTACAGAATTTAAACAGCAACAATTTCAAAAACATAACAGAAAACAATAGTTGCATCATCTCCCCTTCATGTGTACTGATAGGGTAATTACATCAGCTATTATGGTATCAATGTAGATATTAACATGTTAAAAAGATAATGTTGTTTTAATTGATACTGTTTAGCTTCTGGTCGACTATGAACCTGGGAATTAACTTGTATAATTTTCATGTTATTTGTCATATCAACAATTACCTTATCAAAATTAGATGAAAAATCATCATGGTCTTTTATGTAAAAGGTACATTGAGCTACAGAACCACACATTTTTAATGCATCATCATAAGTGATTGCAAAATAGTTATCTTTTAAATTGTGCTGAAAAACTATTCCATTTGCAGCTACATCCAAAACAACACTTACACCACCTATAACACTATCTTTGCCATCTGTGATCAGTTGGCTAATAACAAAGGAATTTTTTTCTGTTATTGGACAATCAGACGGTAGATTAGAGTTACAAGAGGCAGATTGTCCATCCAAATTCCACTTGGCTGATGATTTATCATATACGGCTTCAAGATTTCCGCCTTCTTTACTCTGGAGCGTAATATCATCAACAGGAAAAGGATATGAGGTAGAATATTTATATCGACAATTTGCTGCTGTAACCCCTTGTGCATGAAAAGTGCTATATGCGTTAAAAAAAATATAAACTCCTTTCGTTGGTATTCTGCCGCCGGTGTTATACCAATACTCATTGTTGTCGCCTATAATTTTACAAAATCCTTGATCAGCACATTCAATTCGATCTGGGCAAAAAATTAATTTAGATTGGCTGCTCTGATTTCCATGAGCAAAAATAGGAAGACTTATTAATAGTCCTATAAAGTAAACGACGCTATATCTGATGATTTTCATGTTTTGTTCTCATAATTGAATTTATAAATTTCACCTCCTTGTGTCGATACTCACAATATGTAGTTGCATATATCACATATTCTACACATGTGCGCAAAAAACATCCATAACTTGTTAAAATAGGCAAAAAAATCAGGGAACTCCGCTCAGAAAAAGGATTCTCACGGGAGAGCTTTGCCTATGAGGTCGGCTTAGAAAGGACATATATGGGTGAGGCAGGAGAGCTATTTTCTTCTGCAAAAACGCTTTTAATCTAATCGCCAGTGAATTTCAAAACTTCTCTGAGTGAAGATTTGTCGCGACATTTAAAATATTGTATTGCACCACCCTTTGTTGGAAATGATTTTCCCGGGATAGACCAAAAATCAATAATTCCATCAGCGATTGACTGAAGCATATCAATGCTTCTTAAGGCCTCATATACAAAATCATGTTTTACTTGCACACTACCCCGTAAGTCTTGGCCGTGAGGATTAATTCCCAATTCCGTGGGATCAACACCTATTTCTGCATAATAATCACCTTGTGGAACGGTGCTGATACGCCATTGTTGAATTTTATGATTTTTTGCATGACTTTGAATCGTAACTGGTTTATTGAAGTCAATGCCACGAAGATGTGAATAAATTCTTGGAGGGTCGTACCCTTCTTTTGCGTAGAACTGAAAAGCAAAGTTCCACCCTGAGCCTGGCGAAGCTGGAAGAAGTTGCGGCGAAAAAGTGTCCAAAAATTCATATGACAATTCGTGCAATATTAAGTCATTTTGGAAATCAATTTGATCAATCGACTTTGCTGCTAATAAGCCTATGTCTGATTCTCTGATTATTGCATCAATTGGCTCTAACTCTTCATAAATTATTTTTTGCATGGTAGCTAAAGCAGTTTGAGCAGCAACGAAAGGATAATAATCAGGATGTAAGGTTAATTGCTCTGTCAGGTAACTCTCAGCATTAGCCATCAGTTGATTTAAGCGAGGCTGTAAGCGCCCTTCCATAGTACCCACCAAAATATAAAGTTGATAGACTGATTATAACCTAATACATGGGGCACTCATGGGGCACTCAGAGAAAAAAAATTACAACAACAAGCAATCGAATAAAATGCCAATCTGTTGTTTAATTTGTTGTTATTTGCTGGTATGATTCGCGACTTATTGCCCCGATAGGACTGTTAATCAATGGGTCACTGGTTCGAGTCCAGTCCGGGGAGCCAGAATGACC
>CAZEEF010000061.1:0-10033 GCA_964511095.1 uncultured Coxiellaceae bacterium | reverse complement strand
GATGGTTTGAACGTTTTTGTCATAGCCACTACCGGATCCCGCACAAAAAATTGCTAATAGGCCAAATTCTTGTCGAAATAAGTGGGCAATTTTTTTGCGGGATGACAGGGTTTTTTTGATTTGACACGTTTTTGTGTGCAATTATGCTGCTGATTTACCGGATGCTAGTGCGCCTTCGCGGGAATGACAGAATGCAGGCCGTGAACACTTACAAATTTCTTGTCACTTTAAACGCCCTGGCCTGCATATCTACATTATGCACTCGTAAATAATCCACCCCCTGCGACGCTAAAAATAACGACACCACCGTCGTTTCTATATCGCGTTCTGCAAATTCTTTAGGCGTAAATTGTCCCAGAAAAATTTTCCGGGAATGCCCTACCAGCAATCGCGTACCTAATTCACGAAATCGCTCGATCTGTTTAATTAATTCCAGGCATTGCACCGCATTTTTTCCAAAACCAATACCCACATCAAAAATAATGCGCTCGCGAGCGATTCCCTGCTGGACTAAATCGTCTAATCGTTTATGCGCCCAGCGTAACACTTGATCCACCGGATGTTCTGAAAGAGATAAAATGCGATTGCTATTCACAGGAATACCCAAATGATGCATGATCACAACGTCACACGCGCTCGTGGTGAGCACATCACGCATAGCAGGATCATCTGCCCCGCTTACATCGTTAATCCAAGCCACGCCTAAATTTAAGGCTTTCTTTGCTACCGATGCATGTCGTGTATCGATGCTGATTTTAGGTGGCAGGATCAGATGAGGCGATTCGGCTAAAATGGCTTTCAGCACAGGCTCAAGTCTCGTCCATTCTTCTTCATCCGAAATGGCCGCGGCTCGCGGGTTTGTTGCTTCTGCGCCAATATCGATGATTTCAGCGCCATCCAGCATGTATTGCTTTGCCTGTTTGATGGCTGTATCCGGGTTGAAAAATTGACCACCATCGGAAAAGGAATCCGGTGTGACATTGATAATGCCGACGAGTGCCGGTGTATCAATGCGTTGTGCAATTTGTCGAGTATGAAACGGTGCTTCGCCGGAAAACCGGGATCCCCAGTCAGGTAAACTGTCAAGCTTCCAAAAAGGCGCAACATCCAATAGTGGCCATAATGCAAAAGGTCGATGCATTAATTCTTTATGCGGAATTTGTAAGACATCATCTGACATCGTGAGATGATCCCAGGCGAGAATATCAATATCGATAATGCGTGGCCCCCACGTCCCTTTGGAAAGACGGCCCATGTCTTTTTCAATTTGTTGAGTGTGTTGTAATAATGCATGCGGAGAAAGCGTTGTCTCACAAAGCAAACCGACCGTTAAAAAAAATCGGTTCCAGTCCGGGGGTGCATTGTCGGGCAACAAGGCATCTGACAGATAAACCGGTGAAACCTGTTTGACAGACAGTTGCGGAATTTTTTTTATAAATGTTAATGCATCACGTAAATTGTTTAATCGGTCACCTAAATTGGTTCCCAACACCAAAATAACCATTTTTATTCTTCACCATAACAGAACGTGACGCCGCCCGTTAAATCTACAATAGCGGGTTTTTTGGTAAGACTGATATGAATCTTGCAATCATGGGGTAAATGGTTTTTGATCATGCCATGGATTTCATGGCCGAGGTGTTCAATCAAACGAAAATCGCGATCCTGAATACCCTTTTTAATGGTTTTGATTAAGGCATCGTAACAGTCAGTATCGGCCAACTCATCCGTTACACAACCTGCCGGTGGTGCAGCAAATAAAATGGAAACATTCAACGTGACGATCTGCGTTTTTTTGCGTTCGCCTTGCGGCCATCCCAAATTAACAGTCAATTCGAGGCCATTTAAATTCATTTGTGCATAGTTTTTCATTTTAAAATCATATCTATTTTTTTCATTAGGTCGGGAGTTAATGCCGATTTTATTTCAATGGCCTCGAGATTTTCCAGTAATTGTTCTTTTTTCGTGGCGCCCGTAATCACAGAACTCACATGGGGGTTTTTCAAACACCAGGCAATGGCGAGCTGTGAAGTCGTGCAACTTAAATTATCCGCAATTTTAGAAATTTCCTTCACTTTTGCAACTAATTCCTGAAAATTAGGCGGAATCAACCAGGCTTCTTTGGCAAGACGACTTTCGGGTGGAATACCGTGATCATATTTACCCGATAAAATCCCGGAACCCAAGGGACTCCAGACGGTCGTTCCCATGCCATATTTTTGAAATAAAGGTAAATAATCTTTTTCCAAATGTTCACGTGCAAACATATTGTATTTGGGTTGTTCCATCGTCGGTTTCATACAACCCAATTGTTCTGCGATCTGGTAAGCACTTTCAATTTGTTCTGCGGTCCACTCAGACGTTCCCCAATAGAGTGCATAACCGTTTCGAACCAGATAATCCATGGCGAGGACCGTTTCTTCCATGGGTGTATCAGGATCCGGACGATGACAAAATAATAAATCGACATAATCCAACTGCAAACGCCGCAATGAATTGCGTGTGCCTTCCAATAAATGTTTGCGTGATAAACCCGTATCATTTGGACCATTTCCGCCCCAGAAAATTTTGGTCGAAATCACCAAATCTTCCCGACGAAATTCTTTTATCGCCTGTCCCATCAAGATTTCAGATTCGCCATGCGCATAGCCTTCGGCGTTATCAAAAAAATTAACGCCGTGATCAAATGCAATATGCATGAATTCTTTGATAGCATTCACGTCGAGTTGTTTGGAAAAAGTGATCCAGGACCCAAACGACATTTCACTGATTTTGATGCCGGCCTTACCTAATTTGTTATATTGCATGACAAACCTTCCTGGAAAATGACAAGTGGGGTTATGGTATAACAAATGGGTGTTAGCAACAAATGATGATGAAAATAGAAACGACAGGTGGGCACGCTTTGCTTTGCCCACCCTACGATTTTATTAAAGTTAAGGTTTGAATGTCTCTCTAAAATCATCGTCAAACGCGCAGCGACACATGCAATAACAACATGCTATCAAGAGTGCAGCCGCTACTGTTATAGCGAGAGACAAACCAAATACTTTTGCGCTAGTTCGCCAGTTGGCCGCAGCGTTCGCAGTATTTGTGAAAAATTCTTTAAATTGATTACAGCCTTCTTCCGTTAAATGTGTTGCTGAACCCGTCATTTGAGTACCTGTCCAGAGACCTGCCATGGGGGAACATTCCGTCGTCCTATTCGTATACCAATCAGGCGCTGCATCTAATGCAGAACTTAAAACGGTTAAAAATTCCTTTTCACCAAATTCGGATGATAAAGCCCATTCAGTAAATTGAGAACCACCGGTTCCTGCTATACTTATTTTTCGACAGGCTTGTGTTAACACTTCATTCGTTGATGCGTTATTGATGGTCGCTTCTATACACCAAACCAAACCTTTACAGAGCTCGACACCCCCGGCATGACCCGATTTAATGACTAATCCGGCAGGCGTTGCATCAGCCGACAGAGCATTCAACAAAAAAAGTCCGGCGGGGCCCATCAATTTTCCTAAAAAATTGGTTCCCTGATGTCTATCGCGAGCTTTTTGATACGTATCCACTTTTTCAGCGGATTCAGTCGATGCTGATGGGGTTGATTCATCTGTGATTGCAGGCGTATGCGATTCTAATAATTGATTCGCATCCAATACCGTTCGTAATACGTTTTTTGTTTTTTGAGCGAGCGCTTCATTGTCATCATACATTTTTTTGATTTGATCAATGAGGTTTTGCATAAAAGGAATTGAGAGCGTTGTTTTTTGAAAGAGTGATCTTGCACTTAACATAATATCCATCCTAGATTAAAAATTAACGAGGCGTATAAAACCACAAAATAATTCTTTTTCAAAGGAAAATTTGAAAACAGGCTACTTCATTTCTATACAATTATTTATCCCCAATAATTGCTATACTGAGTGCAAGTACGTTACTATAGGCAACCTCGGAATTTTTGTTAAAATAATCAACAGTTATTCTCTGCCGCTGCAAGGCTAAAAAGCAACCTTTTGGGTGTGGGACATGACAAATAGTTATATTAAACAAGTCGTTAATAAAAATTATCAATACGGTTTTGAAACAAACATTGAAACAGATACGTTTGCGCCCGGCTTGTCGGAAGAGGTGATTCGGCAGATTTCCCAATTAAAAAATGAACCCGACTTTATGCTGCAATGGCGGTTGCGTGCGTATCAACATTGGCTGACCTTAACCGCTCCGCATTGGGCCCATATCCATTATCCCGAAATCGATTATCAAAAAATCATCTATTATTCCGCCCCGAAAGCCAAAAAAGAGGGTCCCAAAAGCTTGGATGAAGTCGATCCCAAATTATTGGAAACCTATCAGAAACTGGGTATTCCACTCCATGAACAGGGACGATTGGCGGGGGTGGCGGTGGATGCGGTATTTGATAGCGTCTCTGTCGCGACAA
Organism: uncultured Coxiellaceae bacterium; assembly: GCA_964511095.1. GTDB lineage: Bacteria > Pseudomonadota > Gammaproteobacteria > DSM-16500 > DSM-16500 > DATIJJ01. The sequence continues at coordinate 5,595 of CAZEEF010000061.1, read as the reverse complement.
CGTTTAAAGCAAAACTGGCTGAAGCCGGCGTCATTTTTTGTTCTTTTTCCGAAGCGGTACAAAAATACCCTGAACAGGTTGAAAAATATTTAGGAACAGTTGTGCCCTATCGCGATAATTTTTTCGCGACATTAAATTCAGCCGTATTCAGTGACGGCTCGTTTGTTTACATCCCAAAAGGTGTGCGCTGTCCGATGGAGTTATCGACTTATTTTCGGATTAATGCGGCGAATACCGGACAATTCGAACGGACATTGATTATTGCGGATGAAGACAGTCATGTGAGTTATCTGGAAGGTTGCACAGCACCGATGCGTGATGAAAATCAATTGCATGCCGCTGTGGTGGAACTCATTGCATTAGACAATGCAGAAATTAAATATTCCACCGTGCAAAACTGGTATCCGGGCGATGAAGAAGGTCGCGGTGGAATATTTAATTTTGTGACAAAACGCGGTGCTTGTCGGGGTGTGCGTTCGAAAATTTCCTGGACGCAAATTGAAACGGGTTCGGCTATCACCTGGAAATATCCGAGCGTCATTTTGCAGGGCGATCATTCTATCGGTGAATTTTATTCAGTGGCTTTAACCAATCATCATCAACAGGCAGATACCGGCACGAAGATGATTCATATTGGCAAAAATACGCGAAGCACCATTATTTCCAAAGGCATCGCGGCGGGTTTTGGACAAAACACGTATCGTGGTTTGGTTCGCGTGTTACCGACAGCCGTCAACGCCCGAAATTATACCCAATGCGATTCATTATTATTGGGCGATACGTGTGGTGCGCATACGTTTCCTTACATCGAAGTCAAAAATAATACGGCGCAGGTTGAGCACGAAGCGTGCACATCGAAGATTGGTGATGACCAATTATTTTATTGTCGTCAGCGTGGGTTACGCGAAGAAGATGCCGTGTCTTTGATCGTGAATGGTTTTTGTAAAAAAGTATTTAACGAATTACCGATGGAATTTGCAGTGGAAGCGCAAAAATTATTAGAGGTGAGCCTGGAAGGCAGCGTAGGTTAATTGAGACGAGAGGCGACTATGTTACAAGTGACGAATCTTCATGCATCCATTCAAGATGAAAAACAAAAAACGAAACATATTTTGCGTGGCGTAAATTTACAGATTAATCCTGGCGAAGTGCATGCGATTATGGGACCCAATGGTTCCGGAAAAAGTACGTTTGCCAATATTTTAGCGGGACGTGAAGAGTATCAAGTGACCGATGGCAGCGTATTATTCGATCATCAGGATTTATTAGCGATGGAACCGGAAGCGCGGGCCGCGGCGGGATTATTTTTGGCATTTCAATATCCGGTGGAAATTCCCGGCGTCAACAATATGTATTTTTTGAAAGCGGCAGTGAATAGTCTGCGCAAGCAGCGTCATTTACCGCCTCTCGATGCAATGGATTTTTTATCCGTCGTCAAAACCAAAATGAAAGAAGTGAACATGGATGAAAAATTTTTACATCGTGCTGTCAATGAAGGATTTTCAGGCGGCGAAAAAAAACGAAATGAAATATTACAAATGTTAATGCTCGAGCCGCGTCTTGCGATTTTGGATGAAACGGATTCTGGATTGGATGTTGATGCATTACAGGCGGTGGCCAAAGGCGTTAATAGTTTACGCCATGGCGAACGCAGTTTTATTCTGGTGACACACTATCAACGTTTATTAAATTATATTATTCCCGATGTGGTACATGTCATGGTGCACGGTCGCATTATTAAATCAGGCGGCAAAGAATTAGCGCTGGAAATTGAAGAAAAAGGGTATAACTGGTTAGAAAAAGAGGCGGAAGCATGAACGCGTCTTTTGACAGTCTGAAATGGTTAAGTGATTTTCGTCGGAAGCAATTACAGGAATTTATGCAAAAGGGTTTTCCGACAAGTCGGGATGAATTGTGGAAATACACCGAAATCAAAGAGAAATTTATTCCAAAAACCCCAGGTGTTTTTCGTGAAATTAAACAGGCAAAAAAAGATGACGTGACACTGGTTTTTGTCAACGGACATTTTGCTGAACATCTGTCGAATATAAAATCCTTACCCAAAGAAGTGACGTGCTGTTCAATCAGCCAGGCATTACATACAGATGAAAAGCGCATTAAACCGTATTTGTTACGTGAATTTGATGGCGCTCGATCGCCTTTTGCCAAGTTGAATTCGGCCATGATGACGGACGGTTTATTTTTGGCTATTCCGAAAAAAAGTCATTTGCAGACACCTATTTATTTAGTATTTATGCATACGGCACAAAATGAATTTTTCACGAGTCCACGTAATATCATACTGGCAGATGAACAAAGTGACGTGACGATCATTGAAGAACATTTTGCAGAAAACGCACAACGTTATTTTACTAACACAGTGACTGAAATTCATGCGGCTACGAATGCACGCGTAACTTATTACAAAATGCAACAAGATGATTTAACAGCCACGCATGTTGCCACTATTTTTATTGATCAACAAAAGCAAAGTCGTGTCAAAACATTTTCTTTTTCGAAAGGCGCGCTGTTGGCGCGGGAAGATTTAACGCTCTTTCAACATGCACCGGGTGCTGAAAGTGATTTACGGGGACTGTATGTCTTGAATCAGGACAATCAACACCGGGATCATCATGTTCACGTCGATCATCTTGCCTCACAAGGCACGAGTTCAATGACTTATAAAGGCATTCTCGATAAAAAATCACGCGCGGTCTTTAATGGAAAAGTCTATGTGCACCCCGCGACTCAACACATCAATGCCCATCAGGAAAATCATAATTTACTGTTATCCAATACAGCCGAAATCAATACAAAACCCGAATTGGAAATTTATGCAGAAGATGTGAAATGCACGCACGGAGCGACGATTGGTCAATTGGACCCTGAATCGTTATTTTATCTCATGTCTCGCGGGATTGAAAAAAATGAGGCACATCAACTGTTAACGCATGCGTTTGCGGAAGAAATCTATGACAAAATAGACGATGAAAAAATCAGAGACTATATTCGACATCGGATGAACCATGATGACAATTGACTGCAAACAGGATTTTCCGATTCTTCAACAAAAAATTCACGGTAAACCACTCGTGTTTTTGGACAGTGCAGCGAGTAGTCAAAAACCGCAATGTGTGATTGATTCATTGGTTCATTATTATCAATATGATCATGCGAATATTCATCGCGGTGTTTATGAATTAAGTGAACGTGCCACAAAAGCCTATGAACAGGCGAGAGCCAATATCCAACATTTTATTCATGCGGATTATGCACACGAAATTATTTTTGTGCGCGGCACGACAGAAGCGATTAATCTGGTAGCACAAAGTTATGGCCGTCCGCAATGTCAACCCAATGATGAAATTATCATCAGTGAAATGGAGCATCATTCAAATATTGTTCCATGGCAATTATTGGCAAATCAGTGTGGTTTACAATTGCGTGTCATTCCAGTGACAGAAACAGGCGAGCTGGATTTGACGGTCTATCAACAATTATTTTCATCGCGTACCCGATTGGTTGCCATTTGTCATGCATCCAATGTCTTAGGCACGATTAATCCTGTGAAAGAAATGATTGCATTAGCACACTCGCATCATGTACCGGTTTTGGTGGATGGTGCACAGGCATTTCCGCATATGCCGGTTGATATGCGTGATTTGGATTGTGATTTTTATACATTTTCTTCGCACAAAGCGTATGGCCCAACCGGTGTGGGTGTATTGTATGGTAAAACAGCATTACTCGAAAAAATGCCGCCTTATCAGGGCGGTGGCAGCATGATTGAACGTGTCAGTTTTGCGAAAACGACGTATGCAAAATTACCTTATAAATTTGAAGCGGGAACGCCGAATATTGCAGATACGATTGCTTTTGCGAAAGCGCTAGATTACCTGGCTAAAATCGGCATGCCATCTATCGTTGAACATGAAAAAGCACTATTAACATACGCGACAAACAAATTGCAGACGATACCCGGAATACGAATTCTCGGATCCGCAAAAAATAAAGTGGGCGTGATTTCGTTTGTTTTGGATGATATCCATCCGCATGATATCGGTACAATCCTGGATCATCAGGGGATTGCAATTCGTGCAGGACATCATTGTTCACAACCCTTGATGGATCGTTTTCAAATTCCGGCTTGCGTGCGCGCATCGTTTGGGATTTATAATTCCGAAAAAGATATCGACGCATTAGTGGCCGGTCTTTTTGAAGTGAAGAGGTTATTTACTTAAATGACAGCAGGGTTACGTGAATTATATCAGGAAATTATTATTGATCATGGACGGCATCCGCGAAATGTCGGCAAGTGTCCTGATGCAAATCATCACAAGGAAGGATTTAATCCATTGTGTGGTGATAAAATTTGTATGCACATCCGGGAAAAAAATGCCGTGTTGGAAAACATTCAGTTTGAAGGGAGCGGTTGTGCGATTTCGATGGCGTCAGCGTCTCTTTTGACAGAAGTGTTAAAAGGTAAAACCCTTCAGGAAACCGATGAATTATTTATAGCGTTTCATGAATTAGTGACAGAAGGTAAAGTATCAGAAAAATTAGGTAAACTGGCTGTGTTGGGCGGTGTGCATGAATTTCCCGCTCGCGTGAAATGTGCGACGCTCGCCTGGCATACCTTAAAAGCGGCTTTATCAAACGATGCATCGGATGTGACGACGGAGGAAACGCTATGACGATTATCACATTAACGGATGCAGCCGTCACCCATATCAAATCCATGTTAAAAAAGCAGGAAGGCGGTATTGGATTTCGTTTATCGATTAAAAAAACCGGTTGTTCGGGTTATGCGTATGTACCTGATATTATCCAGACAGTGAATGAAAACGATATTCATTTTACAGAAGCGGATTTAGATGTTTATGTGGATTCTGCTTCTGAACAGTTTATTAAAGGCGTCATCGTGGATTATGTGACGGATACGGATACGCTGGGATTAAAACAAAAACGCCTCATTTTTATTAACCCCAATGAAAAAAATCGCTGCGGTTGTGGCGAAAGTTTCACGATTGAGTGACAGGTCAACCATGTTTAAGCAGGATACGATAGAAGTTCGACGTGATTGTGAAGCCATGCTGATTCCTTCTGGTGTGAAAGTGTCATTGCAGAAAGGTTCGCTGGTTTATATTACGCAAGCATTAGGTAATTCTTATACGGTTTATGTGAATGGGAATCTCGCACGGGTTGCCGGGAAAGACGGTGATGCATTGGGAATGATTATTATGGAAGAGCCTGATGTGAATCGAATGGAAGGAACGCTGGAAGATAAAGTCTGGGAATTGATGAAAACGTGTTTTGATCCGGAAATTCCAGTGAATATCGTTGATTTGGGTTTAGTGTATGAATGTAAAATCGATGGCGCGACGGTTGAAATTAAAATGACATTGACTGCACCGGGTTGTGGGATGGGTCCTGTGATTGTGGCGGAAGTGGAACAAAAAATTCGAACGATTAAAGAAGTGACGGATGTTAAAGTTGAAATGGTTTTTGATCCACCGTGGGATCGCAGCATGATGTCGGATGTGGCGAAGTTACAGTTGGGGATGTTGTAACGAAATAAAAACCCTTCCCGCACAG
>CAZEEF010000060.1:5831-10205 GCA_964511095.1 uncultured Coxiellaceae bacterium | reverse complement strand
CGAGTAGATTTCTGGCAATATCCAGCTTTTTTGAAATAAGAATGGATTGAGGACTGGCACCGACTTGTTCTTGAAAAAGTTCTCTCAGCCATCGTTCTCCTATTCCCAATTTATCAGCGATGTTTTTTATTGATAGGTCTTCTGATGCAAAATAGTCCATCATACGGATAGCTCGTTGAACAGTTGAAGATGTTCCAATCCAAGCAGGCGACCCAGGTGCCGTTTCTGGTCTGCAACGCAAACAAGGTCGGAAACCTGCTTCTTCTGCTTGGGCTGCATGAATGTAAAAAGTTAGGTTTTTTAATTTAGCCTTTCTTGCAGGACACGTTGGCCGGCAGTAAATCATTGTTGTTTTTACAGCGACAAAAAATTTACCATCAAACCGTTGATCACGGGCTAAATGTGCGCGGTAAAATTCTTCTTCATTAAATGTCATTTTCATAAGTCGCATTATATAAAATGTACACTATGAAAAACTAGCCAAAAACGGAAGTCTATTACTTTATAATTTATATTTATTTTCAATAAGTTACAGGATATACTGATTATGCTTGCATGATGTGAGGTTATTTGAATGACAAATTTTGCAACTGACACTGAACATCCTATCATTATACCCAGTGACAAAGTACATTTAGATGGCTTTCTGCATATTCCTAAAAATGCCATCGGATTAGTTTTATTTGTGCATGGTAGTGGTAGCAGTCGATTCAGTGTGCGTAATCAACACGTTGCAAGAATTCTAAATCAAGTTAATCTTGCTACGCTATTATTTGATTTATTTACACCAGAAGAAGATGCTATTGATACAAAAACGGCTGAATTACGATTTGATATAGAATTTTTAGCATCAAGATTAATTGATGCTACACGGTGGTGTAGAAAACAACTTGTTACGCATCACTTACCGCTAGGTTATTTTGGTGCAAGCACAGGCGGTGGTGCTGCACTGGTGGCAGCTGCGCAAGAATCTTCAATAGTGAAAGCCGTTGTCTCAAGAGGAGGCCGTCCTGATTTGGCAAACGAATTTTTACCAAACGTCAAAGCTCCCACTTTACTCATTGTAGGAGGAAATGATACTCCCGTCATTACAATGAATGAAGATGCTTTATCCAAAATGAATTGCACTAAACAACTGAAAATTATTCCTAATGCTACACATTTATTTGAAGAACCCGGTACATTGGATCAAGTAGCAAATCTAAGCAGAGAGTGGTTTGTCAATTACTTACCCATTGGTTAGATAAACGTCCTATCATCATGTGTTCTGAATGAGACTTATGATTTTTTCATAGATATCCGAAAATTCAAATCGTTTTCTATTTTCAATAATACCCGGATATTGAGTCTCAATAATATCAGTCAGTTGTTTCGCACTTTCTTCCTGTGATAAATGAGGTGGAAAATTTTCTAATAGTTGTTTGACTTCAGGCATGATTTTTTCTTGATTTGCCACAATATTTTGTAAAATAATGATGGATAATTTCAATGAAGGAATATAGGTTAATATTGAACGAAATCCAGGAATACCGCCGCGATGAGAATAATATGTGTCTAATGCTTTTGATCTTATGATTTCAATTCCATAACCATAATAGGCATCCTCTCGTTCTGTCACAAGATAAGGATGTAACATGAGTTCCAATAAAAATTCAGGAATTATTTTTCTACTATATAATGCATTATTCCATTTAAGTAAATCTTCAGCGGTTGTAATCAGACTTCCGCCAGCGCCAGGTACATCCATTCGTTCATACTGTTTAATTTCTGCAAGATTTGCATTATGCGTCGTTACTTCATATTGATAACCACGCGCTAGATTTTTAAAACGATAATCTGTTCGTATTAATTCATCCACCGTATCTCGCATTGGAAAAAATGTTGATTGCATTGTCAGTGGTTCGAAGAAATTTTTTTCTAAATAGACATCCAGCTTTTCTTGCGTTATTTCTTCAATGATGAGTCCCAACAAATAGTAACCTGAATTACTATATGAAAATTTTTCGCCCGGAATAAATTCTAACTCTTTTCCTTTAAAAAAATTAATTAAATCTGATCTATTTTTAAATGTCTGATTTTCAAATTCAGGTAAGCTCGTATAGTTTGTAATACCAGATGAGTGAACAAGTAGTTGATGTATTGTTACCTTGCGTGCCCAAGATGGCATTGCACTATCCCAGATTTCATGTTCTGCAGGCAAATAATTTTCAATTGATTTATTTAATTCTGATTTTATATTGGTTTTATGTTTATCGAAAAGTGCTTTCAAAATAGCAACGGCTGCGAATTGCTTAGTGACTGAACCTGCAAGGAACTGTGTTTTAAAAGAGATAGGAATTTTTTTTGTAATATCAGCGAAACCAAAGCATTCCTTGTAGATAATTTCTTTATCTGTAGATAGGAGCATACAACCACTATGGTTCCTATTTTTCACGAGCTCATTTATTGTATCAGTCACTTTGTGTAAGATCATTGATAACCTCTGAACAGATAATACAGTGATACAATAACACCTTGTATAACGCATTCAAATAGTTTGTTATACGAGATATTATTTTTTACAATTCAAGACTGCATAATACAGTCAATAAATGCAATGTTAGCAGAAGATTACCTAGATGTTTCCTTGGCCATCATAAACATATAAATGACCAAGGAATAATGGCTTATTGACGACGAGATCGCTTGGCCGGCTTTACCGAAGGTGTTAGTTGATTTTGAATATGCTCTCGCATTTCATCAAAATCCGCAAAAGAACAGGAATGACCCAAACCATCTTTTATCTCTAATTTAAAACAATAAACGATGGCCGTCTTACTTCCATGCATTCCTGCTTCAGCTTGCGCCAGCCCTGCATTTTCCTGTAGTTTTGATTGCGCTTTCTTGTAATCTTTTTCGTGAAGATCACATAGATTTTGTAAATTTAACAACGTGAGAGATTGTTTTAGCGTATGTTTAATCGTTTTATCAAAGACAGTAAATTGTTTTTTACCTATTTCAATGGCAGGACTGTCAGATACTTGTAATTTCCAAAGCGCTTCTGCTAAATCAGGTACCTGCGCTTCAATTGCTTTCTCTTCTCCAGCCGTAACCAATGCAAAACCATAAGTAAAAGTAAGATCAAATGTCGCTTCCGCTTTTTTAACAGTCCCTGGCAATACACTTCTTTTTTTATCTTTACTAAAAATTCCGTTCCTCGATAACATACCTAACTCCTAATTTAACAATAGTAAAAATTCATCAAAATTATCTGGTCCCCTGTCCCTTTCGATGGTAGCTGATTGGTTGTCCATCAACGCCTGCCGCAGGCTCATTAAATTCAGCAAGCGATATCGTCGTTCCTTTGGCAACTCGCGGCGGTTGTCTGCGAATAGGGGGTTGTGGCGGTTTCTTGAAAAAAGCATCCGGCGCAGGATTGGGAAAAAGCAACGCTTGCGATACAGATGAGGATGTACTCGTGAATTGCGGCCGCGCCGGTAAAGGAGGCGGAGGTGGTGGCAGTGCAACTTCTGGAGATGAACTTGGCTGCGCGACAGACGAATTGTTGATTTCAGGAGTTTTTTCCACTTTTGCTTCTGTCTGGGGAGTCGTTTCGACTTTTTGGTCCGTCCTTGGGGTTCCTTCCACTGTTGATTCTACCTGCGGAGTCGTTTCAGCTTTTACTTCTGACGGCTGACTCGTTTGTATTTCTGCGGTTTTTTTAGCTTTATTGTCAGTCAGTCGTTGGCACATGGCTAATTTTCGTTTTTCCTGAATGACATTCGCTTTAAAATCCTCTATTGTTTTTTCTTTCAATATAGCTGACTCTGCGTCATATTTTAAAACTCGTTCAGTAAAAAATGTAAGGAAGTAAGTATCTTGATCATTGCGCGCTTCCAATGTTTGATTGATTACATCCAGTTTTCTTTGTTTTTCTGTAATGATTTCTTGGGGAGTAATGCCCGCATTTTTATCTACCCAGATTTCATTTGCCAAATCAATTTTTTCGCTTGTCAACGTAGTTTTTAGCGCTTGAAACGAAGCATTATTTTTTAATTCAGAAACTGCATACGTGCGCGCAGCCCGTAACATTTCACCTGCAAAAGGTGGCCAGATAATTGCACGTGTTGAAGCATAACGATTTTGGTGAGCATCAAATTCAGCATGTTCTTTTGTATAAATGACATCAAGAACATTCAGCCAATCTTCAAATGTCGTTGCATTATCGATGGCTTTGAGTATATCGATACAGATTGTTAATTTATGATGGATTATTTTATCTTCTGGAATTTTTAGACCATCCGACTGAACATCTAATTTCCAGGTTGATTTTCGATAACTAAGATAGGTTTCAATGAACGCTTTAACAATAGTTGAATTAGGTAACGACATACC
>CAZEEF010000060.1:0-5731 GCA_964511095.1 uncultured Coxiellaceae bacterium | reverse complement strand
TAAGATAGGTTTCAATGAACGCTTTAACAATAGTTGAATTAGGTAACGACATACCAACCTCCCTGTTGATGAATCGGATTATTGCATCTAACCTATCCTACCTACCGAACCTTAAGAAATTCTTAAGGCGTGCTTGACTGTGATGCACATTCAGATTTAAATATCTCCATTGCATGGCATATCACAATGGAATGTGAGAAAAAAAATATGCGCTCACGTAAAAAAGTAACACCGACTAAACAACCGTTCGTTTTCAGCAAAAATGAATTTGATCACATTGTCAGTCAATATCAAAATGCTGGTCTCGTTTATCGAATTAATCATATCATTGTCAAAAATGCTAAAAAACACGCGCTGGTGCGTGGTGAAAAATATTCATTTTATTTACATTGGCCAGATAGTTTAAAAAAATCACATTCATTAAAAGTCACTTTTTCCCGTTCGGATTATTTTGGAAAAAATGATTCCTGGGTGCTAGATGAAAAAACATTGTTGACTCGATTTCCTGAATATACAGATAAAAACAGTAAATCAGGACAACGTTATTGCAGTCTGAGTGTGAAAGAGCTTATCCCCATTGAAAAAAAGGGGAGAAGCATTAAGAAAAAAGAAATTGAAATTTTGAGTTTCTGGATAGCCATGAATGGCCTGGTTGGCGAATTACGTGATTTACAAAAAGGAAAAAATTTTTCAGGAAACGATGTACTTTCTATTTATTCGTATTTTTATCAAATTTTCAGAATCAAATCCACGTTCATTTGTGATGCGTCGCGATTGTCGGATAAATCAGATACTGTCAGGATTCCTTTACGATTACTATCTTCACTCTGTACGGGTAAAACTTGGTATGAAACCAAATTACCCGGTGTTAAATTATTTGAATGTCATCAATTTAAATCGGCGCGTAATGGTTTTGTCACGCAACACGCAGCCACGCGGAATAAAGCGTTACATGAATTAAGAGAACTGCGTTTATCTGTCTGGTATGAAATGTTGAATCAATCCGACAAATTAACATTAATCAACCTTTTTCAAATGCTTCCCAAAAATGAAAATTCAGAGAATAATGAAAACAGGCGGTCATTGCGTTTATTTATCAACCATGAAAATCATCCCATTGTATTCGGTGCAACAACAGTACAGCAATTAGCTGTTTTTTTGTTTGATGATTCCAAAACAAAACGCGTTATCACACCGCAAATAGAAGCGTTTAGCCAGTTACTCTGTGGTGAATTACATCGAGATCACGAAGAAAGAGTGAGTGAATCCGAATCGGATTATTGGGTAAAGAGCAGAGTGAAAGAAATTTTATGGGGCGGTTTTTTTTGGATAAAAGAATCTCGCTTTGATCCGCCCGCTCAAAAAGAATTTTCTCACGGATTAAAATAAGGATATCAAAATGCATGTATTAAACGTCGATTATCACCTATCAAACGCACCGGAATTATTTTGTCATTCACTTAAAAATACGGGATTTGCCGTATTAAGCAATCATCCTATTTCAATCCAGTTAATAGAACAAGTTTATCAGCAATGGAAAGATTTTTTTAATTCAGATACTAAATTTAATTATCGTCCTATCAAATCTGCACAGGATGGCTATTTTCCATTTCGTACTGAAAATGCAAAAAATTCAACGTATAGTGATCTCAAGGAATTTTATCATTTTTATCCGCATGGCCAGCAACCGCCTGAAATGCGAGAATTATCGTTGAAGCTTTATCATGAATTAAACCACATGGCAGCCATTTTATTACAATGGATTGAAAATTATTTGCCGGTTGAGGTTTCCAGTCAATTATCCATGCCATTACGGGATATGAGTACACACAGTGTCAATACACTGTTACGTATTCTGCATTATCCACCCTTAGATACCCAGACAGAAGCAGGTGCTGTGCGTGCGGCAGCGCATGAGGATATTAATTTAATTACTCTCTTACCTGCAGCCACAGCGCCAGGACTTGAAGTATTGGACATGCATGATCATTGGCATGCTGTATCCTGTAACCCAGGAAATATTGTAGTCAACGTTGGAGACATGTTACAAAGATGTACGCAAAATTATTATCGATCAACAACGCATCGAGTCGTGAATCCTTGTGACACACTTGAAAATAATTCACGTTATTCCATGCCGTTATTTTTGCATCCGCGTCCTGATGTTTTGTTAACAAAGGATTGTACGGCGCAGGAATATTTAAATGAGCGATTGAAGGAAATTGGAATATTCTAATGATAGGGAGATGAATTGTGCCGAAAAAAAAGAAATTAGTTCCAGAGCCTGAAACCCTTCAACAAACAACGTTGGCTGCCAGCGCAATTTCTCAAGTGAGTTCAATAGTTTCATTTCTCACTACCCCGGAACCTTTTCCACCGAAGCCAATGAGTGGTCGTCTGACAACACCTTATGCAGCCAACATCACTGCCAGTATCGCTCTTCCTGAGCGACCTAAATCAGAACCGACAGTGTGTAAGAAATTCAATTCACTTGTGCAGCCCGCATCGACTTTTTTGAAAGTCACTTCTTTTTTTACGTGGGCATTCACGCCTGCCCCTGAAACCAAAAAATCAGAACCGTTGGTTGTTTTACCAATAAAAATAAGAGAGCCCAGCGAAAAAGATATGGATGTGCGAATGAAAAAACTGGTGCTTGAAACAATGAAACAGAAAGACCCAAAAAAGATGGAAGATATTTATATTCAGCAAATCGATTTGGTTGAATATGAAATTATGGAACATGCACAACGTCGGGTGGATTTGTATTTTTATTTGTTAGTAGCGGTTTATAAATTGGACGCAAATGTGGTAAAAGTGTTTACCCAAAAACAACATGGTTCTGGCACAGAAGAAAAAGGGACTAATGCCTGTCATGATTCATTTTTTCCGAATATTTTATTACAATACCCGCAGTCCAGATTATCTTATTTATGGTCTGCTTTCGTTACGCAGTGGAATTTCAGCGGAACACATTTTGAAGATGCCAATAACATGACAACTGAATTACCGGCAATCGTCAATTATTTTGATACACATATGGAGTTTGCAAATCCAGGTCATCGGTCAAGACCCAGCAAGTATGTCAATAAATTACTGGAAGATCTGAATCATGTGTCACGAGGTGAAAAAACACCGATTGATGCGATGAATTCCTTCCTGACAACGATGAAATTATTTTTTGCTACATTTGAAAAAAAGCTGGATGATGCTGAAAAAATGGAAAATGAAGAAAATTCAGAGGATGAAAAATTTGAAAATGACGATAAATTCCTGGATAGAGATGAAAAAAAATTAAAATTATTTAATTCCATGCATCGAGCCATGCGTAAAATTTATGAGTTACAAAAAACAGGTACACTCCGCGCACAGGAAGACGATTCACATTGTATTGATCATCATTATATTTGTTCATTGTTACGCGTACCGCCTGATCAAATTCTTGCAACACGCCAAAATCCATCGTTGTTGCTTAATTATTATTGTCCGATTATTCAGAAAGAAATATTTACCACGAAATCGGTGATTGGGGCAGACAGAAAAATAAATAAACCAAAAATAGGTTAAAAAAATAGTTTACTTCATTTTAGTCCCGAGGATCATCCAGGTTTCGACGATAGAATCCGGATTAAGTGACATACTTTGAATGCCTTCCTCCATCAACCATTCAGCAAAATCATGATGATCGGAAGGGGCTTGTCCACAAATGCCAATGTATTTATTTTTTTTCTGACAGGCTGTAATGGCTTGATGAATAAATTTTTTGACTGCTGCATTTCTTTCATCAAATAAGGGAGCGACAATATTGGAATCACGATCCAATCCCAACACTAATTGGGTTAAATCATTGGACCCAATGGAAAAGCCATCTACATAATCCAGAAACTCATCTGCCAGTAGAACGTTTGAGGGCACTTCACACATCATATACACTTTTAAATCATTCTCGCCGCGTTTTAATCCATATTCTTCCATCAATCCCATCACATCTTGTAATTCCACTACGGTGCGTACAAACGGAATCATTAATTGGGCATTAGTCAAACCCATTTCCTGACGCACACGTTTGAATGCAATACATTCCAGTTCAAAACATCGAAGGAATCGTTCATTTTTGTAACGTGACGCGCCACGAAAACCCAGCATAGGATTTTCTTCACTGTCTTCAAAAAATTGTCCTCCCAGAAGATTGGCATATTCATTCGATTTAAAATCAGAAAAACGAAAAATCACTTGTTTAGGAAAAAAGGCTGCCGCAATTTTTGAAATGCCTTCGCGCAATTTTTCAATGTAAAATTCTATAGGATTTAAATAGGATTTTGTTTTTTGAATAATGTCTTGCCGAATTTTTTTAGGCAATTTTTTAAGATTTAAAATTGCGCCAGGATGAATGCCGATGTTACTGATAATAAATTCAATGCGTGCTAGCCCTACCCCATCATTTGGCAAAAACTGCGTAGCAAAGGCTATATCGGGATTACCCAGATTAATACATAATTTGAGTGGTATTTGCGGCATGTCTTTTATCGAAATTTGATTAATCTCAAAAGGAATTTTCCCTGCATACACGTAACCTGTTTCACTTTCAGCACAGGAAACAGTAATATCTGCATTACTTTTAATTTTCGATGTTGCATTCACACAACCCACCACCGCTGGAATGCCAAGTTCGCGTGCGATAATAGCAGCATGACAAGTTCGTCCGCCCCGATTCGTCACGATAGCAGCGGCTTTTTTCATAATAGGTTCCCAATCGGGATCCGTCATATCGGTCACCAATATATCACCGGCTTTTACATCCTGTATTTTTTTAGGATCGAGAATCATTCGTGCTTTGCCCGATCGGATGCGTTGTCCGACACTTAAACCTTCTACCAAAATGTTACCTTTCTTTGTCAAACGATAATGTTCAATCACTTGATTTTTTGCATGGCTTTTCACCGTTTCAGGTCGGGCTTGCACAATGTAAATTTTTCCACTGACGCCATCTTTGGCCCATTCGATATCCATGGCTTTGCCGTAATGTTTTTCAATAATCGATGCATAACGCGCCAGTGTATAAATATCATCATCACTCATACAAAACTGTTGCTGTTCTTTTTTGGAAACAGGAACTGTTTGTGTACCAAAAGAGGATTTTTGGTTGGTTGCATAAATCATTTTATGCGTTTTATTGCCTAATTTACGTTGTAAAATGGCGGACTGATTGGCTTCTAATGCTGGCTTATAAACATAAAATTCATCCGGATTCACTTGCCCTTGAACAAGGGTTTCACCGAGTCCATAAGTGGCATTGATTAACATGACTTTATCAAACCCTGATTCGGTATCCAATGTGAAGATGACACCGCTTGCCGCTTTATCGCTGCGAACCATTGGCTGTATGCCAACTGATAATGAAAATTTCAAGTGATCAAAACCCTGATCAGAGCGATATGAAATGGCACGGCTCGTAAACAGTGAAGCAAATACCCATTTGATCGCCTCTAAAATATTTTTTAATCCTTTCACATTCAAATAAGTCTCTTGTTGACCGGCAAATGATGCCGTGGGCAAATCTTCTGCGGTAGCGGAAGAACGTATTGCAAACGTATTTTTTTGATCATTCATGACAGCGTCTGCGATTTCTTTTTTAAATTCTTCTGAAAAGGGATTTGAAATAATCCAACGCCGAATTTGTGCGCTGATTTGATTGAGTGCTTTAATATCATTTTTTTTGAAAGAAGAAAGCGTA
>CAZEEF010000059.1:0-10340 GCA_964511095.1 uncultured Coxiellaceae bacterium | reverse complement strand
ATTGCGAGCCCACGTTTTTTGTGGGCGCGGCAATCCAGAAAAAAACCTGGATCGCCACGGCTAAACGCTTCGCAGCCTCGCGATGATGTTATTTTGCAGACGTCAAAAGATCCTTATCTGTGATTAATCCATATTGAATCGCTTCCGAACCGTATCCCGCTTGCACCAACTGTGCCTGCATTTCAACAGATAATTTGTGCAACCGTTCTAGTTCAATCAATGTCGTCCAGCCCCACCAGTTTGAAGTCCAATGTCTATCCTCTGGATTAGCCAAATCTGTTCTGCGATATAAAATATGGGCATTCACATCCCAATAAAATAAGGGTGCAATATCGATCGTTCCCGTATTGTTTACTTCATCCGGTAATGGAATGATATTTTTAACCGCATCATCCATCGGTGCAGCACCCTTAAGATACGTCGTAAAAATTTCATCCGATGAAAGTTGCAGAGCGTCCTGAAGTAATGCGGCATTATTTTTATTGCCTGCATCATAATAATATCGATCACCCCAAGCCGTCCAATGATCACCACGAAGATTATGCATATGCAATCCAGCCGCATTTTCTTCGTTATGCATAAAAGTTACCAACACAACACCCACCACAGGCGGTGTCACATGCGCTGGCAATTCATCGCGCGGCACACGAATATGTCCGGATGCAAATCGATCTGCCAGAAAATGGCAGGCAAATCCATTCATGGCATAGGCGAGCGTTAATTTTTGAATATCATTCGTTTGATGCGCGGCTATCGCTGTTTCAATCGCCAATTGATGACCTGTCTCATAAGCAAGCCACGCATTATCACCAAAATGATCAACATCTTCTTTTGCTAACGTGATATATCGGCCCGGTTTGAGAATCCATGTTTTCGCATCACAACCACCGCCTGTTGCACAATTCCATTGACGATTCGTTTCGTCACTGATTCGCGCGTACACATCTGCAATTTTTTCACCTTTTTTGATGCCATCATCAATCGCATTTTTTTCTGTTTGTTCGATGTTTAAAATAGTTGTTAACTCATTCAGAACATTGGGCTCTGTTGCGAATGAATTGAATGCTGCCAAAAAACGCGAACGTCGATCAGCATCGGATACGCCTTGACTGATGGGCTGGCCCACGACGCCATAAAAATCGCCTAACGAAACAAGTTGCCCATAAGTCAATTTAAATCCATTCGAAAGTGTCAGCGTATTGACGTATTTTTCAGGTGAAAAATATAATTTAACTTGATCACCCGCCGCTGCATGCTCGCTGCTTTCATATCGCAAAACAGGTTTATCTGAAGAAAAACTGGCCGTAGAAATCCATAAAAATAAAAAAAACGATACCCATTGGATTGTTTTGTTTTTCATAAAAAAATATCCCTCTAATAAAAAATATTACCTATTACCAAAATGAAAACTCATCACTTCATCAATGGATGATGCTTGCAATGCAACCATCATCAATCGATCCACCCCCAATGCCACACCTGCGCAATCGGGTAGCCCCGCATCGAGTGCCGCTAAAAAATTTTCATCCAGGATGATTTTAGGAAGCTGATTTTTTTCACGAAATAAATTATCGGCTTCAAAACGGTTTCGTTGTTCTTTTGCATTTTGTAGTTCATGAAAGCCATTCGCTAATTCAAGGCCTTTAAAATAAAGTTCGAAACGGGATGCAACCGGCGGATTTTCTGTATCACGAATTTTAGCGAGTGCTGCTTGAGAAACCGGAAAATCGAAAATAAAAAGCGGTTTTTCGTGGCCGATTTGAGGTTCGATGCAATGCGTTAACAAAAGTGTTAACCACGTATTTCGATCATTTTCATCCACAGATAGTTGAATACCGTGATGGTTTGCACACTGCCTTAATGCATTATTGCTGGCTGTGTGTGGATTGATTTCTAAAAATTTTTCAAATAATTTTTCATAACTTAACCGTTCAGCGGGCGCTGTTTTTAAAATAACTTGTAATAATGCATCCACTTCATTCATTAAATCCTGATGATCAAATCCCACGTGATACCATTCGAGCATAGTAAATTCAGGCTGATGAACGCGGCCGAGATCGCCCTGACGAAACGCTTTGCACAGTTGGAAAATAGAACCGGAACCCGCTGCGAGCAATCGTTTCATGGCATATTCAGGTGACGTTTGGAGATAAAGCGTTTGTTCGGATAAGCCATTTTGTTTGAATAAAGCTGGAATGCCTATGACGTAAGGATCCGTGACGGTGGTATGGGATAAAAGCGGTGTTTCAACTTCTACTATATTTCGAATCGCAAAAAAATGTCGGATTTGTTGAATGACTTCCGCGCGTTTTTTGATCGCGCGGAATGTTGCAGTCGGTTGCCAGTTTGACAAGCAATTTATTCCTTCACCCTCGATACATACTCACCATTACGCGTATCGACTTTAATCAATTCACCTTCCGCCACAAATAATGGCACACGCACCACGGCACCGGTTTCAAGTCTGGCCGGCTTACCACCGCCGCCGGAGGTATCGCCGCGCACGCCCGGATCCGTTTCCGTAATTTTTAAAATCACAAAATTCGGCGGCATCACAGCCAATGGCACACCATTCCATAACGTCAACACACATTCAGTCTGTTCTTTTAGCCATAATTTACTCTCACCCACACCGGTTTCATTCATCGAAAATTGTTCGAAAGAAGCCTGGCACATGAAATGCCATTCATTGCCATCGTTATAAAGATATTGCACTTCAAGATCCGTCACATCCGCTGCTTCCAGCGTATCGCCTGATTTATAAGTGCGTTCTACTACGCGGCCGGTTTTCAGGTTACGGGTTTTGATACGATTAAACGCCTGACCTTTACCGGGTTTGACAAACTCATTTTCAACGATGACACAAGGATCATTATCAATGACCACCTTCATGCCGCCACGAATTTCACTGGTCGAATACACAGCCATTTTGTTCTCCTTCAAAGAATTGGCATATAATACCCGCTTGCACAAAATATTCCAAAGGCTCTCGATGAATTTAGATCATAAGACGGATTGGCAAACCGCGTTAATGCATGCTGTCACTGACCCTAAAGAGTTATTGACCCTCCTCGAACTGGATCACCGATGGCTCGATGCAGCCAATCAAGCTGCCCGTCATTTCAAATTAAAAGTACCGCACAGTTTTATTGCGCGCATGCAAAAGAAAAATATAAATGATCCGTTATTACGTCAGGTACTGCCTGTTGGCGAAGAATTGCAGCATAGCGCAGGTTATTTGGCAGATCCCTTGCAAGAACTTGAATTTAATCCCATTCCCGGTTTACTCCATAAATACCATGGCCGCGTATTATTGACCTATGTTGCGACTTGTGCGATTAACTGTCGTTACTGTTTTCGTCGGGAATTTCCCTATAAAAAAAATAATCCGGGTTCAACTGGCTGGCAAGATGCACTGGATTACATTTCACGAGATACTTCTATCAGGGAAGTCATTTTAAGCGGCGGTGATCCACTGGTCGCAAACGATCTGGTTCTAAAGCAGTTTGTCACGTCATTGGCCACTATCCCGCACGTTACGCGTTTACGCATCCACAGTCGCATTCCTGTTGTATTGCCTGAACGCATAACACCTGAATTTATTCAAGCCATCACCGGAACCCGTTTAAAAACGGTGCTGATTATCCATTGCAATCATGCGCAGGAAATCAATCAGGCAGTGAAGCTTGCGATGCAACAATTGGCAAAGGCACAGGTGTTATTATTAAATCAGTCGGTATTATTAAAAAATATCAATGATCATGCGGACACTTTGATTGCGCTCAGTGAAGCCTTATTTGATGCCGGTGTGCAGCCTTATTATTTGCATGTCTTAGACAAAGTCCGCGGAACAGCCCATTTTGATCTCGATCGACAAATCGCTTTGTCACTTCACAAATCGATGACAGAACGCTTGCCGGGCTACCTTGTACCAAAATTAGCCTGTGAACAACCCGGCGCACCCGCCAAAATTCTGGTGACTTCATGAGATTTGTACACAGGTTAAATTGCGCACAGTATTTTTGTGAGTGATTCATGCTAACAAACTCACAGAAAGAAAAATCGATTTAATGAATTGATTATATTATTATTTTATTGTAATTTGGCATTCGCTTTTCAAGACTTTCAGCCGGCTCTACATAACTGCTCCCAGCTTTTAAGTGATTTAACCACAAACTTATCCACAGAATCTGTGGGTAACTTGTCGCTGGTGCGAAATTAAAAGGTGAATGGCATTTCGCGCCAACGACTAACGTGATGGTGTCGCAAAATATCATCAAACGAGTTATACTCTTACTATAATCTTACCATGACTGATTCAAGGAGATTTATGGAAATTACCCATTTGTCCAGCAAAGGCCAAGTTGTTATTCCTCAAAGCATCAGAGAAGCCCACCAATGGCAGCCTGGTCTTGAATTTAATGTTATTGATACTGAACAAGGTGTTTTGTTAATGCCACGATTACCATTTAAGCCGACTTCTGTAAAAGAGGTAGTTGGCTGTCTCAATTACAAAGGGCCGAAAAAATCACTTAACGACATGAAAGAAGGAATAAAAAAAGGGGCAAAAGAGCAAAAATGATCGCAATTGATACTAACATATTGGTAAGATTATTCGCGAATGATGATCAAGCACAAGTGCAATATGCTAAAAAATTAATCGAAAATAATACGATTTTTATTTCTAAAAGTGTTTTATTGGAAACAGAATGGGTATTGCGCTATACGTATGAACAAAATTCCACTGATATCTATAAGGCATTTGAAAATTTATTAGGATTACCTCGTATTACTGTAGAAGATCCAGCATGTATTATCAAAACCATGCGGTGGTATAACAATGGTCTTGATTTTGCAGATGCCATGCATCTTGCCTCCTCAAGTCAAGTAGATGAATTTGCAACTTTAGATAAAGCTTTTGTAAAAAGAGCAAAAAAAATGGATATTCATCTACTCACCCATAAAGCAAAGTAAAGTAAAATAAAAGCA
The DNA here is from genome assembly GCA_964511095.1 of uncultured Coxiellaceae bacterium. GTDB lineage: Bacteria > Pseudomonadota > Gammaproteobacteria > DSM-16500 > DSM-16500 > DATIJJ01. Next base: position 5,351 of record CAZEEF010000059.1, on the reverse strand, counting down.
AAGCTTCATTTGGAATTTGTCATTCGACCGCTTCTGCCAACCTCAAAGATACCGAAAATATTATTCGAAAAAAGAAGGCACACCTAACCCCGCGTATACCGCGTCAACGCCGTCACAATCCGATCCGTCATTTCCCGGTATTTCCACGTATTACCATTATGCCCGTTCACCATCACTACAAACGCAATCGGTTCACGATCTTTACTGACGACATAACCTGCCAACGCAACCACGCCTTCCTTACTTTTCGTTCCTGTTTTGGCACGTACTTTCCAGGCAACATTTCTCAAACGATATTTTAATGTTCCATCCACACCCGCAATCGGTAATGCCGAAATAAATTCATAATTCGTCGCATAATTATGGAAAGCATAATCCAATACCTGAATCATTTGTTGAGCTGTGATTTGATTATTGCTTGATAAACCCGAACCGTCTGCAGCATGCATTTGTGCTGTATTGACAGACGCTTTCTGCGACAAGATTTGTTTGACTGCCGTACCCCCATTCGACCAACTGCCGGGTTGATTGAAATAGAGTTCGCCCATTTTTTTGAATAACGATCCCGCAATAATATTGTCGGATTTTTTTAACATTTCATTGATTAAAATATACAGCGGTTTGGATTCATGCGTTGCCAAAACCGTTAAATTAGGGGGTGCGGCTTTCGCTGTCACAATACCCGTGACATGAATACCAAAACGTCTAAATGAATTTTGTAACAGCGATTCGTTATATTTCACCACATTGTTGATGACAACACTCCCGCTGCGAGAATAACGGCCTTTTGCCATGCAGCCTTCAATCGTAATCACATTGTCGTCGGTTGAATTAAGCGATAAATGACAGGAATGATTACCGGCTGGTTTTGTGATCACTGAATTATTAATGCTGGAATAAAAATAACGGGGATTTTGGATGACCATCGCGTGAAAGCCTGCCGTTTTTGCAGGCGTAATGCCAATGGAAATGCAATTATGATTAATAATACTCGCATTAATGGGTGCGGCATAACAATAGTGCGTGTCTTTGGCAATCCAGCCAGGTCCTAAATTATCTTGATCATACGCCGTATCATCCACGTAAACATTTCCATTAATACCCGTAATTTGCTGCGACTTGAGGGCCACCATCAAATCAGTCAAATCATAATACGTTAACGTCGGGTCGCCGCTATGCACAAGATACACATCGCCATCGATGACCCCATTAGTTGTCGATTTTGCATTTGTCATGAGATTCGTCTGAAATTTATAATCCGGCCCCATATAGATAAGCGCCGCTTCAGCCGTTAAAATTTTAAAAATACTGGCCGGCGTTAACAGGGTGGCATCGTTATGCGTATAGAGCACATCGCCTTGCTTCATGGATTTGATTTGCACGCCGATGGAAGCCTTGGAGTCGACATCACTGATAATCTGGTTTAATTCAGCGTCTAAATTGGATGTTCCATAAATCGGCAGGTTAGAAACCGATAAGTGAGAAGTCGATTGCAGAGAATGGTGATGATGTTTTTTTGCAAAGGCTTCAGGGCTGATTTGCCCTAAAATCAATAAGCTAATGAAAAGAGCGGCGACTTTTCCTGACGATTTCATTTGTTCTCCATAGGCGTCAAACGGCATTAGCCCAAGTTTATCATGTTATTTAGAAAAAATATGATACAATTTTTACATGTTTTATTAAGCGGTACGGGAGTGTGCGGAATGTCTTCTCATAAAAATTTTTCGAATTATGTCAGCGATATTGATTGTTTTCTGCAGGAGTATGATAAAAAACACCCTGAATTATCCCCCTCACAACAAAAAGAAATAGCGAAATCAAAACGGGTTTATCGATTACGTGATGATGCGACAGCAAGCGATACTTTTCAGCAAAATTGGGAGGCGTTTTAATCCGATGAAAAATTTTTTAGGCAAACTCATTCCATTTATTTTCCTCGGCATGATGCTGGTGATATTCGTTGTCGGGTTGATTCTTTTATCCTATTTATTGATTTGGGGTGCCATCGTTGGGCTCGTTTTATTTTTAATTGCCTGGGTTCGGGAAAAACTTTTCCCAAGAAAACAATTAACGCAATCCAAAAAGCCGCCTTCAGGCCGCATCATCGACCATGATGACAAATAATTTCAGCTTGTTTTTTTATCAATAATTCGGTAGCGTGCCCTTTTTTAAATAATAGGGTGGATGTCCGCTGCCTATGAAAAACGATAATAAATCAATTTTCCCTTTACTTTGGGTCATGTTATTTGACCACACCAGTTTAAATATTATTTTTCCTGTTTTAACCTTACTTTTCTTTGATGCACAAAGCAGTTTATTTGCCGCCGATACGTCACAGGCGGTTCGCAGTATGTGGTATGGATTATGTATCTCGGTGCCGAATATGGTGAATATCATCATCACCCCCATTTTGAGCGCCTGTTCGGATGCTTTCGGCAGAAAAAAATTGATTTTTGTCGGTGCTGCAGGCGCACTGATTTTTGCAGTCACCGCCGGGTTCGGCATTTTGTGGGGTTCACTCAGTATATTGTTTATCAGCTGTGTGTTAAGAGGCGCTTTTTCCCGAACCAATCCGATCGCGCAAGCGGTGGTAGGCGATATCAGTTCCAGAGAAAAAAAAGTGTTACATATGGGTTATTTGCAAACATCGATTTCACTGGGTGCATTTCTTGGTCCGATATTGGGCGGTTATTTTGCCAATCAATTTTTCTTTGTCCAACTCAATTTTTCATTGCCTTTCTTTATCGCGGGCATTTTTGCTGCGATCAGTTGTTTGTTAACCCTGACGATCTTTAAAGAAACCCTGGTGGAAAAACGTTATACGTCTCCCTGGAAAGAATTTCATTGGCACAGTATGAAAAAAGTATTTGGAAATCGGTCTGTGCTGCGGATTTCCATCATTTTATTATTAAGTCAAATCAGTTGGAGTACCTATTATCAATTCATTCCACCGACATTGAAAACGTTATTGCACGTGGATCCGCATCAATTAGGTATTTTTGTCGGTCTGATTGCTTTTTGGCTTGCGATAGCAACGACATTTGGTATTAAATTTTTAGATCAATTTTTCTCGATGCAAACCATGTTACTGGTGTCGCTTTATATGGTTTTAATCGGAACGATTTTAACACCTGTGTTTTTTATGCTGCATTTGACAGGTGTTTTAGGTGTATTGATTTGGGTCGCTGCCATTCCCACCGCCGTCGGAGATGTGATTGCATTTAGTTGTATGACCGCACTCTATTCGGATGTCGTTGACAGGCAAGAGCAGGGTAAAGTGATGGGTGTTTGTTTTATTGTGATTGCATTCATCTGGTCACTGACTGCCATGATAGGCGGCGTGTTAATGAGTATTCATACGCTATTGCCGCTCATTGTTGCACCGATTGGCATTATACTGGCAATTATTTTGCTGCATACCGAGTTTGGGAAAAAGATGCTCGGGACTTAGCACAGCTCGATCAATAGGACATCCAAAAATTATTTGACTCAAAAATAGACATTTAACTTGGCAAATAATATACTTGCAGACTGACTTATTGTTTGAGGCACCATGGAAACTTTCGAAAAAATCATCACTGAGTTTCATATTGAAGCCATTACCCGCGCGGTATTGCTCATCATGGCGGGTATTGTCATCAGTCGATTATTAAGCGCTGGCGTTGCCCGGGCATTGCAAAATCGATTGAGGCCGCACCAAGTGATGTTAGTGCGTCGTATTCTGTTTTATTTAACCTTTATTCTTTTTTTCGCGACCGCTATCCAACAACTAGGGTTCAATATCAGTACCTTACTCGGCGCTACCGGTATTTTGACGGTTGCAATCGGTATTGCCTCACAAACATCCATGTCCAATGTCGTCAGCGGCATGTTTATCATTGGCGAAAAACCCTTTGAAATTGGAGATACCATTAAAGTCAATGAGTTACAAGGTGAAGTGATATCAATTGATTTTTTATCGGTCAAAATTCGTACAAATAATAACACGATGGTACGCATTCCCAATGAAACATTGATTAAGTCACCCATTACCAATCTTTCTTATTTTCCCACCCGTCGCGTCGATGTCATTATCAGTGTGGCTTACAAAGAAAATATTCCAGAAATAGAAGCGATTTTGCTGGAAATAGCACGTAAAAATCCGCTTTGCCTGAATGACCCGGCACCGACTGTCATTGTCGACAAACTCGGTGATTTTACAGTCAATCTTCAATTGTATGCCTGGGCCCGGACTTGTGATTACAATTCACTGAAATCCTCTATCCAGGGTGAAATCAAAGCGATTTTTGCTGAAAACAATGTCGAGACACCGCCCGCTTCCTGGCCTTTGTTTTCCAGCTCCTCTGCCTGATCAAAATAATCGGTGAAACCGTCTAAATCCCTGTGATAAAATGAACAATAAGCCTATAACAAGAGAGACTCTGAATATGAGTACAGATTCTCTGTATAAAATAATTAAAAAAAAGCGCAGGTTGAAATCCATTGGCTGGCGCGAATGGGTGACATTACCCCAGTTAGGAATCCGCGATATTAAAGCAAAAATAGATACTGGCGCCCGAACCTCTGCACTGCATGCGTTTGCTCTTCACCCTTTTCAGGAAAATGGTAAGGATCGAATTGCATTCGACATCCATCCTCTGCAAAATAACGTCGATATCGTGATGCGCTGTACCGCAGATATTATTGATAAACGCTGGGTAACGGATTCGGGCGGACACCGTGAAGAACGTTTTGTCATTTACACGCCAATGCTATTAGGCGATCAAACATGGTCTATTGAAATTACCTTGACCGAACGTGACTCCATGCTTTTTCGTATGTTACTTGGCAGAAGTGCCATACGAAAACGTTTTGTGGTTAATCCGGCAAAATCATTTATCAGAAAAAAATATATAAAATAAGGCTCACATGAAAATCGCGATTTTATCAAGAAAACAGGATCTCTATTCGACACGCCGTTTGGTGGAGGCTGCGGTATTGCGCGGGCATCAACCGGATGTGATTGATACATTACGTTGTTACATGAATGTGACATCTGCTCGTCCCACGATTCATTACAAGGGAAAAGAATTACCCGATTATGATGCTGTGATTCCTCGCATCGGCGCCTCTGTCACTTTTTATGGTGCCGCTGTCGTTCGCCAATTGAAAATGATGGGCGTATTTTGTGTCAATGATTCCATCGCTATCACGCGTTCCCGTGATAAATTACGCTGCCTGCAATTGCTTTCCAAAAAAGGGATTGGATTACCCATTACCGGTTTTGCACATTCACTCGATGAAATTGAAGATCTCATTAAAATGGTCGGCGGCCCGCCGCTCGTCATTAAATTTTTGGAAGGCACACAAGG
>CAZEEF010000058.1:0-10439 GCA_964511095.1 uncultured Coxiellaceae bacterium | reverse complement strand
TCTTCTTTCGTTAATGGGATATGCATGGCAGCCGTATTTTCTTCCAGATATTTTTTCTTTTTGGTACCGGGAATAGGAATAATTCGCGGTGATTTTTCTAATACCCAAGCCAACGATAATTGGGCAGGCGTGCAACTTTTTTCAGTGGCAATCTGTGCCAGTTTATCAACAAGCAATCTGTTTTTTTCAGCATTTTCACCGGTAAAACGAGGTAAAATGGTTCGGAAATCATTTTTTTCAAGTGAAGCGGCTGACGTAACAGTATGCGTTAAAAAACCGCGTCCCAATGGACTGTAAGGCACAAATGAAATATTTAATTTTTCGCATAACGGAATGATTTCATTTTCAGGTTGTCTCACCCATAATGAATATTCCGACTGAACAGCGGTAATCGGATGTATCTTGTGTGCCCGTTGCAAGGTTTGAGCATTGACTTCCGATAATCCTATAAAACGTACTTTACCTGCCTCAACTAATTCCGCCATGGCACCCACTGTTTCTTCAATCGGAATAGTTTTGTCAACACGATGTAAATAATAAAGATCAATCACATCGATGCCTAACCGTTTCAAACTGGCATCACACGCTGATTTAACATAAGACGGACTGCCATTGATACCGCCTAATTGCGGTCCATTTGGGTCTCGTACGATACCAAATTTAGTCGCCAAAATAATCTGTTCTCGATATTTTTTTAGCGCTTTTCCGAGGAGAATTTCATTTTCACCGAGACCATAAATATCCGCCGTATCAAAAAAATTGATTCCGAGTTCAATGGCACGTTGCAATGTATCCAATGATTCCTGCTCGTTAGTTGTGCCGTAAAATTCCGACATCCCCATACAGCCTAAACCGATGGATGAAGCATTTAAATTCGTATTACCTAATTGTCTTGTTTTCATTTCAATATCCCATTCATTTTAAGTTTCAAAAGTGTTAGCAATAAATCCTACATACAGTAATATCACTCCCAACATCAAACCAAACAGACTAAATAAAAACGGAATGGTGTCTATGTGTTTCGAAATGAGCATTTTCCATTGCTTGACAAAAATAACGCGGAAAGTGCCGATCAAAAACGTGCAAGCGCCCACCAACGTAATGAGAAATGTCCAACCCATATCAAAACTATTGGCGAACATTAATGATAAACTGCCGAAAATGACGGGTAACACGCCGCCCATGATGTATCCGCTTTCAGATTTCACCATGTTTCTTGCCATTTGACGTGCATCTTCGAGATTACACAAGATACCCAGCGCTAAAATAATCGAGACTAATCCAAACCAGCGAGCAAATACTAAATAAGTCATTTGAGTCATCCATTACAAATTGATTGATAAATAGCCTGGTTAATCATAACATTAGATTTACAGGATTTGTATAAATTTAGGAACGTAACATGACAGGGAAGCAGTTCCCATTTTACCCTTTTTTGAATAGCTTAAAAAAAGTAGTCTTGTTCAGCCTGCTACTCTCTCTGTCGGCCTGCAAAAGCAATATTGACGGTATGCTGGATCCCAAAGGTTTTATTGCCTTTGGAGAACGCAAATTGTTTTTTGATACGCTGGCACTCATGTTAATTGTCGTATTGCCTGTGATTATCATGAGTATTGCCTTTGTCTATCATTATCGACATCATCGGCTCAAAGATTACAAACCCAATTGGTCGCATAGTTATTTTTTAGAATCCATCTGGTGGGGCATTCCTTGTGTCATCATTGTTATTTTAGGCATTTTAACCTGGAAAAAAACGCATGAATTTGATCCTTACACTAAAATTTCGGGACACAACGAAACGCCGCTGGTGATTGAAGCCATCGCCTTACCCTGGAAATGGTTATTCATCTATCCAGAAAAAAATATCGCTACCTTAAATTACGTGCAAATCCCGGTGAATCAACAAATCGAATTTTTAATCACAGCAGACAACGTTCCCATGAGTGCGTTATTTATTCCTCAATTAGGCAGTCAAATTTATGCCATGGCAGGCATGCGTACGCGGTTATATCTCATTGCTAATGAACCCGGCGATTATCTGGGCATGAATACCTTATTCAATGGCGCGGGATTTGCTGAAATGCAATTTAGAGTTCATGTGGTACCTGAAAATCAAATGCAGCCATGGTATGAACACATTCAAAAATCGTCTGCTACATTCAATAATGCTGTTTATACAAAATTATTAACTTCCTCGATTAATGACAAACCTGAATTTTATAATCATGTGGCTGATCATTTTTTTCAGGATGTGATTAATATGTATATGAATAGTGCCGGACCCATTCACCCACGCGAACAACAGGCTCCTTATCAATATACGCTCACAAAAGAGAAATTTTAATATGCTGGAAAATTTATTATTGGGAAAATTAAACTGGGATGCCATTCCACTTCATACACCCATTATCATGGGCGCCGGTATTTTTATGGCGTTGGTTGTGGTAGTTGTGCTCGGTGTCATTACCTGGTATCGCAAGTGGGGATATATTTTGAATGAATGGGTTTTCAGCGTGGATCATAAAAAAATTGGAATCATGTATTTGCTTTTATCCGGTGTAATGTTATTACGCGGTTTTTCAGATGTTATTTTAATGCGTTCTCAACAAGCGATCTCTGCGGGAAATAATTTCGGTTATTTACCACCCGAACATTTCGATCAGATTTTTTCAGCGCATGGTGTGATCATGATTTTTTTTGTGGCCATGCCGATGATGTTTGCATTGCTGAATATAGCGCTTCCCCTGCAAATTGGTGCGCGTGATGTGGCTTATCCGTATTTAAATAATTTGAGTTTTTGGCTGACCTTTGTGGGTGCCATGTTATGCAATGTATCCCTCGTCATCGGTGATTTTGCAGCGACGGGTTGGTTGGCTTATCCGCCTCTGTCAGAATTGTATTATAGTCCCACAGTGGGTGTGGATTATTACATTTGGTCATTGCAAATTGCAGGTGTTGGGACGCTTCTGGCTGGCATTAATTTTATTGCAACGATCATTAACATGCGCTGCAAAGGCATGACGCTCATGAAAATGCCTGTATTCGTCTGGTCTGCATTATGTGCCATGATTTTAGTTGCGCTGGCATTTCCGATCCTGACAGTGACGCTGGCGCTTTTAGAATTAGACCGATTTTTTGGAATGCATTTTTTCACCGATTTTGCGGGTGGGAATAGCATGATGTATATCAATCTCATTTGGGCGTGGGGTCATCCGGAAGTCTATATATTAATTTTACCCGCCTTTGGCATTTTTTCTGAAATCGTTGCGACCTTCAGTCAAAAGCGTTTATTTGGTTATTATACGATGATCTTTGCATTGGCTATCATTACATTTCTCTCATTCGTCGTTTGGCTGCATCACTTTTTCACTATGGGCGCGGGTGCGGATGTGAATGCGTTTTTTGGAATTACAACGATGTTAATTGCAATTCCAACCGGTGTGAAAGTCTTTAATTGGTTATTCACCATGTATAAAGGAAGAATTATTCTGGCAACGCCCATGTTATGGGTCGTTGCATTTTTCACAACATTTGCAATCGGGGGTATGACAGGTGTCATGCTGGCCGTGCCGCCTGTTGATTTTCAAGTTCACAATAGTTTGTTTTTGGTCGCCCATTTTCATAATGTCTTGATTGGCGGTACGTTATTTGGATTTTTTGCTGGCATTATCTATTGGTTTCCCAAAGCATTTGGTTTTAAATTAGATGAAAAATGGGGTATTCGATCATTTGTTTTTTGGGTGGCTGGTTTTTATATCGCCTTTATGCCGCTTTATGTGTTGGGTTTAAATGGATTGATGCGACGCACATACCATTATGCAGATCCAAAATTTCAGCCGTATTTCATTGTTGCAGCGATCGGCGCGGCGTGCGTTTTCATAGGTATTCTCATGCAAATCATTCAACTATATGTCAGCATTAAAAATAGAAAACAATTGCGTGATCATACGGGAGATCCTTGGAATGGACGCACGTTGGAATGGTCTGTTGCATCGCCTGCGCCTATTTACAATTTTGCAGAATTACCTACGGTGCAGACTATTGATCCGTTTTGGATACAAAAAGAAACGCATTTGGCAGAAGGCACTGTGCATCCTAAAAAATTACATTTTCATCCCATACACATGCCAAAAAATACGCCGGCTGGTTTTGTCATTGCCCTCTTTTCAGGCCTATTGGGTTTTGCATTAATCTGGCACATGTTGATTCCGGGTTTGATTGGATTTTTAGGGATGCTCATCGCCTGGATTGCAAGAACATTCAATCGTGATACGGATTATTATATTAGTGCAGAAACCGTGAAAGAAACTGAACTCGCTCATCTTGAGGAAGTCGTACATGCACACTGAAACACTACAACATCACGATATGGATGCAACAGATGTCTTTGGATTCTGGATTTATATCATGACCGATTGCATTCTGTTTGCTACGCTATTTGCGACTTTTTTAGTATTAAATTATCAAAACATGTCAACAGCGAGTTTAAAAAATTATATTGATCTATCCGTTGTATTAACAGAAACATTTTTCTTATTAGCCTCCAATTTTACATTTTGTTTAAGTATATTGAGTTTTTATAATAAAAAAATATTTCATACGCAATGCTGGTTAATTTTAACATTTATACTGGGTGCAAGCTTTGTTTTCCTTGAAGTCAGAGAATTTATTCATCTCTCAATGAATGGTTTTCGTTGGGATTTGAATGGCGAAGCCTCTTCCTTTTTTACACTGGTTGGCACACATGGATTACATGTCAGTTGTGGATTAATCTGGATTTTGCTTATGATTATTCAATTATTTTTCTTTAAAACGTCATCTATTTCGTTAAGAAGAATGACCTATTTAGGCTTGTTCTGGAATTTTTTGGATATTGTCTGGATATTTGTCTTTACGGTTGTCTATCTCATGGGAGCCACTTAATATGGATCTAGAACAACCGGATTATGGTACGGGTCATAAAAAATTAAGTATTTATCTCTTTGGTGTGACAAGCTGCGTCCTACTGACTGTGTTGGCCTTTTGGATTGTGATGTCGAACTTCTTTTCCAAAACTGAAACATTTATTTTTATTTATACGGCTGCGGTTATTCAATTTTTAATTCAACTCATCTGCTTTCTGCGTTTAAACACGGAGACTGCGCGTGCACGCGTGAATGTGATGTCAATTGTATTTACACTTGTCATTTTGATTACAATTATTTTGGGTTCGCTCTGGATTATGTGGAATTTGAATTATAATATGATGAATTGATTGAGTCGCCCACTGACTTAATGATATTGAAATAAATAATTTTTAAAAATCATATTATCATCCAGGCCATTCTTCGCTCTTTCAAATTCATTTCGTAATAAGTCCATCATGAACTTGGCATCAAAAATTTCGGGATATTCTGTTTTCAGTTTCATTAAAGCGGATTCATCTTTTTGTTCTGTCGCAGAAATTTTTTCGAAATAAATTTTTTTAATATAGCCTAAGGTGCAGTTTTTGAATCTCATTAATATATCCTCATTGGTTACGCTGATTTTAACATACATTTTTTTCTCTGGCAGGTAGAGATATCATTTGTTTTTCAAAATGAAGTTATTTAGTATGTAATGGACTTAATTTAAAGGGACTTTTTATATGAACAGGATGTTACGTTTTCCCAAACTTTGTTTATTAATCACCATTCCATTTCTGACATTTTCAACCAGTTCATTTGCACAATCAATCCATCATGATTATAACAAAGGTTATGATCATGGCTATGACGATGGTTATGATGATGCAATGGATGATTGTCCATGTCCACCCATTTATTCTTTACTTGGCGGTTTCTATGCGGGTGTCAGTTTAGGCTATGAGGGCTTTCAGATAAAACGCAATCCATGGGTGATGGATGATCGTATTGGCTCACTCAATACACACGCAAACGGCTGGAATGGCAGATTATTTGGTGGTTATGGCAAATACTTCAATAATAACTACTATTTAGGTGGTGAACTATTTTTGGGTACCAGCGGCGCAAGTGGCAAGGATTCATTGAGCACCTCTGGTTTTCAATACGATGGAAAATTCTCTGCTGGAACCAGTTTTGGCGCATCACTTTTACCCGGTGTGAAGTTGACTAATAATGGACCATTACTGTATGGGCGATTGGGTTATATCGACACTGATTTAAAAGTACAAGACTGGTCAGGCAGTACCGGTTCCAATTATTCGCATTGGACTGGGGGATACAATCTGGGTCTGGGTGTTGAAATGCCTATTTATGGAAAAGTCACAGGAAGATTAGAATACGATTATATTAATTACAATTCATTTAACAATAATGGGATAACGGGCTCCAAAAATTCTCCCGCTGATAACCGTGGATCGTTTGATTTAAGCTATCATTTTTAACCGTTGAAAGTTCAAAAAGCAGTTGCGTAACATAATACGCATCTGCTTTTTTTTAAAGATTACAGAAAATTATAGCTGATACCCAGTGAGGTTAAATCCGTACTGCCTGTGCTGCCATTTCCACGCGCTCTTGCCCATTGTAAAACCAATGCTGCCTGCTGAGTGATATTATACGAAACGCCTGCACCATAATAAGGGCTATATACATTTGCGCTCGATGATGCACCGGAACCCGTAAATACTTTTTTTGCATAACTATAAGCCACACCTAATTTACCAAATATATTAAAATGACTTACAACGGGATACTGTAAGACTGCTGCTAAATAAGTGGCAAAATGTTCCGTAGAAGCCACATTAATCGAAGGTCTTGTTTCATTGGAATTGTGATATTGGGTATAGCCCAGTTCACCTGCAAAAATGGCCCGATGAAATTCAGCAAATTGATAACCCAAATCCGCTGTCCAACCAGGACCAATTTGCGTGACTGAATCACCTGAACCGACTGCTGCCTTATCGTGTGTTCTTGAGAGACCAATATGACCCCCTACATACCAGTTTGGTACAAAGGTGACAACGGGCAGTTGATCTTTATAAATTTCTACCGCGGGAGGTGCGGTATGATGTCTTTTTCCATGATGAGCAAATGCTGATGAAGAAAATGAAACAATCAATGTCGTTAAAATAGTGAATTTGAGAATTTGACCGTAAGATGAGATAGTGCCTTTCATAAAATAATCCTTTTTGAAAATAATAAACTTACAAAATGCCCCCTACCGCGCAGCTCGTTAATAAAACAGTTAACATGAGTAAAATAGAAATACGAAAGACAGTTTTCATAAAAAATCCTTTTTTGATTAATAAAAGCACCGTCATAATACATAAAAAATTATTGCGTAGCAAACATAATAACACAGCGAATAACATGGCAAGCCCAGCGATTGTTGCCTGGACTTGCCATTCCTGTTTTTTAAATTAAAGGATTATTTAGTATTACCAAATAATTCTTTCGCTCTTTTTCTTAATTTGGCAGGCGTGACATTTTCAATATGTGTGGCGATATTCCATTGGTGACCGAATGGATCTTCTATGCCGCCACTTCGATCGCCATAAAACATATTATTGACGTCACGAAGCATTTTAGCGCCTGACGAGACTGCTTTTTTAAATACAGCATCTACGTCTTTGACATATAAGTGAATACAAACACCTACACTGCCATTGGGACTCATCGCACCTTTTTCAGGACACTCATCGGCCAACATAATCACCGAATCACCGATTTTTAATTCAGCATGTCCTATTTTACCGCTATATTCCATTCTCATGCGTTCTTTTGCGCCGAATACTTTTTTGTAAAAGTCAATTGCTTTGGCTGCCTGCTTCAAAATGAGATAAGGAGTCACACTGTTATAACCTTTTGGAATAGCCGTGACTTTTTTCTTTTTCGGCTTGGCAATCAATTTTTTAGTTTTTTTAGCCGTTTGTTTTACAGAACGTTGTTTCTTTTTAGCGATAACTTTCTTTGGACGTGCCATGTTTATTTAGACCTTATTGAGTTAATTATTAATAGTTTCTTTGAGTTGAGTAGCTGGTTTAAAAATTGCAACGGTTGCTTCTGGAATGACAATTTCTTCACCGGTTGAAGGATTGCGACCTTTTCGCGCTTTTCTTTCTTTCGTTGAAAAACCGCCAAAACCCTGCACCATCACTTTTTTCTGCTGTGCCATATTTTCTGCAATGACTTCAAAAGTGGCTTCAAATACCTTTTCAGCATCCGTTTTTGATAAACCCGATTTTTCTGCAATCAATGAAATCAATTCTGACTTTTTCATACGCTTCTCCTTTATAAATTAAACAGTGAATTATAATTGAATTTCATCTATCCCGTATACCCATGTGTTAATCCATCGCCAGAAGGTACCCAAACGATCTCATCATTCACTATTTTAGGCGTCAGGATATACCTGTCTGTCGATCGAATGCCATCTTGCGCAACCGGGGTTGCAATGATAACGCCATCAATGACATCAATACTGGCCAGCGCTCCATGAGATGTTTTGATCGCAGCTGGAATAGAATAACTCCCTGCATCACAGCCTTTAACTACTTTCAATTTGCTAAAACATTTTTCCACAGCCACTTTGAAAGGTGCCGTCGCTTCGACTACCGCTTTATAATAATCACGACGCATATAATCCCGCCAGGCAGGATAAGCAATGGCAAACAATCCAATAACGACTGCCAGCGTAATAAATAATTCCTTGAAAACAAACCCATTGGATAATGCTCTGAGATATCTCATATCAATCCTGCTTTAGCTGTGTCAGAAATTCCTTCATGATTGTCGCATCAATTTTCTGTTTTGCAACTGATTTTGTAAATAATGCTCGACTGTACACATCTCTTTTGCAGCGCCTGTTTGCATCGCAATAAGCGCGTTTGAGTGAGAAGTGAATGGTCTGCACTAAATGATAGTGGCTGGTATTTGATAAAAAAATAATTTGAAACGGAAAAAATGAAGCGGTTGAAAGCAAACACGCCCCGGAACATCCTATTCCGAGGCGTGTTATTAGCGAGAAAAGGACTCCGTTATTTCTTAGCCTTTCTTGCTTTACGACGCTTTTTAGCGGGTTTTTTAGCTGTTTTTTTACCAGCAGCTACACCTTCTTTGTACGCTTTAGCGATTGCTTTTTTCAAAGCGGATTTGTGTTCTTTCTTCAGCGCAACAACTTTTGCTCTGATCGCCTTCACTGCCGCACCTGCTTTTTTAGCACCTGCTTTTCTTGCTTTCTTGCGAACTACCATAGTAATTTCCCTTTTAAGTTGGTAACACGACATATCATACAACATAAATTTTTATTTTTACATACCTGTAGTATTTTCTTGAACAATTAAATGCACATGAGAAAATGCACCTCAGGGTGTATTTTATAATGAGCGATATTTTTTATTTATTAACGTGTTTTCACGCCAAATCAGCATCGCATTTTTGTTTTGCCTGATCGAGTGCAAGTCGACCTTTTTCTCCCGCTTTATCTCGCCACTTTTGATAATGTGAATAGCATCTTCATTTTTTTTATTCATTGCATTTTTTTGTCAGGCTGCTTTTCGTTTTTCAAATGCCCGCCATCGTTCCTTAATCTTCAAGTAAGGCTTTTAAAATAGAGAGGTCTGCCTGCATAATACTGGCAATTTCAAAGTGAGCCATTCATTTATAAACAAAAAGGAGTCGTTATCCAAATGTTACACACACAAAAAATAGAATATTATCATGAAGATACCGTTTTAGAAGGTTATGTGGCCTATCATAAAGAGGGTTCCAATAAGAAACCGGCTGTTTTAGTGGCGCATGACTGGTCTGGACATAATGATTTTGTTTGCCAGAAAGCGGAACGCTTGGCTGAATTGGGTTATATCGGATTTGCGATCGATATGTACGGCAAAGGTAAACTCGGTAAAGATAATGCGGAAAAAGCAGCATTGATAAAACCACTCATGGATGATCGCGAATTACTCCGCGGACGCATTTTGGCTGCGTATGAGACGGTAAGAAAACTGGATGATGTCAATACGGCAAAAATCGGTGCCATCGGATTTTGTTTTGGCGGCTTGTGCGTACTGGATTTGGCGCGTTCGGATGTGGATGTGCGTGGTGTTGTCAGCTTTCATGGACTGTTAAGTGCGCCTGCAAACAGTCAACCACAACCAACTCGCACAAAAATGCTGGTATTGCATGGACACGATGATCCCATGGTTCCACCTGCACAAGTCACCGCATTCGAAAATGAAATGACAGCAGCCAATGCCGACTGGCAAGTGCATATTTACAGTCATACGAAACATGCTTTTACCAACCCAAAAGCAAACGACCCTGATTTTGGCACGGTTTTTAATACGCTTTCAGATAAACGTTCATGGGTTTCCATGAAAAGTTTTTTTGAAGAAATTTTTGGCGCGAATCATTAATTTGACTATCTCATTGAGCCTGTCATCACACAGGCTCTTAATCTTTTCTTAATCTTTTTGTTCTAGTATGAAAATACAATGATCA
>CAZEEF010000057.1:0-10547 GCA_964511095.1 uncultured Coxiellaceae bacterium | reverse complement strand
GGTGGAATGGGCGGCATGGGTGGAATGATGTAATTCTTCCCGGTCTACAAAAACCCCGCTATCAAGCGGGGTTTTTTTTGATGGCTGTTAAGAACCTGGCTGGATATATGGCTGATACCGTGGCGGATTTATAGTCTGTTGCATAAATTCTTCTTTAAATTTTTTCAAAGCATCCAACGAATTGGCTAAAGCCTCATCTGCACCGGAATGCGTATGCCACATTGAATTCCATCGGCTTTTCCACTCGCCTTCACGTGCCAGAATGCCATCACGATAGGTACGATGATTTTTAAAACGACCCAGAGAAAGGAGATCATTTTGCGCTTTTCCGTTGATCAACCAACTATCTATATTTCCTACCATTTGTTGTAGGAAGT
The DNA here is from genome assembly GCA_964511095.1 of uncultured Coxiellaceae bacterium. Lineage (GTDB taxonomy): Bacteria > Pseudomonadota > Gammaproteobacteria > DSM-16500 > DSM-16500 > DATIJJ01. The sequence goes on along the minus strand of CAZEEF010000057.1, from coordinate 10,170 downwards.
ATCCATCTCCAGTTTTTTCTTCCGATGTCGGCGTTATTAACATTTTTTCAAAATGTTCTTTTATCAAAAAAATGTCTTTCATTCGGCAAAGTGTTAAACCGGGATCCCATCGATAACAGGTGATGCTAATCAATGGATCATTCAATACCATCAACCTTTTATCATCAAGCTCAATCACATATTGATAGAGATGTAGACCTCCTTGAGAATCATAATAACCCGGCCGATGATTATTAGACTGCTTTGGTAAAACGAGATAGGGAAAACGACTTGCCATATAATGATTTAAATTTAATAAAATTTTACCCAATATGGAATTTACATTTTCACGCGTCAGCATATCTCCATTCCTTTTTAAATGAATTTTTTTGAGGTTACACAAATGAAGTTACCAAGTCATTATTAAAATAAACTTAACAGAAAAGGCGAAACACGAAAAAAGTTTAGTATAATCATAAAGTTAACGAATTTTTTGGGCAAAAAACCGCAAAACTGTAACACAGATTCAGAAAAATTTTAATATAATCATATAGTTAACTCACTTTTCCCAGTCATGGAAGACAGAATCGTTTTACAACATTGAACAATTTTTTTATAAATTTGCGTTCAAGGCGATGTTGTCATATAGTGATTATCTTGAGGCGAAGACGGACATTTCATCATTCCTTATGTATGGAGACACCCATGAAAAATCTTTTAAAACGCTCGCTTGTACTTGGCAGCACATTATTGTGCCTAAGTACAGTTCATGCCAGCAGTGGACCCACAACGTTTTTAGGTCCCACATTGCAAGGCGCTTATACAAGCAGTATAAATAACAACTCTGCTTACTCCCTGCTTGGTGAGGCGGGTATTAAAAATTTCCGCGTAGGAGGCACCCTTGGCTGGAAGGCAGAAGAAAACCAATACCTTAAAGTTTCTGCTGAATATTTAACGCAAGATATCACTTACTCATTCATTACGGGTAATTCAAATCAATGGGTCTCTCAAGGCGCACTCGGCGCTGGTTACTTGTATGAATTTGCGGGGAACTATCAGCCACATTTCGATTTAAATGCCTATGTGTCTCATGCGCCCAGTAAATCATTAAGTACGATTAATGGCACAACAATCATTGCAGGCGTCCTGAATAACACTTCCGTTCAAAGACGCATAGCGGGTTCTAATGCGGCAGGCATCATTCCCGCTGTTTCAATCGCACCCTGGCAAGGCGCAAGAGCTGGATTGGGTCTCAATTATGACAACGTCCGCTATGACAAAAACTTCTCGCCAAATGAAGATGCAAAAGGTCTGGGCGGTACCGCAACATTTAACCAACAGATTTCTCAAAACGTTGATGTTGGGCTATCCGCTGCTGTTCGCCAACCGTTTAATAATTACGCGGCAAACGTCTCCTATTCAAACCCTACGTTTAATAACTGGACGTTAGGTGTGGGTGGTGACTACACGACTGGCAAAAATACATTGCCTAATACATGGGATGTTCTCTTCAGTGCTTCTTATGCCTTCGATAAAAGAACTGAAAGCGCTCCGAGTCCCTACAAAGGCTACAAAGGCGAAGTACCCGTTCATGATGATTTGATGTCTTATACGGCTGATCCAGCTGTTTATATGCCACAAGTCTTAGCGGTCACAGATCAGAAAGAAACGACCACTTGCGCATTCGGCCAACCCACTTTCACTGGCACCATCGCGAATCAAACCGGAGCGCCTGGCGCGACTTTAACCTTTAATTCACCGACCGCATTCGGTGGGACTGGATTAACATACACAGTCGCATCTAGCAACACGGGCGGCGGCGGCAGCACCGTTGCAATTAATTCTACAACCGGTGTTGTGACTATCACGGGAACGAGAACAACCGTTACGGCCACAATCACAGCCACCAATCCATGCGGTGCAAGCGTATCGTCTAATGCATTTACCGCAACCTTCACCTAAAACGGTCGAACGGTAGAAAAAGCCTCATCATATCGATGGGGCTTTTTTTTGAGTCAGTGACAGGATTATTTCTTTATCAACACTTCCTGATTACGGCCTTGGTATTTTGCCTGATACAGCGCCCGGTCAGCGGCTTCGATCAGGCTTTTTTTATCGTTAAATTCAGGATATAGGGCAATACCGGCACTGATTGTCACGTTGAAATCCTGAGCGTCTTCCGCTCTGAAAACATGCTCTGCAAATAGTTCGCGAATTTGTTTGCATAAAGCAACGGCTGTATCCATGGAAGTATTTGGCAATATCACAGCAAACTCTTCGCCGCCATAACGACCCACCCAATCCGTTTTACGTAATCGTCTCAATAATAATTCCGATAATATTCTAAGCACATGATCCCCCATCAGGTGACCATAGGTATCATTCACTGATTTGAAATGATCAATGTCCAGCATGATAAAACAAAGCTTCGAATGCAATCGGTTCGCGCGGCTCAATTCAATTTCAAGATGTTTCAAAATATTCGTATGATTCAATAAACCGGTCAAACTATCGCGCGTCATATACGAACTCAAAACACCCGCACGTTTTGCGCGTGAACGCACGGCAGCGATCAAATGTTGCGGCAAAATGGGTTTCGTTAAAAAATCATCGCCGCCAAGATTCAAGGCAGCCAATTGTTTTAATCGATCATCTTCTATGGAAAGAAATATGATTGGAATGCCCGCATAAATAGATTCCTGACGCAATACAGCAGCTAATTCCAGTCCCGAACATTCCGGCATATACACATCCAGTAATAATAAATCCGGAAGAAAATCATTTAACACATCCAGCATACGCAATGGTTCGGTAATATAACGCACTTCCATACCAGCCGCTTCCAAGATTATCGAATAATATTCTGCCAGTGATAAAGAATCATCGACGATCAAGATACGCAAAGGGACATTGCTGGATGAACTGGACAGTTGATCCAATTTTTTTGTTAAATAAAAAGGTTCATCCGTTTTCACAAAAAAAGCAGCCGCGCCATTACGAATGGCTTTTAAGCGCGATCGTAAATCACCTTGTGATGCCGTGCAAAATAAAAGCATAGGATTATCTTCCTGATGCGATTTTTGCAAAATAACAATTTCATTTTCATCCAGATCATTCACATCGACAACAATCATGCCGGGCGGTTTTGTTTGAATCGCTTCATTAAAGGCCGTCACATCACTGAATGCGGTTGATTCATAGTCCATGGCATCGAGATTTTTTTGAATTTCATCCACAAATTTTTTATCGCGATCTAAAATGTAAACGCGTTTGTTGGGTTTGGAAATTTTCAATTCTTGCGGTGAAATACTCATTAAAGAATGCTGCGTCGATACTAAAAATGTCTTACTGACAGTTTTCATCAATTCTGTCATTTTTTGACTCTCGTCCACATTTATTTCTGTTTTATCCAAAAATGATTTGAGATAAATTTCCAATACGCGCATAGCCGCACTCAACTCATGATAGCCATACGTTCCGGCTGAACCGCATAATCCATGCACGGCGCGATGAAATTCACGTACCCCTTCCACTGTCCAATGCTTCGATAATTTCTGCCATTTTTCCTCTAACGAATGAATTTTATTCGGCAGATTTTTGGTGTATTCGTTTTCTAATGCTTCTAATTTATTTTGTATGTTGATATCCATTACTGACCTCTCTTTTCCCATGCTGCGCGAACCATTTCAGCCAGTTTCATCGGATCAAATGGCTTCGCGATAATATCCAGCACACCCATTTCCTGATAGTGTAAAATTTCATTCGGCTGAATTTTTGCTGTCATAAAAATCGCAGGGATATTGCTAAATGACGGTTGTTCACGTAATTTTTTTAATAAAGTCGGCCCGTCCATTTCTGGCATCATCACATCCAGCAATAATAGATCAGGCTTGAATGACGCAATTTTATCTAAAACAGCTTTTCCATTGTCGCAATATTCGACTGTAAAACCGCCAATATCTTCCAATGCAATTTTGGCAATGACCCGAATATCTTCTTCATCTTCCGCATATAAAATTTTCATCCTCAGCCCTCAAGATGATGCATGTATAATTTTTTCAATCATGGAAAATAATTTATCGTGTGACGTTTGTGATTTCACTAAAGCACTTTTCACAAATTCTGCATGCTCACGATCTAATTCAACAGCAGAAAAAACAATGACCGGCGTACCGGATTTTGCGAGAACGGGCAGCAATTCCGATCCCTTTCCATCCGGTAACAACAAATCAAGAATGACCAAATCAACCTGCTGATGGGTGAGTTTTATTTTCGCTTCGCGTAATGTCGAAATGGAAATGACTTTCGCCGTACCTTGCAATAAGGTTTTAATTAATTGCTGTGTTTCCAGATTGTCTTCAATATGCATGACAGTCGGAATATGGTGATTTCCCTGTTTAATCGCTGAAACATCTTTAAATAATTTACTGAAATCGACAGGCTTATCCAACCAGTCCAATACCGAAAAAGCATCACCATTCATTAACGAATGACCTGTGTTCGCAATCACAGACATGACGATAATGGGTAATTTTTTTGTTTTGGGATCATTTCGCAATTCGCGAATAAATGAGATGCCATCCTGATCCGGCAAAATGAGATCCAGCAACAATCCCTGATAGTCATTCAGGGCAAGCAATTTTCTGGCGTCATGCGCTGTCAAGGCAATATCCACATGAAATCCCGTTGATTCCAACATCGCCTGAATATATTTCGCCTGATCTTCATCGTCTTCACAGACTAATAGTGATTTCTTGATTGGCTCAGCCACTTCCTGATGAAGCGCTGATTTGGCTGTATTGATTTCCATACAAACAGGCAAATCAAAATAAAATACCGTTTGCTTATTTTCCTGACTGCTAAAATCAATCATACCGCCAAATTTTTCAATAATGGCTCGAGTGATATTTAAGCCAAGACCTGTACCGCCTTTACCACGCGTGGTTGTCGTATCCGCTTGCGAAAATTTCTGAAATATAGATGATTTAAATTTATCAGGAATGCCCGAACCATAATCGGTTACTGAAACACGAACTTTTTGATTTAACACTTTTATTGAAATATTGACTGTATCACCTTGTCTCGAAAATTTAACAGCATTCGAAATTAAATTTGCCATAACTTGCAATAGACGATCATAATCGGCTTTGACAACAATGCCGCTGACCGATTCGACTAATGTGATTTTGACTCCGAATTTTTCACCATACATTTGATTGGCAGTAATCGATTCTTTGACCATTTTCGCAATATCGACTGATTCCATATTAAAATTCATTTTTCCTGATTCCATTTTTTCGATATCAAGAATGTCATTAATTAAATGCAATAATCGTTCACAATTATTATTCGCAATATTTAACAAGTTTTTGGCTTTTTCTGAAAATCCGCCGACGACACCACCCAAGATCAATCCTAACGATCCTCTGATCGAAGTCAACGGTGTTCTGAGCTCATGACTGACGACCGAAACAAATTCATTCTTGAGTTTTTCCACTTTTTTACGTTCAGTAATATCACGCACAATAATGACATAGATATTTTTTTTATTCATTCGCATGCCAGAAACAGCTAATTCTGCCGGAAAATTATTATGTTCTTTATCCACCCCCAAAAATTCAACCGGCAATTTATTCGCGATGATTTCTGCACGTTCTGTAACACCGGGAATGAGGTCATTCATGTTTTTATTTTTTAATTCTTCTCCCGTATAACCGAACATTTTTTCAGTTTGTAAATTAAATGAAACGATAGAACCTTTTTCTGTAATGGTGATAATCCCATCAGACGCTGAATTTAAAATAGCGGATTTATGTTTTTCACTTTGACGAAGCTCTCTTTCAACATATTTTCTCTGAATATATTGACTGATTTGCGGCCCAATCGCTGCCATCATTTGTAATAAATTTTCATCCGGTGAGTCAATTTCCTCGCTAAAAAATTCCATGATACCAAACACATCATTTTCTAAAATCATGGGAAAACAAAAACCCGAATGAAGATTGGCATTTTTTGCTCCTTCTGCATGCACAAAATGGGGATCATTGACAATATCCGCACTCCAATAGGGTTTTCGAGTCATCCAGACACGGCCTATCAATCCTGTTCCCGGAACAAATACAAACTGCTTTCTTTTTTTTAAAAAGATTTCATATTTTTCATTATCAAGATGCCATGAACTTAAATAACTTAATTTATTTTTTTCATGATTCACTAGCCAGATGGCGCCATAATCCCATTTTAATCCGGTACAAATTCGATGAATGCATTCTGAAACCGCTTCCTGTAAATTTTCAGCTTCTGATAAAATTTGTGTGATGGAATATTGCATCAACAAACGTCTTTCATTCACTTTTCGTTCTGTCACATCGGAAATTGATCCCGCCATTCGATTGGCATGACCGCGTTCATCCCAGTCGGCCTGACCTACCGCATGAAACCAGTGATACTCACCGGATTTTCGTTTCAATCGATATTCAATATCATACGGTGCGCGATGCAAAATATGTTCCCGAATCGCCATTTCTGCCCTGGCTCTATCATCAGGATGCACTCGTTCCCTGAAGGAATGAATAGTATCGGCTAATTCTTCATTGGTATATCCCAGCATGTTTTTTAGATAAGGTGATAAAAATAGATGATCTGTTCCAATTTCCCAATCCCATAAGCCTGCATTGCTCCCGCGTACAGCCAGTGCATAACGCGACAGAGTCTGACTTAATTTTTTTTCTGCGTTCATCATTCGCTGAATCAATGGCGCGACTTCAAGCCGCAATAAAAGTAATCCCACACACACAATAAATAAAACAATAGGAAATACGTGATTGACATTATTTATTGATTCTGACTGCTGATTTGCAAACTTCGCAAAATACGTGACGCCAAGAATTAAACTCAAAGTTAAGATCAGAACACTGCTCAAGAGCGTTAATTTTTTATCTTCTCTACCACAATATAATGCATCACAATATTGGCTTTGCCGCCATAAATACCAAAAACAGATACCCAACAAAGTAAACGCAACACCGGAATAAAGTGACATGCGAATATCAGTAGACCAGTGATAAAGAATTTCTATATTTAAAAAATAACCGATGAGGCCTAACATACCGACAATGAATAATAAAAATATGCAAATTTCGATGAAAATGGCGGCAAATTTGTGGGCAGCAAAATAATATAAAATAAAGATCAATCCTGTTAACAGAAAACCAACACAGGAACCGAGCGCAATTCTTCCCGGATATAACGCATTGGTTTCGATCCATGACGAATCCACCATGCGATCAATGCCTATATCGATATGAAACAGGTATTGACTCAGTGTCAGGAAAGCAACCAGAAAAATTAAACTACCGCAAATGAGTTGAATCCATCGTGAATAAAACGATGAAAAAACAAAACAGATAAGACCGACTCCCGCGAAAAAGAAACAGAACCCGCCGCCAAAGGTAATTGGCATGTAACCTGCGCCCGGACGCAATAAAACGGCGAGCTTGATCTGCCAGCCGATCATCACCAGTGATCCCAGCAAAAGAAACAGGACACCAGGCAATAGTTGTAATGCTCTTTTTATCATAAACATCCTTGCGGTGGATGTTATAACTATTTATGAGCGCGTTTAGGATGAAGCCAAGCCAAAGAGCGTCGCGATCGAACGCATGAGCATGAAAATCAGTGGCTCTAGCACATAAGACAACAGGCCGCTTAACATCAATAAAACAATAATCAAAAATCCATACGGTTCTAATCGATATAAACGCCATCCCCACTGCCCGGGCAGCAAATTACAGAGCGCCCGTCCGCCATCCAGGGGTGGGATAGGCAAACAATTCAAAACACAGAGCACTATATTTATCATCATACCCGCCTGGCCCATATAAATCAGCGGCACACCGAACCATGCGTTTAAATTTAAACCAATTTTTGTTATTCCAGCCCAAAAAATGGCCATTAAAAGATTGGAGAATGGACCGGCTGCTGCGACGGCAACCATGTTATATCGCGGATTTCTGAGATTACGTGCATCGACTGGCACCGGTTTTGCCCAGCCAAAAATAAAACCGCCAACGGCCAATAGAATAAGCGGCACGATAATAGTTCCCACTAAATCAATATGTTTTATTGGGTTGATGGTTAAACGGCCCGCGAGTCGTGCTGTCTGATCCCCAAATTTGGATGCAACCCACCCATGAGCCACTTCGTGTAACGTAATCGCAAATAAAACGGGTATCGCCCAAATGGCGATTTTCTGAATAACAGTGAGTTCCATGCAATCTTACTCTTTGATAGGTGGATAATTATCACTATAATGCTACACGGATTTTACTAAATTATCTCTGGAAAACAATAAAAGTGACTTTACTACTCTATAAAATAGCGGCTGGCATACTGATTTTCCTAACGACTTTACTGGCTATTATCTATCCTATCAAATCCAGAACACTCCCGAAGCATAATCGCATGCTTGAATTGGCTGATGCGTTTGCCAGTGGTATTTTTCTCGGAACGGCTTTATTTCACATGCTGCCAGATGCGATAACGAGTTTTGCTGCTATTCATGCCACCCGTCCTTATCCCTATGCCGAATTATTTTGCGCGGCAGGTTTTCTGCTTCTGCTTTTTATGGAACGCCTATCTCGTTATTTCGCCGCTGAAAAAAATCACGCCAATGCATTATCTTATATGCTAGCCATTATTTTGATTGTGCATTCTCTGATTGAAGGCACCGTATTAGGCGCCAACTCAACGCTTGCCACCGCTTCTGTTATTTTCATTGCAATCATTGCGCACAAAGGTTCAGAAAGTTTTGCATTAGCCGTGATCTTGAATCGCAGTCATTTATCATTAGGAAAGATCATTAATCTCATTACTATTTTTTCGCTAATGACACCCTTAGGTATTTCATTGGGCGCTGCCTTAACGAGTTCGGGTATCAATCACACTGGATTATTGACTGCCAGCTTTAATGCTTTTGCAGCAGGCACTTTTCTTTACATGTCGACACTGCATCACATTAATCATCATGAGCGCGGGCATGAAAAAGAAGGGTTTGGCGAGTTTTGGGCTTTGTTGATGGGGTTGGTGGTGATGGCGGTGTTGGGGATTTGGGCATAAGTTGCAAAAACAAAGTTAATGCTTCTTTGTTTGCTGAAGTTTATGTTGTAAGTCTTTTAGTTTTACCAGAGACAACCCCGTTGTTTTTTTAACAAAATCCAGCCTCAGTCCTTCTTCTAACAAATGTTCGGCCACTTCCAGTTTGCCTTCAAGTTTACCTTCAAGTTTGCCTTCAAGCCTTCCTTTTTTTAGACCTTTTTCTATACCAAATTTTTCTGCATTGCTTATATACGCCATTTTCTTTGATTCCTCTAATTCGTATACCTCATTAAGGTATTTTAGCTCAAGCGACTTAGGTAAGCCAATCAGCCAATCAATAAATTTATAAAGATTACCCACCTCTTTTTTGCTGAACCCTTTCTCATAAAGTCGTCTTGTTAGGGCAAATTTTATCTGTTTTCTTTGTTCATCCGGTTTAGATTTCGCTTCCAAGGCAGCCAATTGTACCAGAATAACGCTAGCAAATGGGTTCATGGATGCTTCCAATTCTTTTTTATTGTCATAATAATCAATTAACTTAATCACCAAAAAACCCGAAGCCAAATAGGAGCCTGCAATATTTACCTCATAATGATCAGGACGCCATTCCTTATTATCGTCTGTCAAAATGGCACAACTTGCTACTGGTTGTTGATATTTATCATAAATTCTATAACTATAAGTAAACATACGCTTGGCAAAGCCATCATCGAATTTTCCCTGAATTTCAATGTGGATCAATATCCATTGTTCGCGACCATCTTTTAGATACACTTTAAATAATTTATCAAGCAAGCGTTTACCATTCATTGTACCTTTCGTGATAGCTTGAAGCTCTTTGTCCAATGAAACAAACGGTTTTTGCCAGTTTATTAATGCGTTTAATTTAGGTAAACAATACTCAATACAATCTTTAAAATAAGCATCAAGAATTTCTTTCCATGCTGTATCGGATTCGTTACGGGACATATTTTTCCTTTTATTATATCAATTTCATGCAAGCGTAATATTTGGCGATTATGCCAAGACACGCGCCGCATTTACGAAACATTTGTTTAAAAAGAAAGGAAATGTGCACCCTTAACGCTATGTTTG
>CAZEEF010000056.1:0-10620 GCA_964511095.1 uncultured Coxiellaceae bacterium | reverse complement strand
TTAGGTCATTTTTCCCAGGTGTGATCTGTCCCAATAGGCGTCTTCCTACCCGTTTTTTAACGGAAGAACAAAGATCGAATCCGATCATACCTAACTGTTTCAGCGCATTTAATCCAAAAAAATCGGTCGAGAATAATCGGGTTAATTGATGAGAGAGATTAACGCTGATAGTTTGTTGCACGAAATAATCCGGTATATTTTTTAAAGATAATGTGTGGGCGAGATGATTTGCCACGCAATTCACTTCATACAGTGCCAAATTTAATCCTTGCGCAGCAATCGGTGAAACCGTGTGCGCCGCATTTCCAATTAATATCACGCGATCTTTTATTTGTTCTTTTGCGATCACTCGTTTGATGGGATAGGAAAATCGCTGTGTTGTTTGGATGAATTTTCCTAAACGGTATCCAAACTGAGTTTGTAGTGTTGCTAAAAAATCGGCATCGGATAATTGTAATAGTGCATCAATCGTTTTTTCATTATCCGACCAGATTGTCGCTGCACGTTGTCCAGTGAGTGGTAACATGGCAATGGCACCCGTTGGCAAAAATCGCTCGTACGCAATATGATGATGACTGCGTTGCAATTCGGTCATCGTGACCAATGCTTTTTGTTGGTAATCCACTCTTTCTGTTGGAATATGTAACAATTCGCGAACAGTAGAAAATGTTCCATCGGCGCCAATGACAATGGAAGCTTCCACGTTTTTTTGTTCGGATGAACATTGCAGTGTTAAATCAACAGAGGCAGCGTGTTGATGAAGTGCCATTAATTTTGTACTGCGTAAAAGCGTCACGTTGTTTAATTGATCCAATCGTGCATATAAAGCGTTATTGATTTCACTGGCAGGCACCACAAACCCAAGTTGTGCAACACCCATTTCTTCCGCCTTCAAACGTGTTGTACCAAAATGACCGCGGTTTGAAACATGGACTTCCTGAATCGCGGAAGCGTGTGATGATAAGGATGACCAAATCGTTAATTGTTTAAAAAATTCAACGCTTGCATCATTTAAGGCAATCAAACGATGATCATTGCTGTGCGAAGCGGCTGCATCAATCAATGCAACAGTCAGCGATGTATTGCCTAATGCTGAGGCAAATGCAGCACCTACCATGCCACCGCCAACGATTGCAATATCGTATTTCATTATTTCGCCATCAATGCTTCAATGTCTTCAATCGTTTTGGGCGCAGCATGACTTAATACGTCATGACCTTTTTCTGTGACAACCACATCGTCTTCAATGCGAACACCGATATGATGCCAGCGTTTGTGAACGCCCGGTGTATCGGCAGAAATATAAATACCCGGTTCCACCGTTCTCACCATACCCGGTACCAGTTTGCGCCATTTGTCCTGTATTTTATAACGGCCTGCATCATGCGTATCTAATCCAATCCAATGACCGGATCGATGCATATAGAATGGAAAATACGCTTTTTTCTCGATTAAATCAGTGAGTTTTCCTTTGAGTAAACCAATATCGATCAAACCTTCTGTAATGACTTTGATGACAATGTCATCGATTTGATTCCAGGCAGTGCCCGGTTTGACAGCTTTAATGCCAGCCAGCTGGGCGGCTAACACAATATCGTAGATGGCTCGTTGTTCATCGGTGAAACGTCCATTCGCAGGAAAGGTGCGTGTGACATCCGATGCGTAATAGTCATATTCTGCACCCGCATCAATCAAAACCATATCGCCATTTTTAATTTTTTCTTCATTGGTGATGTAATGCAAAATACACGCATTGGCGCCACTGCCAACGATAGGTGTGTAGGCGTGGGAACGCGCTCCCTGGCGTTGAAATTCATGTGTCATTTCAGCTTCCAGGTGATATTCATAGACTCCCGGCTTGCACGTTTGCATGGCGCGAATATGTGCGTCAGCGCTGATTTCAGCGGCTTTACGCATCAGAGCAATTTCGGCAGGGCTTTTAATCAAACGCATTTCATGTAAAGTGGGACGTATGTCAACAATGGACGTGGGTGCTTCGACACCGCTTCGAACCTGGCCGCGGACTGTATTAATCGCTCTTAAAATCATTTTATCAAAGCCGGGCGCGGCACCCAGGACGCAGTGAATTTTTTCACGGTTGGCGAATAATTCAGGTAATTTTTCTTCCAGTTCATCGATCGGAAAGGCTTCATCCGCACCAAATATTTTTCGTGCGCCTTCTTGTCCTGCACGATAGCCATCCCAAATTTCTTCTTCACGATTTCTGACACGATTGAATAAGATAAATTCGCCATTTTTACGTTTGGGTGCGAGGATCACGACGGCATCGGGTTCTTTAAAACCGGTTAAATAATAAAAATCACTATTTTGGCGATAAGGATATTCATGATAATGATTTCGTCTGACAGAAGGTGCAGCACTTAAAATGACAATCCCGTCAGGACCTATTTTTTGCATGAGTTCTTTACGACGGCGCGCAAATTCAGTCATTTTAATCATGATCATTCTCCATTAATGCAAATTATTATTTTCTTCTGAAGCGGGTGTCGGGTTTGTTTTGTTTAACTCATTAAAAATAAGCAGTGCACCCAATCGAACATATTCGACTAATTCAAAATAAGCGGTTTCATCTTCTTCATCATCAGCGATATCATCATAGTTCACTTGAGCAATTTCAATCATATCATTGATTGTTTCTGTCACATCACTTTCTTCACGCCGTTCGATCGGCACATTGCCTTGTTGTAAACCGGTTAAAAAACCCTGACACCACAAACCTAATGCTTCTGTGCGAATATGAATATCGACACCGTCATCGGGAAGCAATAACGTGAATTCAAAAGAAAATTCACTGAGTTGATGATAACTTGTTTCATACAGTTGCTGTAATGATTCCCGGAAAGCGGGATTTTTATTTTTTCCGAGGATGCGCTTTTCGAGGTGATTATCCATTTCGCCGGCTGTTGCGGAAAGATAACCGCAGAACAAGCCATGCACTTCTGAAGGATGCCATTTGGATTTGGCAAGGCTAAGCAAATCGGCCATATCAGAATAGGTGGGTAAATCAGAAGACTGCGTCATGGAATGGACCTATTTTTTTGTATCAACTAAAGCTATTTTCGGCAAACTGCCAACGGTAATGATTTTCATGGCATTGGTTTTGCCATGCACGCCAATTAAATCACCTTTTGTTAAAATCACTAAATCACCGGCTTTCAAAATATGACGTTTTTCCAATTCATTCACAGCCGCCTGATTCACCAGTCGACGATCAAAATGCATGGCGTCAAACGGGATAGGATAAACACCACGATATAATGCCATTCGACGCTGGGTGGGCGCATGTCGACTTAATCCATAAATCGGTATGCTGGATTTGATGCGTGACATCCAAAGCGGTGTTGTGCCGGATTCCGTTAACGCAATAATGGCTTTAATATCCAAATGATTTGCCGTGTACATGGTTGCCATTGCAATGGCTTCATCCACATATTTGAAATGCACTTCGAGACGATGGCCTGATATTTTCGTACTGGGATTTTTTTCGGCGCTTAAACAAATACGCGCCATCGCAGCCACAGCTTTGTCAGGGTATTTTCCGACGGCGGTTTCTTGCGACAGCATGACAGCATCCGTTCCATCCAATACAGCATTTGCCACGTCTGATACTTCAGCGCGCGTTGGAATCGTATTGTATGTCATCGTTTCAAGCATTTGGGTGGCAGTAATAACAGGTTTGTTAAGCGCTCGTGCCGCGCTAATAATTAATTTTTGTACGCCGGGTAATTCAGCATCACCCAATTCAACACCCAAATCACCTCGCGCCACCATGACACCATCGGAGGCATGAATAATTTCCTGTATGTTCGTCACCGCTTCAGCGCGTTCTATTTTTGCGATAATGCCTGCCGAACCGCCCGCCGCTTTTAATAAAACACGCGCTTCTTTAATGTCATCCGCATTTCGGGGAAAAGAGATCGCAATATAATCGGCTTCAAGACGTACGGCTTCAATGAGATCTGAACGATCTTTGTCGGTGAGCGCTTCAGCCGACAAGCCGCCGCCGAGACGATTAATGCCCTTGTTATTTGATAATTCACCTTCCACCAGAACAGTGCAATAAATTCGATGTGTTTCGATTTTATTGACTTGCATAACAATGCGGCCATCATCCAGCAATAACGTGTCGCCAGGATGAACATCATTCGGCAAATTTTTATAATCTAAACTCACCGATTCTTCCGTGCCTTCTTCATCACCCAGCAGAGGATCCAGGATAAAAGACTGACCTTCTTTTAATTGGATTTTTTTATTTTTAAAACGCGCAATACGAATTTTAGGTCCTTGCAAATCAGCCAAAATAGCAATGGCTTTACCTTGCTCTGCCGCAATTTTACGGACGGCAGAAATGCGTTGTTCGTGCGTTTCGCGTGATCCATGCGAAAAATTGGCGCGAAAAACATCAGCGCCAGCACTGATCACGCGTGTTAATGTTTCATGGTCATCCAGTGAAGGACCCAAGGTGACAACAATTTTGGTACGACGTAAACCGTTCATGTTATTTTCTCTTCGTCTTTGGCTCGTTCTTCTAATGCTTCAATGGCAGGTAATTTTTTTCCTTCAAGAAAAGATAAAAACGCACCACCGCCCGTGGAAATATAATCAATTTTGTCAGCCACACCATAGGCTTCGATGGCTGCCAATGTATCGCCGCCGCCCGCCACGGAAAAACCAGTGCTTTCTGCAATGGCTTTCGCAATGGCGCGCGTGCCTTCGGAATATTGTTCAATCTCAAATGCACCTACCGGACCATTCCATAAAATGGTTTTGGCTTTTTTAATGATGCCAATCAAATGTTTTGTCGTGTCGGGACCAATATCATAAATTCTTTCAGAGTCATCGATTTGAGAGATTAAACGGACAGAGCTTTCAGAGTCGGCTGACAGTTTTTCACCGACAATGACATCCGATGGAATCGGAATATCTGCACCGCGTTTTTTGGCAGCAACGGTCAAGCGTTCTGCTTCGTCAATCAAGTCCGGTTCATATAAGGATTTTCCAACGGTATAGCCTTCTGCCGCAATGAATGTATTGGCAATGCCGCCGCCGACAATCATGCAATCGACTTTTTGCGAGAGAGAATCCAGTAAGGATAATTTGGTTGAAACTTTCGACCCGCCAACAATGGCCACGACAGGTTTTTTGGGGTTATGCATGATTTTTGCAAGGGCTTCTATTTCAGCAGCCAGTAACGGACCGGCGCATGCGATGGGTGCATATTTAATAATGCCGCAAGTGGAGGCTTCAGCACGATGCGCTGTTGCAAAGGCATCCATGACAAATACATCGCATAATCTCGCCATTTTTTGTGACAGTTCAACAGAATTATCTGTTTCGCCATGGCTGAATCGTACATTTTCTAACAAAACCACATCATGATCTCGCATGGAGAAACCGCCGACCCAATGTGACATGAGCGGTACGTCCATTTTGAGTAATTTGGATAAATGAGCGGCGATCGGTGCCAGTGAAAAGCCTTCCTGGTGAGATCCCTCTTCGGGGCGTCCCAGGTGAGACATGATCATGACTTTCGCGCCAGCTTTCAGGGCCGCTTTAATGGTTGGAATAGCGGCACGAATACGGATATCACTCGTAATAACCCCATTTTTAATGGGCACATTCAAGTCTTCTCGGATAAGAACGCGTTTTCCCTTCAGTTTCAAATCCGACATTTTAATAAATTGCATTTAGGGCTCCTGATATTTGCGTGATTGTGGTGAATTTATTGCATAATGCCATGAAACACAAGAGGAGACGTGTGCTAAGATTCTGAAATGAATAAAATCGCGAAATGGATGACATCTTTCCTGAAGCTGGAGGCAGCCAGTGGTATTATCCTGTGCCTGACAGCCTTCATTGCCATTCTGTTGGCTAACTCATCAAAGGCTCCCTATTATCAGGCATTGCAGCAATTTTCCGTGGAATTTCAATGGAATCAATGGAGTTCACACACTTCATTACTGTTTTGCGTGAACGATGGATTAATGGCATTGTTTTTTTTATTAATCGGACTGGAATTAAAGCGTGAATTTTTAATCGGGACGTTAACAAATGCCAAACAGATTCTGTTGCCGGGCATGGCGGCGTTGGGCGGCATGATTGTCCCTGCCATTATCTATATGCTGGTTAATCGTTCCAATACAGTGGGACTTCAAGGTTGGGCAGTCCCTGTTGCGACGGATATCGCTTTTGCATTGGCTGTTTTGTCATTATGGGGTAAGAAAGTACCCATCGCATTGAAACTGTTTTTGATGACACTGGCTATTTTTGATGATGTTGGTGCCATTATGATCATTGCAGTATTCAATACGCATGCCTTATCGGGTTTGTTTTTACTGTTTTCGATGGTTATTTTAATGGGTTTGTGGCTATTGAATCGATTTGGAGAGCAACGGTTATTTCCTTATCTTTTCTCGGGTTTTCTATTATGGGTCTTCTTACTGAAATCAGGTATTCATCCCACGTTGGCAGGTATTTTGTTAGCGCTCTTTATTCCAGTTCGTGAACGACTCGCTCCATTACAGCGTTTGGAACGCGGCTTACATCCATGGGTCGCCTATTTTGTCATGCCCTTGTTTGCGTTTATGAATGCGGGCTTATCTTTTCATGGGTTACAGATGAGCGATTGGCTGGACACGGTCACATTGGGCATTGTGTTAGGGTTGGTGTTGGGAAAACAGATGGGGGTTTTTGGATTGGCCTGGGCGATGATTAAATGGCGTCTGGCATCGCTGCCTGAAAAGACATCATGGCTTGCCGTGTATGGCGTGGCACTTTTAGGCGGGATCGGTTTTACTATGAGTTTATTTCTTGGTACGCTTGCCTTTGAAAACGATTTTCCAAATTATTTAATGAAAGTTCGTTTGGGTGTTTTAACAGGATCACTGTTATCCGGGATTCTGGGCGCAATCGTATTGCATATTGCTTTCAAGACAAAAAGGATTCGAGCGTGAGCAAGGAAAAAATGAAGTCAGGGGTGCCGTGGCAGCAACGATTGGCGGGCTGGTTTGTTCATGCTTTTACGGCAAGCGGGGCTTATTTTGGTTTGTTGGCATTGCTCGCGATCCATCAAAATAAGATATTGCTCGCGTTTTGGTTTATGGTGGCAACGATTTTGATTGATGCTGTCGATGGCATGTTAGCCCGTTTTATTAAAATTAAAGTGGCCGTTCCTCAAATAGATGGCGCTTTGTTAGATAATATCGTCGACTTTTTTACTTATACGATGATCCCTGCATTTTTCCTGTTGGCGGTTCCCATTGTTCCAGATGCCTGGTGTTTTATTTGTGTGATAGTGATTACGCTCTCGTCGGGTTATCAATTTACGCAAGTGGATGCAAAAACAACCGATCATTTTTTTAAGGGTTTTCCGAGTTACTGGAATATTGCTGTCTTTTATTTATTTTTCTGGCAAATGAATCCCTGGATTAATCTGGTCATCATTGCGAGCCTGGCAGTATTGAGTTTTGTGCCGATTAAATATGTTTACCCCTCACGTCTGGATTATTTAACGCATAGTAAATCATTACGTTTGGCCATGTTGATTGCCACGCTCGTTTGGGGCTTTGCCACAGTCGGGTTATTGTGGGTTTATCCAAAAACGAATCCTGTCTTAGTTTTTTTATCATTGGGATATTTATTTTTGTATGTCTTGATCAGCTTGTATCGTACCTGGGTTCCCCTGAAGGATTAAGTGTATTAAGCTTATTCCAGGATGAGTGATTGAATAGGGATATCGCTTGCACATACCAAAGAAGGCTGTTTTTTTTTCATGCTTTTTTTTAAGCGCCTGCATGGTGGGTCCTGACTATAAAGAACCTCCCAAACCGGTGGCACAGCATTGGAAAAAAAATAATGCATCCGTGTCGGAGAAGCCCTTCAAAAATCCCAAATGGTGGGAATCTTTTCACGATCCAACGCTGACCCAGCTCATCTATCAAGGCTATGCGTCAAATATATCGCTGCAAAGCACGGGTGTTAAAGTGTTGCAGGCGAGAGCGCAGTTGGCGCAATCGGTTGGCGAGCTGTATCCGCAACAACAGGCGATCATTGGTAATTATACCTATCAACGCATTGGCGGTGGTTCATTGCAGAGTTTGCTTCCCAATGAAATTCAGACAGCCCTGCTTGGTTTTACAGCCAACTGGGAAATTGATTTCTGGGGAAAATATCGACGCGCCATTTTATCGAATAATGCGACTTTTTTAGCATCGATTGCCGCTTACGATAATGCATTAATTACGTTAACGTCAGATATTGCGAATGCTTATATTAAAATTCGCACGATTCAGGCGCAAATTAACGTTGTAAAAGCCAACATTGAAGTGCAAAAAATCGGATTACAATTGGCTAACGTGCGATATCATGCAGGGCAAGAAGGATTAATCGATGTAGAACAGGCCAAGACAGAACTGAATGAAACAGAAGCAAAATTACCTTCCTACCTCGCCGAATTACAATCACAAAAAGATGTGCTGAGTGTGTTGTTAAGTGAAGTGCCTAACCAAATCGATACCCTTCTGAATACCCATCATGGCATTCCAACCGTGCCCATTTCCGTCGCGGTAGGTATACCGAAAGCGATGTTGGAAAGACGTCCTGATATTTATCAGGCTCGTTTGGAAGCCATCGCACAATCCGAAATGATTGGATCGACTAAAGCCAATCTGTTTCCTGCCTTATCGTTAACAGGCACATTTGCCTTTGCAGCCAATAATATTGGTTCTAATTCCGTCAGAGATATTTTTCACTGGTCGAATCGAACGGTGAGTGTCGGGCCAGGTTTAAATTGGCCTTTTTTGAATTACGGTCAAATTACAAATGCGGTACGTGTGCAGGATGCGGCATTTCAGCAGGCTTTGTTAAATTATATCAATGTCGTTCTCAAGGCACAGTCAGAAGTGCAGGATAACATGACGACATTTGTCGAATCGAAATTGGCAAAAGAGTATTTGAGTCAAGCTAATCGCGCGGCCATCATGACATTAAAATTGGCCATGATTCGTTATAAAGAAGGTGAAACCGATTTTACACCGGTGTTGTATGCCGAACAGCAGCAATTGCGCGTGCAAAGTTCGTTGATTAATGTGGAAGGGGATATTCCACAAGCGCTTGTTGCATTATACCGTTCACTCGGCGGTGGCTGGGAAATTCGTTGTGGGCATGATGTGATTCCAGAAAGAATGAAACGCGAAATGGCGGCGAGAACAAATTGGGGCAATTTATTAAAACCCACAGAACACGAAGTGCCTACTCACTCGCAGCAATGGTTCAAACAACTTTATTTACCCAACTGGTGATGAATATGAACAATGAAAATCATCGCATCACACGTAAAAAATCGTTGATCATTATCGCGGTGTTGATTGTGTTATATGGAATAGTCCATGTCTTGATGAAACCCAAAACTCAGCCACTGTTGACAGCGAAAGTTGTCGTCGAAAAACCACAATGGAAAGCTATTTCAGAGTATGTCACGCAAACCGGTACATTGGTTGCCTATAATTCAGTTGATTTGGTGGCACGTGTCGAGGGTTATCTTCAAGCGATCGAATTTGTGGATGGTACGTTTGTGAAAAAAGGCAAAGAATTATTTGTCATTCAACCGGAACCTTACATGGAGCAGTGGAAAGCGGCGCTCGCTGAAGTCGATGTACAAAAGGCGTTATACACTTACGCCAAGTCGGAATATGATCGACAGAAAATCATGTATAAACAAAATGCGACGTCGCTGGATAATGTTGAAAAATGGATGGCAAAAACGGAAGAATCCACAGCCGAAATTGCCAAAGCGGTCGCGAATGCAGAAATTGCTCAAATTACTTATGGATACACGCATATTCAGGCGCCTTTTGACGGGCGGATTGGTCGTCATTTAGTGGATCTTAATAATTTGGTTGGCAATGGTGTTGCCACGAATCTTGCCACGATTGAGCAAATCAATCCCATTTATGTATATTTCAATTTGAATGAACTGGATTTAATAAAATTACGGGCAGCGGCTGCTGCGCGTGGATTTAAACCGTCAGAGTTAAATCAAATCACAGCGGATGTGAAATTACAAAATGAAACGACGTTTAAACATCATGGAAAACTGGATTTTGTGAATACAGGATTGAATGCATCTACCGGCACACTCGAATTTCGCGCCATTTTCAATAATGAAGATTATGCTTTATTACCAGGGCTTTTCGTGCAAGTCCGTGTGCAAGTGTCTGGACCAGAAAAAAAATTAACATTACCGGATACCGCCATTTTATATGATCAAATCGGCGCGTATGTCCTCATTGTCGATGAACACAATATTGTGCAATTAAAACGGGTGATACTCGGCACTGTCGATCAGGGTATCCGTTCGATCACAGAAGGTCTGACGGATAAAGATCGCGTGATTGTGAGTGGACTACAGTTTGCAACACCGAATAATAAAGTGGAGCTCATATGATATCGAAATTTTTTATTGAGCGTCCGGTGCTGGCCAATGTGCTGGCTTTATTTATTGTGTTGATCGGATTGGTCGCCATTGCTGTATTGCCAGTGACACAATATCCATCGATTGTCCCACCAACGATTCAAGTCACAACGACTTATCCGGGTGCT
>CAZEEF010000055.1:0-10844 GCA_964511095.1 uncultured Coxiellaceae bacterium | reverse complement strand
CCAAAGCGGTTCCAATATCAATGATCAAATGTTCATTTTGAATATCCGGATATTCCGCTGCGATTTCATTAAAAACTTGATGGAAAATGCCATCGGTCATTTTCATGATGTTATCTTTACTTAAACACGTGACTTTTTTGCGATTGAATTTACGCGCATACTCAAATGCATAATGAACAATACGTTCGCAACCCGGACGCGTGACCAATTTCAAACATTGATACACTTCATCCGTTTGACGATGTTCGATGCCAGCATAAGTGCCTTCTTCATTTTCACGAATAATCACTAAATCCATGTCAGGATGCTTTGTCGGAACGTAAGGTGCATACGATGTGCAGGGACGTACATTGGCGAATAATCCTAATGTTTTACGCAGCGTGACATTTAAACTTTTATAACCGCCGCCTTGCGGTGTGGTGATCGGACCTTTTAATAACACTTTCGTGCGTTTTAAGGATTGCCACGCACTGTCAGGAATGCCTGAGCTGAAACCTTCCAAATAAATTTTTTCACCGACTTCGATAATTTCCGGATCAATGAGTGCATTGGCTGCATTTAAAATAGCAATTGTTGCACGCATGATTTCAGGACCGATACCATCGCCATAAGCCACAGTAATAGGTGTTTTAACAGCCATTTCATAACTCCTTAGTGTGTGTGATCAAGTTGTTCTGCAGGAATAATGCCAGCTGCAATTTTTTCCATTTGCATTGAGCGTGATCCTTTCACTAAAACGGTGACATCTTTTTTTAAATAAGGTAAAAGTGCATGAATGAGTTTATCGCGGTCAGTAAAATGCGTGGCATTTTTTCCGAAGGCTTCTGTAGTGGCAGCGGATAAATTGCCTAATGTAAATAAATAATCAATGCCAGCCGCACGCATTTTTTTGCCAGACATCACGTGTAATGCTTTTGCATCCGGGCCTAATTCTTTCATGTCTCCCAATACGACAATTTTTGTGCCAGGGCAGGTGGCGAGTGTATTCACGGCTGCATCGAGAGAAAAAGGGTTAGCATTGTAAGTGTCATCAATAATGTTGACATTATCAGACAACACATATTGGCGCATACGTCCGGGCGCCGGTTTGACAGTTTCAAGACCGGATTGAATGGCAGTTAAATCAATACCTGCGGCGATCGCACAAGCTGTCGCGGCTAATGCATTGGCTGCATTGTGTTTACCGATCAGTGGTAATTTGACAGAGATTTCACCTCGGGGTGTTTGAATGATGAGAGGCTGGTTTTCAGTATAGTTTGCGGAAATATCGGCAGTGTGAGTTAAACCAAATGATAAATAAGGCTGATTGCCGATTAATTCACGCCAGTAATCAAAATGGGCATCATCACGATTTAATACAGCTATACCCTCTTTCGTCAAACCGGAAAAAATTTCACCTTTTGCTTTAGCCACACCTAGAATATTGCCAACGCCTTCCAGATGACCTTCGGCGGCATTATTAATCACAGCAACCGTAGGTTTAGCCAGTCGGGTAAGATATTCAATTTCACCAAAATGATTCATTCCCATTTCAAGCACAGCATAACGGTGATTTTCATTAAAACGCGCAAGATTGAGCGGTAAACCAATATTATTATTAAAATTACCTTCGGTCGCTAATACCTGATCAGGCTGATTGAAGCAGGCAGCACGTAAAATAGAAGCAATCATATTTTTAAGCGTCGTTTTGCCGTTGGTGCCAGTCACGGCAATGAGTGGAATGGAAAAACGGTCGCGCCAATTTTCAGTGATTTTGCCAAGGGCTTGAATCGTATCATCGACAATAATGTGCGGAATGGCACAATCGATGGGTTGGCTGACGATGGCCGCGGCAGCGCCTTTTTTTAACGCCTCAGCCACAAATTGATGCCCATCGAATTGTTCGCCGCGAATGGCAATGAACAGGTTGCCCGGAAGCAGCGTGCGGGTGTCGATGCTAAGACCTTTAAAATCAATATCTTGAGTAAGCAAAGGGACGCCCAATTGTTTGGCAATCGTTGATAGTCCAGCCTGTATCATGGCGTTAAATTCCTTATAGGATCTAAAAGAGGCATAGTATCGCATAAATGAATAGAGAAAAAGTAGTTATATGTTATACTACTAATAAGTAGGCTATATTTGGAGGTTAATATGGGGGCTGTCAAAAAATCGATTTATATTTCAGAGAATTTGTTAAAAGAAACGGGTGCGATTAATTCAAATTTTAGTGCTGTTGTTGAAGAAGCATTAATCGAATATATTCATCACCACAAAGTCAAAAAAGCACTTAACAGTTTTGGGGGCTGGACGAATAGAACAGGTAACAGTATTGAAATTGTCAATGATCTACGTCGTACCGATGATCGACCGTATTCTGATTTAAAAAAAGAGAATAAACAATGATAAATGCGCAAACTATTTTGTTGGATACGGATTTTGCGATTGATTTTTTGCGGGGCGAAAAAAAAATGATTGATATCATCAGGCCGCTTTGGGAAAAAAATATTGCTTTTTTAAGTTTATTATCGGTTTATGAGTTGTATGCAGGAATGCGCCCTAACGAAAAAGAAGCCACGGATCATTTTATCGATGCGTGTCGACTTGAGCCACTGACGTTAGAAATCACAAAAAAAGCGGGCGAGTACCGATCGGAATATCGAACGAAAGGTGAAACGTTATCAATCGTAGATTGTTTGATTGCAGCGACTGCAAAAGTAAACAATCATTTGATAGCAACAAAAAATGTAAAACATTTTCCAGAAAAAAAATATTTATTTTCTTATTAAGTTGACTCTATGATTCAGGAAATACCTTACACTAACCCCCAGAGCGTATTTGCGCTATTCGCAAACCAATCCAATGCATTATTTTTAGATAGCGCGGAGCTTCGCAACCAGTGCGGTCGTTATAGTTTTATCGCAATCGATCCTTTTCTCACACTGGAAAGTAAAAACGGACTCATCAAATTGAATGATCAAGTGTTTGTCGGTGATCCATGGCAGACCTTGACAGAACAGCTTCAACGATTTCCTCAAAAAAACCATGACAATTTACCGCCATTTCAAGGCGGTGCAGCAGGATTTTTAAGTTATGATCTGGCGCGTCATCTGGAAAATTTACCGGAACCCAAACGGGATGACATGGCTTTTCCGGATATGGCGTTAGGGTTTTATGATTTGGTGATCAGTTTTGATCAAGTTGAAAAAAGAGCCTGGATTGTTTCGAATGGATTTCCTGAAAAAGAGAATACGAAACGGGAAATGCGTGCGAAAGAAAGATTAAACACTTTATACAATCAAATAAAACAGCTACCCGAATGCATTCCATTGTCTAATAAAAAAATCCTTGAAAAAAATATTCAAAGCAATTTTAATTCAGAAACGTATCAGGCAGCCGTTCGAAAAGTGATTGACTATATTCTCGCCGGTGATATTTTTGAAGCGAATATTTCACAGCGTTTTCGTGTCGAATTGCCGACGGATTTTTCAACGTTTTCTTTATATCAAAAATTACGTTCCCTGAATCCCGCGCCTTTTTCGGCGTATTTCAATTGGGCAGCCACGACCCTTGTTTCTGCTTCGCCTGAACGATTTTTATGGTTGGAAAATCAGCAAGTGGAAACGCGTCCGATTAAAGGAACGCGTCCACGGGGTAAAAATCCGGAAGAAGATAAACGATTAGCGGATGAATTAGTCCTGAGCGAAAAAGATCATGCGGAAAATGTCATGATTGTTGACTTAATGCGAAATGATTTATCGCGCGTCTGTGAAGATCATTCTGTTAAAGTGCCACAATTGTGTGGTCTGGAAAGTTATGCAACCGTGCATCATCTTGTTTCTGTGGTCAGGGGAAAATTACAAAAAAATCTGACAGCAGTCGATTTATTACGTGCTACGTTTCCGGGGGGATCGATTACGGGCGCACCGAAAATTCGTTCGATGGAAATTATTGCAGAAATCGAACCCAATGCGCGGGGACCTTATTGCGGGAGTATCGGTTATATCGGTTTTAATGGAACAATGGATACGTCAATTACGATACGTACTTTTGCCATTAAAAATGCCATTGCAACGTTTCAGGCGGGCGGGGCGATTGTGGCCGATTCCGATCCATTAGCAGAGTATGAAGAAACGTTAGCAAAAGCGCGAGCCTTGCGCCGATCACTTGTAGAAATGCCATGATTTTATTAATTGATAATTATGATTCATTTGTTTATAACCTCGCGCGTTATGTGGGTGAGTTGGGATTTTCGCGTCATGTTGTGCGAAATGATAAAATTCATTTGAGTGACATTAAAAAAATGAATCCATCGCATATTATTATTTCGCCGGGACCGTGCGCGCCCGACCAGGCAGGCATTTCACTGTCGGTGATCAAAGCGTTCGGTGCATCGATTCCGATATTAGGCGTGTGTTTGGGTCATCAAGCCATTGGGCAAGTGTACGGCGGTAAAATTCTCTGTGCAAAACAGCCAATGCATGGTAAAGCTTCTTATATTCAACATGATGAAAAAAAACTGTTTACGGGAATAGAAAATCCTTTACGTGTCGCGCGCTATCATTCATTGATCGTGAGTGATGATCATTTCCCGGATGAATTGTGTGTCACGGCGCGTTCGGAACAAGGCGAAATTATGGCGCTCTGTCATCGGGAATATCCTGTTTATGGCGTGCAATTTCATCCAGAGTCGGTGTTGACCTCCAATGGATATCAGATGTTGAAAAATTTTATGATGATTCTTCAAACTTGAATCCCAATCGTTGAAAATGGCCTTCCAGTTCATCAATGTTGTTAAATCGCACCCGGATTGCACCGCCGCCGCGTTCTTCATATTCGATATTGACTTGATTACCCAAATGATCTGTTAATGCCATTTCCAGGCGTTTTAAGTTAGGGTCACTGTAAGGATTATTGTTTTCACCCGGCTGCATGATTTTTTTGGCTTCGGATTCAATTTTGCGAACACTCCAGTTTTTTTGAATGGATTGTTCAGCCAATGTATATTGATGCAGGACAGGAATGCCCGCTAAAATTTTTCCGTGGCCTTCCGACAATTGACCTGAAATAATGAACGCCTGGACGCGTTCATCTAATTTTAGCAAACGCAAGGCATTCGTAATCGTCGTACGGGATTTGCCGACGGTTGCAGCCACTTCTTCATGCAAATAATGAAATTCATCAATCAAACGTTGATACGCATTGGCTTCTTCGATGGGATTTAAATCCGTGCGATTAATGTTTTCTATGATTGCCGCTTGCAACGCTTGTTCATCAGAATAGTGACTGACAAGACAACTGATGTCATGCATTTCAGCGAGTTGTGCTGCACGCCAGCGGCGTTCGCCGGCAATTATTTCATATTGACCGGTTTTTAGGGGTCTTACTACTATCGGCTGCAACAATCCGCCAGTGGTTTTAATCGATTCAGCCAACTCTTGCAGTTGCTCTGGATCAAAATGCTGACGCGGCTGGTATTGTCCGCGCACCAACTGATCGACGGATAATTGTTGCAAAATCGGTTTAATTTTTGTCATAAAATTGCCTGTAAGATCAATATTCACTCTATCCAATTGATATATAATGAAATTGTAAGAGACCCATAAGGAGCCGCGACGATGTGGAAATTATGGTTCAAAATTTCAATTTCTTCACTTCTTATTTTCAGTTTTAATGCTTTTGCACTCGCTTGGGATAAAGGCATTTATCTGACACAGTATATGATGGAAAACCCGGCTAAATTAAATTATTTTTTAAGCCAGGCCAAAGAAACGGGTATTAACACATTTGTTATCGACCACGATTATTATAGTTCGCATTTTGCACCTTGTGTGGCGAAAGTGAAAGCAGCGGGTATTAAAGTCGTTGCGCGAATTGTCGTATTTTCGAATGGCGGCAACGTCCAGCAAATTAAATCACAGGAACACTGGGAAAAAATACTCAAACTCGCAAACGATGCGATCAAGGCCGGTGTGGATGTGATACAGCTGGATTATATCCGTTATTCTTCCAAAGAACCGGCGAATCCACAGCATGCTAAAGATATTCATAAAATTATTGCCTGGTTTAAACAGCGCATTAATGCAGAAAAAGTGCCGATGGAAATCGATATATTTGGGGAAGTCAGTTATTATCCATCGATGCACATTGGTCAGGATATTAAAATGTTTGCAGACACTGTCGATGGTGTTAATCCTATGGTTTATCCTTCTCACTTCTGGCCTTATCAAAAATATTCAGCGGAACCCTACAAAACAATCAATAATTCATTAAATGCACTCACAGGGCAGTTTGATCACAAAACACCTTTTAAAGTGCATGCGTTTATTGAAGCTGCAAATTTTCATTACATTAATAAAACATCCAATGCACAAAAACAGAAATATTTATTACAGGAAATTCGTGCAGTGGAAGATGCAAAAGATGTAGCGGGCTGGTATGTGTGGAGTGCGAATAATGTGTATGAGAATTTGTTTGCGGTATTGAGAAATAATAAAACGAAAGCAGCGGATTCCAATGACCCTGAAACCATTGAAAAGCAGGCGGCTTCCAGAAATGTTGTTCCCGATTATCGCGTTGTTATCCCGTTAAGACCCCCGGAAGATGCTTAAGTAAATCCTGTCTGTTATGTTAAAATGACTCTCTTTTTGGGAAAATAAGAGAGTTTTTTACATGCATTCAGAGATTTTTTTGAGTCAAGCGCTAGCACTTGCAAAAATTCGTAGGGGATTTTGCTCACCCAATCCATCCGTAGGCGCTGTGATCGTCAATTCCATGGGCGAGCTATTGGCAACAGGGTATCATTTCGCGGCAGGCGAGGCGCATGCGGAAGTGGATGCCTTAAAAAAATTAAATGGCAAAGCCGAAGGCGCAACCCTCTATGTGACACTGGAACCCTGTTGCCATTGGGGTAGAACGCCACCCTGTACGGATGCGATTATCAAAGCCGGCATCAAACACGTTGTGTATGGTTACGAAGATCCTAATCCAGTGGTATCTGGTCAGAGTAAAGCTATTTTGGCTGCAGAAAATATTACGTGTGATTATGTCGCTATACCGGATATCGCAGAATTTTATACAAGTTATCATTATTGGACGCGAACGAAAAAACCTTTTATTACTGCTAAAATTGCCATGAGTCTGGATGGAAAAATCGCAGGCGTCAATGGCGAGCCTCTTCAGATCACGGGATCGCCATTAAAAAAATTAACGTATGAATATCGCAAACAGAGCGATGCCATTTTGACGACGGCGAAAACAATTATTTGTGATAATCCACAGCTGAATGTCCGGAATGGTGAAACCATTGCCAAACCCGTTTATATTTTAGATCGTGAATTGAAAACACCCTTGCATGCCACTCTTTTTTCGACAGCGAAGTCAGTCACTTTATTTTATGCCAATGATATGCCGGAGAGTCGCCTGGAACCATATATTCAAAACAATATTCGTTGTATTGCGGTTGATACAAAACAACAAAAATTAAATTTACTCTCAGTCATCGAACACATCGGCAAAGACGGCGTGCATGATTTGTGGATTGAAGCAGGGGGTATTTGTTTTTCTGAATTTGCCAGACAACATTTATTAAACACAATGTTGATTTATGTGGCACCGCGTTGGCTGGGCATCGGACAGAGTGCATTTGATCAGGATTTTTCGCTGGATTTTTCTTCAAATCAAGTGAGTTGGCGACAAGTGGGTGATGAGGCAGTGTGTCAAATTGTAGGAAATCAAAATGCATTGTAGACTATGGCAATGAAACCTCTTCTACGCGGACATATTCACCAGGCGGCACTGATTATTGCTTTGGGGGCTTGCGGCCTGCTCATTGCACGCTCAGAGGATAGTCTGCAATTGGTTTCTAATCTGATTTACAGTTTGAGTCTGGTAGGACTCTACGGTGTGAGCACACTGTATCATACGCCTATGTGGGGGCGTCGGACGTATGCCCTGATAAGATGCATTGATCATTCTGCTATTTTTACGTTGATTGCCGGATCGGCAACGCCCATTTGCCTGATTGGGATTCAGGGACAGTTGGGTGTCGATCTTCTCATTTTAATTTGGGCAGTGGCAATTTTTGGGATTCTTATTGCAATTTTTTGGAGCCGAAGTCCCAAATGGGTCAGAGCGGTTCTTTATATTACCGCGGGCTGGCTGGCGGTACCGTATTTACCTGAAATCAAATCCGCGCTTGGCATGACAAATGTTTGGCTGCTGTTGGCTGGAGGGATTACGTACACAATCGGTGCTATTGTCTATGCCTGTAAGCGTCCCGATCCGATCCCCCATATTTTTGGTTATCATGAAATTTTCCACCTGCTTGTTGTGATTGCAAGTGCATTCCATTTTAGTATTATCTATGGTCTGACTGGGTGATTCTGAAAATGAGGAGACGAGTATGCCATCTTTTGATGTGGTATCTAAAATCGATAATCACGAAGTGACAAATGCGGTTGATCAAACCAATCGCGAAATTGGTACCCGTTTTGATTTTAAAGGCACGGATGCGCGTGTCGAACTGTCTAAAAATACGATTACGCTGATTGCACCAACCGATTTCCAGTTAAAACAGGTGGATGAAATTTTACGGAATAAACTAGCAAAACGGCAGGTGGATGTACGGTCTCTGGATTATAAAGAGGCAGATGTTAAATTAAATGAAGCGCGTCAAGCAGTAGACGTTAAACAGGGTATTGAAGCAGATAAAGCTAAAAAAATAGTAAAACTGATTAAAGAAGGCAGCTTTAAAGTGCAGGCAGCCATTCAGGGTGATCAAGTACGGGTGACGGGTAAAAAACGCGATGATTTGCAAGCAGTGATTGCTTTTTTACGTGAAGCTAAATTAGAGTTGCCGCTACAGTTTGAAAATTTTAGGGATTGATATGAGTGCTACGAGCTTAGTGATAAATCGCCAGACCTGCTTTCAGTTTAAGACCAGTTTTGCACCCTGCACGATCATGCAAATTTCACGGTATGATTTAGAAGCGTTGGAGCGGGAAGTCGCCGAAATTATTAATTGTGCACCGAATTTCTTTCTGGGTGCGCCGATTGTGATTGATTTGGAAAAAGTCAAAACAGTGAATGACATTCATTTCGCTCGATTAAAAGCTATTTTAGCGGAAAAAAATCTGGTTCCCATGGGTGTCAGAAATGGCAGTCCGGAACAGCTGCAGATGGCCGCGAGTCACGGATTGCCCGCCTTAAGTATTGGTAAATTATCAACAGATACGCCTGCGTCAAACAAAAAAAAGGTTGAAAAACAATCGACCAAATTAATGACGTCACCGATTCGCTCGGGAATGCAAGTGTACGCCAAAGACGGAGATCTAGTGGTGACGGCGCCTGTCAGTGCAGGGGCGGAATTACTGGCCGATGGTCATATTCATGTGTATGGACCTTTGCGTGGCCGGGCACTTGCCGGCGTGCAGGGAAATATGAATGCAAGAATTTTTTGCCATACGCTCGAAGCTGAGTTAATCTCCATTGCGGGCTATTATTTAACAAAAGAAGATATGCAGCCGCTGCCAGAAAGTCGTGGTATGATTCAAATTTATCTGGATAACGAACAGGTGCGAATTGAGACGATTTCTTAATAAAGAGAGGGACGCAAAGTGGCACAAATCATTGTAGTAACATCAGGAAAAGGCGGTGTCGGAAAAACCACTACCAGTGCATCGATTGCTGTTGGTTTGGCGGAACGCGGCTTTAAAACAGTCGTGATTGATTTTGATATTGGCTTGCGTAACCTGGATTTGATTATGGGTTGCGAGCGTCGTGTTGTTTATGATTTTGTCAATGTAATTCGTGGCGAAGCCAATTTGAATCAGGCGTTAATTCGCGATAAACACGTTAGCGAATTATATATTTTGCCTGCTTCGCAAACGCGTGATAAAGATGCGTTAACGCTGGAAGGTGTTAGTGTTGTATTGGAAGAATTGCGCAAAACATTTGATTATATTGTTTGTGACTCACCGGCAGGTATTGAGCGCGGTGCGCAGTTAGCCATGTATTTTGCGGATCACGCGGTCGTTGTAACGAATCCGGAAGTGTCTTCTGTGCGCGATTCAGATCGTATGTTAGGGTTGCTTTCCAGCAAGACCAAACGTGCTGAAGAAGGACGCGAACCCATTACTGAACATTTGCTATTAACCCGTTATTCGCCAAAACGTGTCACCAAAGGCGATATGTTAAGCATTGGGGACGTCAATGAAATTTTAGCGATTCCATTATTAGGCGTGATTCCAGAATCCTCAGCGGTATTACGTGCTTCCAATGCGGGTGATCCGGTCATTTTGGACCGGGAAAGTGATGCGGGTCAGGCTTATGCAGACGCTGTTTCACGTTTCCTGGGGCAAAATTTGCCACACCGATTTATTGAAGAAAAAAGTCACTGGCTAAAACGTTTATTTAGCTTTAAGGAGAAGGAGGCCGTATGAATATTCCAAGCCAATTTTCCAAAATATTACGTTATTTTCATCCTCCGAAAAAATCGGCAAAAGTGGCGAAGGAACGTTTGCAAATTATTATCGCTCACGAACGTGGCACGCGGGACAAGCCAGATTACTTGACTGCCATGCAGCAGGATTTGATTGATGTGATTGCAAAGTATGTGAATATCAATAAAGAAGATGTCAAAATCGAGTTGGAACGTCAGGATGGTTGTTCTATTCTCGAGTTAAATGTCACTTTGCCTAATTTAGATAAGAGTGAGCTAGAGCCTGTCGTCAATTAACTCCACTCACGTCGTCCCGCGGCTTGTCCGCGGGATCCAGTGACCTGCGATGCCATTCTGGATCCCGCGGACAAGCCGGCGTTGTTGCGTAATCTGTCATCGCGAGCCTCCGAAGGAGGCGTGGCGATCC